>DUDC01000204.1 GCA_012959465.1 Planctomycetaceae bacterium
TAAGTCGAATTGTCGGCAAAAAAGCAGCGAACACGGTGGTCGAATTGAAGATCAGCCGTCGAGGTCGAGAGGTCATTAAACAGGTCAAGCTCGGCAAACGGTATTTGGACTCCCGCCGTCGTGCCATCTCCGTTGACAAACCGTCTCGATGGCGAGGGATGTTAGTGGACCAGCCGACAGCAGTGCCTTCTTTGATTGGCCGGGCTCACGCGATCGACCCGGACGGTTGCGTCGGTGTTGCGGACGTAGTGGCCGACTCGCCCGCCTGGCAAGCTGGGATCCGCGCCGGTGACTTCATTCGGTTCGTTGAGGGCAAACGGGTCAGTTCACCAGGCCGATTCGCGCTGCTTGTTCAAGCGATGGAAGGGACCGTTGAGGTGACTGTTTCCGATGGTTCGCGCGAAGGCAAACTCTATCGCATCGGTCCGGAACGCTGACGCCTCCCTCGTTCCGCCGGCTATTGCCGGTGTCTCTTGTGAACCGATGGGCTACCCGACGCTAGCGAGTTCGGCTCAGTTCATTGTTACAAACTTGTTACGCCCAAGGGGATTAACGGTCCGTAGAATAACTGTAGATCAACGGAAGGATGTGATCAGCGAAACAACACTGTTCATGAAGGTAGAAGGAGAGGACCGATGCTGAAAAAAACTGGGATGTTGGCGTTCGTGATTTTCTGTGTAGTTCTCCCTGCGATTGGTGATAGCTCTGAGGCAATCCCTGCGGAAAGAGTCACGACTATAGCTACGCGCAGTCCGGAACTCTTTCGAAAGGCGGTCGCGCAGCTCGCAGAATTATCGCAGCAAGATGAAGCGAGTGTTGAGGCACTGTCGTCAAAACGAACGGAAGTGGACCGACTGGGCGCCGCGCGCTACTCTCACATCTCCGGGCTGTACTGGTACACCAATTTCGACCGGGCGCAGCGGGAGGCTCGTCGGACGAAGAAACCAATTTTGAGTTTGCGCCTGATGGGCGACTTGCGCAATGAGTATAGTTGCGCGAACAGCCGTTATTTCCGCACGATACTCTACAGCGACCCGGCAATCGCCGAGATGCTTCGTGAGAATTTCGTAGTCTACTGGCAGTCCGTTCGGGATGTGCCAAAGATCACCATCGAGTTCGGCGACGGACGCAAACTGTGTGGGACGATTACGGGTAACAGTATCCATTACGTTCTGTCGAGTGATGGATCGATCTTGGACGTATTTCCTGGTCTCTACGAACCACAGATGTTTCTTGAACATCTGAAACGCTGTGCCGACCGCGATAAGAGTTATCTTCAGGTGCCGGCCGAATCACGACGTGTATGGCTAACGAGAAACTACCGTCAGAGATTGACCGAATTGACCACCGTGTGGGGTAAGCATCTGGCGACGGTTGCTGTTCACCGCGCCGAAGCGCAAGGAGATGATCCTCAGGAAGCGGTGGCGAGAGTCGTGGCCACCGCATCGAGGGCAAGCCGCCTGTCAGTGACGAAACGCGTCTTGACCGAGGAATTCGTCATGGCGAGTCTAGTGCAGACGGTCGAGGCGTTGGAACAATTGACCGATGACCTAGCATTGCGGAGGATGGCGGACGCCATGACATGTCGAGTGAGTGACATGACGCGCAAGATCGTTGCCAACGAGTCCTATGGTAATCAGGTGGAGGCTCGTATCGCAAAACTGGAGAGCGCGCTGGCTGCCGACACGGTCTTGAACGAGTTTCGATTGCGGCCCGAACTGCTGCGGTGGTTGATCGAAGCCAAACAGGTTGTCGCGGTGGATGACTTGAATCGTCGAGTCTACGCGGACTTGTTTCTGACTCCGAGTTCAGATCCCTGGTTCGGCTTGCTCCCAGAAGATCGTTACACCGCGTTGGTAAATGACGGTGTTCGAGAGTAGCGGACATCGTTTCGGACGGTCCCATTACCTTTCTGTTTCGCATCGTCATTTTCTCCGAGTTCCCACCTCTCAACGTCGACTGGTCCCTCCGGAGCGGAGTGGATAAGATGGTGAGCGTATGTAGCAAGCTCGCCACAAGGTGGAAGACGGAACATGAAAACGGACGAAGTACGGGAAAAATATCTGACGTTTTTCGAGGGCAAGGGCCACGTTCGCCAAGCGAGCGACGTACTTGTGCCGACGTGGGATCCATCGGTCCTGTTTACTCCAGCTGGAATGAACCAATTCAAAGACCATTTTCTCGGCAAAGTGAAACTCGACTACACTCGTGCGACGACTTCGCAGAAGTGCTTGCGGACCGGGGATATCGATAATGTTGGGCGGACCGCCTATCACCACACTTTTTTTGAGATGCTAGGGAACTTCAGTTTTGGTGATTATTTTAAGCGGGATGCGATCACTTGGGCGTGGGAGTTCTTAACGGACTCAAAGTGGCTCGGAATCGAGCCATCGCGTCTATCGGTGACGGTCTACACGGACGACGACGAAGCGGCCAAAATCTGGCAGGATGAGATTCACCTACCGTCGTCGCATGTTTCGCGCATGGGCGAGAACGATAACTTCTGGCCGGCTGGTGCGCCGAGTGGCGGGCCAGACGGTGTATGCGGCCCTTGTAGCGAGATCTTCTACATGGGCGATGACGGAAAGGAAGTCGAAATATGGAACCTCGTGTTCACGCAGTTCAACCGCGTCGGAGACCCACCGGACAACCTGCGTCCGTTACCGAGCAAGAACATCGACACTGGCATGGGACTCGAACGCATTGCCGCCGTGTTGCAAGGCGTAACGACAAACTACCACATTGACATACTGCGGCCGATCGTCGAGGCGGCTGGCGAGGTCTGCGAGGTCAAATACGACGCTGAGTCCGACACCGGCCGCCGTCTGCGACGTATTACCGACCACGTCCGCGCCTGTTCCTTCGCCATTCACGAAAACGTCTATCCGGGTGCCAATAAGGAAAAATACGTTATTCGCCGGCTGCTCCGTCGAGCGATTTTGGACGGGCACCAGATGGGCCGTCGTACGCCGTTCCTGTGTGACTTGGTCCCCGCCGTAGTTCAACAGATGGCCGGTCCCTACCCCGAATTGAAACAGACGATCGACCGAGTGGCTCAAGTGATGCGCAAGGAGGAAACCGATTTTCTCGCATCGTTAGATGATGCGCTGGGCCGCATAGATCGCGTGTTTGCCGAGATGAGAGATTCGGGTTCGACCATCGTGGATGGCCGCGAGGCCGCGAGTCTCTATCAAACCTATGGTGTACCTCCCGAGCTTACCGAGTCAATGGCGGCCGATGCCGACTTCACGTTTGACTGGGATGGCTTTCGTGGGGCGATGAGAGAACACGGTATCGATTCAGGATCGGATCAATTTGAGCTGTTCAAGAGTGGCCCGGTCGAACAACTGAAGCGTGTGTTGCACGAAACACCTTTTCTCGGCTACGAAACAACCGCCACCAAAACGGTGCTAAAAGGAATCATTGTCGGCGGTGAACTCTGCTCTCTCCATGATCAAACGGGCGTCGATTCCGTTATTCGCTTGGTTTTAGAAAAGACCACTTTTTACGGTGAATCGGGTGGCCAAGTGGGCGATACCGGCATCATCGAATGTGAGCAGTTTCGCTTTGTCGTAACGGATACGCAAAAAGACGGTGACCTCGTCCTGCATGTTGGTTATTTGGAATCTGGGACGCTCGAAAGTGGCGTATCCGTTGAAGCGATCGTCGATGTTGAGAGCCGTCAGGCCATTCGGCGGGCACACTCGGCGACGCACATTCTGCACTATGCATTGCAGAAACACCTGGGAAGTCACGCGCAACAACAAGGGTCAAAGGTCGACCGAGATGTGTTGCGGTTTGACTTTACGAATCTCGAGTTGATCCCCGATGAAGTGCTTGAGGAGATCGAAAAATCGGTCAGTGAGCGCGTGGCCGCGAAGGAGGCCATCAAATGGGAGACCATTTCATTGCCAGCTGCTCGAGAGGCGGGCGCCATGATGTTGTTCGGTGAAAAGTATCCGGATCCTGTCCGCATGGTAACGATGGGTGAATTCAGCCGAGAACTGTGCGGTGGCACTCACTTGGACAACACGGAAGAAGTACAAGCGTTCGAGATTGTGAGTGAGGAAGGTGTGTCGGCGGGAACTCGTCGTGTGACTGCTTATACGGGTGCCAGGGCTCAAGAAAACGCGGACCGAACAACGAGTGTGGTAAGCGCGACCGCTTTAGCACTACAAGTTGGCCCCTCACAAATGGCAGCCGCCATCCGTGGATTGGTGGCTCGAGTACGCGACCTGAAGAAAACGATATCGTCTGGTGGAAAGCCGAAGGACTTTACGATCGAGTTGCCACCCGCTGCCGAGCAGGGGTACGCACAAACGCGATGTAACCTTCGCGATGTTTCTCGGTTACTGAATGTGTCGTCAGTCGACGTAACGCAGCGGGTAGATGCACTGCTGGCTGAAGAGAAAAAACTCTGCGAACAGGTAGCCATGATCGACGCCTCGGGCAGTTTGTCGGCGGACACTCTTTTGGAAAACGCCGAACAGAAAGACGACTATGTAATGGTCGTTGCTGAAACGCCCGGCGCCTCCCCGAATCTCATGCGACAGTTAATTGATGCCGTCCGCAAGAAATCCGGTGGTGCAGCCGTGTTGCTGGCGAGTACGACGCCCGATGGCAAAGTCACGCTCGTCGCTGGAGTTTCAAAGACGTTGTTGGATCGCGGAGCTCACGCTGGCAACTGGGTCAAGGAAGTCGCTGCGATTGTCGGGGGTGGAGGCGGTGGCAAGCCCGATCTCGCTCAGGCTGGCGGACGCGACCCGTCCCGGCTACCCGAGGCCTTGGAAAAGGCTCGGGAAGTGATTGCCGGAATGACGGAGTAGACGCTTCTAACCCAGCTGGCCTTTTAACGCATCAAGGGCCGCGTCGTAATTCGGCTCGTCGGTCACTTCGGTGACCGTTTCGGCGTGAACGACGGTTCCATCGCTAGCGAGGACAAAGACGCCTCGCGCGAGGAGCTTGAGTTCTTCGATCAACATGCCCCAGTTTTCGCCGAAGTTTCGGTCTTGGTAGTCGCTTGCCACACGCATCGACTCAATGTTCTCGGCCCCACAGAACCGGTTCATGGCAAATGGCAGGTCCAAACTGACGGTGACCGCGTTAATTTGATCCCCCATGGATCCTAGCACTTCGTTGAATCTCTTTGTTTGAATCTGGCAGACGCCCGTATCAAGTGATGGTACGACGCTCAAGAGCGTTGGTTTGCCTTTGAGATCGTCCAGCGTGATGGTGTGGAGACCGTCCTGAAAATAGTGGAGAGTAAAGGCCGGAGCCGGTTGACCGGTCTCGATGGCCTCACCGGCCAGAGTCAAGGGATTGCCAGTGAAAGTGACGGCGCCTGATCGCGACATGAATCGCTCCTTTAGAGTGAGTACAGGGTCAAGATGCGATGGTTACAGCCATCGAAGTGCGGCAGTATCACTGTAAAGGCGTAATGCGACAAGCGGGGTGAAGGGCCGAATCGTGGGGACGACCGGTCGCCGAGAGTGCGCAAAAACGGCTGCTACCAGGTAACTTCCAGTTGGTTCTCAATCAACTCGACTCCGTCAAGCGTGCGGAGAGCTTCCTGAGCCATCTGTTTCTGGAAGTAGGTGCCAACCTTCCCCTTGAGCACGACTTTTTTGTCTTCGGTCTCGAATCGGAGTTTGCGACCGTTGAGATAGGGACTGCCGGAGATCGCCAAATCAACACGCTGTTCGAGATTGGACGGTTCGTTTGAGTCCATGCAAGCAACTCCTATTGTGGATGTGCCGGAGAAGGACCGTGCGTCAGGATTTGCGCTCAGTCCCGAAGGTGTTCAAGTTTGATCGACCGAGGGCCGCTCATCGCACCTCGAAAAACCTGGTAATCTTCAGGGAAAACCGCCTCTAGAACCAAGAGCGGGTGACTGTGGCGATCTTGCGGATTAGGCGTGCCCGGGAAACAAGAGGAAGGTAGGATCGCCCATGCGAGAAATCGAATTACGCCGGCCAAAGAGCATTCATCGTCCGAATCAGCGCAAACACTTAGGCGTTTCGCCCGCTGGCGGAAGTTGGATCGCTGCGACTCGGTGGACACCCGAAATGGCCGCAATTTCCTGTACCGCGTCAGCCAATGGGATTCCGTCGAGGTTGAGCACGCCAATCGCCTTGTCACCAGGGGAGTCGCTGGCTCGTCCGACGGCCATCTGGGCGATATTGATTTGGTGTCGCCCAAAAATTGTCCCGACGTTGCCGATAATTCCCGGGACGTCCTCGTGGCTGAACAGCAGGAGATTTCCGTCCAAATAAGCTTCCAGGCGGTAATTGGCGAGACGAATGAGCCGTGGCATCGTGTCACCGAAAAGCGTGCCAGCAGCAGAATAGGAATGCTCCCCATGCGTCACCGTGGCGGCCATCGAAGAACGGAAGGCACCCTTCTGAGAATCGCGGTGCTCGACCAGTTCGATCCCGCGGTCTTTTAGCAGCGTCTCCGCATTGATGATGTTGACATCTTCTTCGAGCGAATGTTCTAGCACGCCGGCACAAAAAGCGGCGGAGAGAAGACGAGTGTCTTTCTCGGCGACTTCGCCCCGGTAGGTGAGATTGCATTTGGACAAACCACTCTGCCCGTGCCATTGGGAGAGGAGCAAGCCAAGTCGGTAGGCGACGTCAACGTAGCCCTGGAGCGATTTCAGGGTCTTGGGGTCCATCGCCATCATATTGACCGGATGTCGAATCTCGCCTGTCGTCAGATAAGCAATAAGCAACTGGACCGCTTCAATGGCGACCTGTGTTTGAGCTTCTGAGGTGCTGGCACCGAGGTGGGGCGTGCAGAGCACGTTTGGCAAACTGAACAGGGGGCTTTCGGTGCATGGTTCCACCTCAAATACGTCTAGCGCGACGCCGCCAAGATGCCCTGACTTGAGGCCGGCCAAGAGGGCGGCCTCGTCGTAGATCCCGCCCCTGGCACAGTTGATCAAACGAGCGCCCTTGGGCAGCATCTTGATTTCGTCGTGGCTAATGAGGTGACGTGTATGTTCATTCAATGGAGTGTGAACTGTCAGGTAGTTGACCCGAGGTAACATCGCCCGTGGTTCACCAACCTGTTCAATGCCCAACTTCTTCGCCTGTTCGGCAGACAACAGTGGATCAAAACCGATGACGCGCATGTCGAATGCCAGAGCCCGTTTGGCGACTTCCTGCCCGATGCGGCCCAGGCCAATGACGCCGAGCGTCTTGTCGGCCAGTTGTGAACCCATATACGACTTGCGTTCCCAAACACCTGATTTCAGGCTTTGGTGCGCCGGTGAAATGTTCCGAGACAGAGCGAGTATCAACGTGAAGGCGTGTTCCGCTGTACTCAACGTATTACCGGTGGGCGTGTTCATCACGACGATACCGGCTCGCGTGGCGGCGGCCTTGTCGATGTTGTCGGTTCCCACTCCGGCGCGAACAATCGCTTTCAGCGTCCTGTTCCCCTCGAGAACGTCGGCCGTGATCTTGACCCCACTACGGCAGAGGGCACCTTCGCACCTTAACAAGGCCTGCCGAAGTTCATCCCCCTTAAGGCCCGTCTGGACATCAAATTCGATGTCCGGCGCGTCTCGAAGCATTTGGAGCCCGATTTCCGAGATGTTATCGAGTACGAGCACTCGTGGCATGGTTGTTCGCTCTCGTAGCTTGGCTGTGTTGAGTGATATTGGCGGATCTGTTTCTTCTCTGCCAATGGAATGGTTACTTCTCATGGCCGGCCGACGAGGCGGCGAATTCTAACATCAGATCGCGGAGCTGCTGGACACCCTCCAAAGGCATAGCGTTGTATATCGACGCTCGGATGCCGCCAACGCTGCGATGGCCCTTGAGTGAACAGAGCTGATGTTGTTTGGCTTGGGCCAAAAAATCTGCCTGCAAGTCCTCGCTGGGCAACCGGAAGGTGACGTTCATTTTCGAACGGTGTTCAGGCTTTGAATGGCCGACGTAGAATCCTCCACTCTGATCGATCACGTCGTACAATTGCTGAGCTTTCTTTTCATTGCGAGTGGCCATTGCTTCCAGACCACCTACCGTCTCCTGCAACCAGCGAGCAACAAGGCCAACGACGTAGATTCCAAAAGTCGGTGGTGTGTTGTAAAGAGAGTCATTCGATGCATGGTTCTGGTAGCTGAGGTACCCCGGCAGCGATTCGCTGGACCGTTTCAGCAGGTCCTCACGAATAATCACCACTGTGACGCCAGCTGGTCCGGCGTTTTTTTGCGCGCAGGCATAAATCAATCCGTACTGCGCGACGTCGATCGGACGGGAAAGAAAATCGGATGAACAATCACACACGACGGGAACATCCCATCCGGGAGACTCGAGGAATTGCACCCCCTGAATCGTCTCATTGGACGTGATATGGACGTACGCAGAATTCGTGGATGGCGACAATTCCGACATGGTCGGCAGATCGTTGTAGTTCGTCTTTTTGCCATCCCAGAGAACACACGTTTCGCCTTCACGGACGGCTTCGTCCAGGGCCTTTTTCCCCCATGTACCAGTGATCACGTAATCGGCACACTGCGATTTGCCAAGCAGGTTCATCGGGATCATCGAAAACTGAAGTCGAGACCCGCCTTGAAGGAAGAGGATTCGGTAATTGTCTGGGACAGACAGCAAATCCTTCAGCCGCTGCTGAGCGTCGGCTTGGATCGCCAAGAACTCGGGGCTACGGTGACTGATTTCCAAGATTGATGCACCGGCGGACGGTAACGCGATTAACTCGTCGCGAATCGTCTCGAGGACCGGTAGCGGTAGATTGGCCGGACCAGCGGAAAAATTGAACACTCGTTGCGTGGTCGTATCGGTGGACATGTCCATCCTCTTCAAGAAAACAGCAAGACGGCGATTTTACGATCTTGCGGCGAGAGTGAGAAGGACTCTTGACGCAATCATCACGCCAGGAATTCGCGGTGCGGGATCATTCGACAGAAAAAGGCCACCCACAGTTGATGCCTTTCCCCGCTGTTCGAGGCATGCCGAGGTGTGTCGGGTGTCCTATAGCCCGAATCTTTGCTCAATCCGAAAATTCTAGCTCAGCCCTAAAAACCTCTCAAATCGCGATCTTTTCCCAATCAGTAAATTTTAACACCGTCCCGGTTCGATGAACCTGGCATCATCGCACGGAAGGTCCACTCCCATCTCATTGCCCTCAACCCCAGGAGCAACACCGTGACCCATGTTAGCGAGCCAGTTGAAATGGAACGTCGTACCCCGCAAAGCCGTCGGACTGAAGACCGTCGGCAACAGGAATTACCTGTTGAAACGGAGCAACGCGACGGGGAACGACGAACCGTTCAAAGACGTCGTCAGATCGACCCTACGACTTGCGAGCGGGACTATTCCGATGATGAAATCGAGTTCATGCAGGCACTGGACCAATACAAGCGAGACAATGGCCGCATGTTCCCTACCTGTAGCGAGATCCTAGAGGTTATTCGTGCGCTTGGTTATTTTCGCGTTGACGAAAACGGAAATCCCTTGCACGCACCGATCGTGGCGAGTGAGACAACTGAGAACCAAGGCCCTGATTCCAGCGGGGAAGAGCTCGTGGTTTGAGTGGTTGGAATCGGCGTTTGACAGCAGGGTTGAGGCAAGGGAAACCCCTCAGGGGCTTCCATTTTTTTTGTGCGGGGAAGCGTACTTGCCAGCGACAATGTGTGGCACTGGCTTCGCCCCCGCTAGTACCTTCGGATCCAGCCGCCGGACGCGGTTGACAACGAGTCGTCATTTCCGTCGGACGCGAGCCGCGCACCAGAGTAGTTTCTCAGGCGAGCGAGTCGATCGATGATCTTGGGGTCGCGGTTCTGTCGGTAGGCTTGTTGATAGTTTGCCGCCGCCGCCTCGAGTTTTCCAGCTCGTTCATTCAGACGGGCCAATGCCGCGTGAGCTCTGGGGTGAGTCGAGTGGCGATTAAGTGCCTCATGTAAGTGGATCTCGGCCGTATCCGCGTCGCCAAATTCCTCGTAAAGCCGAGCCAGCTCGACTCTTGCATCAGGCGATTCTGGGGAACGGATTGCCCAGTTTTTGAGTAACTTGAAAGACTGGTCTGAACGTCCAGTTTGCGCCAAAAGTACGGTCAGCTCACGGTGGCATTCGATGTGGTCACCATTCAAATCGATGCACCTGTGGTACATTTCTTCGGCCTCGGCCAGCGTTTGTTGATCCTTGTTTTGAATTCCGCGACGATGGAGTGTGACAGCCAGATTGTAATGGGCGTCGGCGTTTTGGGGATTCGTCTTGATCGACGTGCGAAACCGCCCTTCCGCCGCGATCTGTTGTCCAGCCTTGAAGTCTCGCACGCCTTGGATGTTCTGCCCGCCAGCCAACATCTGGCATCCCGATGAAACGACGAATATCGCCATGACAGACAACAGGAGTGGCGTTTGGTAGGGCCGATTTCTGGATGACTCGTTCATTTGACAGCCCAATGGTTCTCGTTTTTGGCTGGAAAAAATGCTGCGGGAGAATAGCGGAAGCTCATGTCTTGAGCAATAGCGGTGACCGTACCGGTCGAGGTTGCCTGCTGAGCTGGCCGAATCCGGTCGCGTTTGCCCAAGAAAATGGGCTTTTGAGCGAATCACGAGGCGGAATGGTCGCTAAGGCCGTATACAATGGGCCTATTCTCCACGGGACAAGCGGCCGGGACGCCTGAAACTCCTGTCGAAGCCGCTGGGTACCGCTACATGAAAAAGGAAAGAGTTTAGTGGATTCCGAACTCGCCGACCGTGACATTCGCGAACTAGTGCGAAGTTGTCTGGCGGGCCAACAAGAAGCGATTCGTGAGCTGGTGCGGCGTTTCGAGCAGCGTGTTTATTCACTCTGTTTGCGGATGCTGGGCCAGCACCAGGACGCAGAGGACGTGGCCCAAGAGACATTTCACCGTGCAATCCGGAGTCTGCACCGCTGGGATGCAAGCCGAGAATTTGAACCGTGGCTTTTTGCCATCGCTGGCAATCGCTGCCGAACGGCTCTCGGACGTCGCGCCAGACGACCAACGCCTCTTCCACTGGTGGAGGGTGAGGCCCAAGGCAGACCTGGAATGACCGGTCATGACGACCTTCTGGAAGAGATTCGCCTCGTGCTTTCGGATATGCGTGAGGAGTATCGTCGGGCGTTTGAGTTGTTTCACGAGACAGAGCTGAGTTACGAAGAGATTGCTGCTGCGTTGGATCGACCGATTGGAACGATCAAGACGTGGGTTCATCGCGCGAGAAAAGAGCTAGTGGATCGGTTGAAAAAGCGTCAAGTTTTCGAGGAGAACGCACATGCGTTGCGTTGAATTCGAGTGGCGGCTAAATGAATTGTTGGACGACCGTGTTGATCCGATTCGAGACGATCAGCTGGCGTCTCACGCCCAGAGTTGCGAAAAATGTGAAGATCTCCTTCATTGGAATTCGGCCGTTATGGGTGCTTTGCCGGTCCAAGATTTGGATCCCGTGCGCTTAGACGGTTTTACGACCAGCAACCGTGGACAGTTCAGGAACCGTGGACAATTCACTTTTCGCGCAGCTTGGGCCGTTCCGGCGGTTGTTGCAGCCGTGGTCGTCTGTGTGAGTCTTCTGCCGAATTCGGATACAGCGGAGCAGGGGGCTGACCAGCCTGCCGCCTTGGAGACCGAACGATCGAATACGGACATGCTCGCGCTATGGGGAGTGTTGGATCAATTCCCCACAGGGGAAAACACGCGTTTCGTGACCGAACCGACTCGTTTTGTGACCGAGCCAATTGTGGGCGGAATTCGCCCGATTCGCAACTCGTTGGGAATGGCATTCGGGGCGCTGCGCGATACACTTCCCGGTAAACGTCGCAACGGCGAGCCGCAGGCAGGACAGCACGCTGGTCATATCTCGCGGCTTACCGTTTGAGACGAGGACACTCTCGCCCATTCGATGAGGTGCAAGGGG
Organism: Planctomycetaceae bacterium; assembly: GCA_012959465.1. Lineage (GTDB taxonomy): Bacteria > Planctomycetota > Planctomycetia > Pirellulales > Pirellulaceae > UWMA-0346. The sequence goes on from DUDC01000204.1 coordinate 11,906, forward strand.
CCGTGCTGTTAGGGGCGATTAAAGAACCGCTTGAGAATATCGTTCGCCGCTGCTTTCGAACTGACTGAATCGGGTTGTCGCGGTGGGAGCTTGCCGGGCGGCTTCTTCTCTTGGCTGTCATCGGCAATATCCGTATCTTCGACGGCCGAATCCTTGATCGTGTTAAGCGTGGATTCGTTGCTGGCTCTTTGTAATTCGTCGATTTGGAACTGCCGCGTGTCCGGATCGCCATGCGACTTGTTTGATTCTTCCAGCCAGCTGTTGATATCGTCATCCACCGCCCAACTATTCTCGTCGGCGGCACTACCAGGTTCATCTTGTGTCCGCTCTGGTTGGGGCTCAGCGACCTTGATGATCACTTCCAGTTCGAGCTTACCAATAAGCAGTTGATCACCAGAACTTATTTTTGTGTCACTCTCAATCCGCGATCCATTGACGTATGTTCCGTTCTTGCTTCCAAGGTCACGGATCACAAGAACGTCGTCTCCTACGGAAATCTCGCAGTGACATCGACTCACCGCGTCACTTTTCGGACGCAAATGGCACTCTTCGCTACGTCCAATCAGCAGTCCAGTTTCTGGAACTTTGACTTCTCTCCCGGCACTCTGGCCGTTTAACACTTTCAGTTTTACTCGCATCGAAAGCCTTTCTGGCATTTCCTAGGTCAAGACAATGGAGTTCGCGTTCTGGCACCTGCAAATGAGAGAAAAACAATAGCAATAAGTGGAACCACCAAACGCGCAAAATCTAGTGACCTAGAGTGCGTTGCTCCTCTTACAACCTTTCAACGGACGCACACCGTCAAAAAGGAGGTAGTTACGTTCAATTAAGTTATTAACGCCCGAAAGTGCAACTACTAATCCTACTCTTCCTACCAAATCCACCAAAAAACTACTAGCTACCCCCTCTATAGGAGGCTAAGCCCTCCTCTCTGTCCATTCCCGTTTCAGGAATCGATCATTGCGAATGGACTGCGCCATCTCCCTCTCCCCAGTATCGGCGATCGATGGGACCATTGTCCAATTCAGTGAGTGTTTCAGGGCATCCACCCAATCGTTGACCAGGGCATTCTCATCGAGAGGATGGGCCAGTTCGGCAATTCCCAATAGCTCGGGAGCACAAGCGGACGTGGCTAACAGCAAGCTCCCATGTTGCAATACGACGCCCCTTCGCTTCCGCTGCGCACTGCCCAGAATTTTCCAGTCTCCCACGACGACGTCTGGCGAAGTCCGACGGCGAAAACAAAGGAACTCCGACTCGCGAGTTGTGTCGGTCGGTCGTCCCCATTGGTTCGCACAAATCTCCTGGTTTGCTAGGCTTTGGCAGAGTGATCCGTGAAGAATGTCGTACAGGGATTGCTCGCGGGGGTACGTGCCGGTCGCAATGGCGAGGCTGTAAGTGAGCTCATGATGGTGCAACAATGCGCCGCCACCGCTGTTACGTCGAACCACTGGGCAGTCCTGACTGGCCTGATGTGATTGCCGTTGGCCATAGGACTGGAAATAGCCCAGTGAGAGCGTTGGCTCGGACCACCGATAGAAGCGAATGACAGGAACACCCGTTTCACCAACGACTCGGGCGAGCGCCTCATCCATCGCCATGTTCCATGCGCCATCGGCCGCTGTGTCGCGAATCAATCGGGCGTCCATCGTACCACGGGCTTCCGCGCTGCTTGGACTTCGTCCGGGCGGCTGATGTGAGTCGTGAGGGGAGCGTCACTCAAGGTTTCCGCCGGCTCCTCGATCACCCGAAACAGCGCTTCGGCGAACGCATCGAGCGTTTCACGGCTTTCGGTCTCGGTCGGTTCAATCATCATCGCGTCGTGAACCGTCAATGGAAAGTAGACCGTTGGGGCATGAAACCCGAAGTCCAACAATCGTTTTCCAAGGTCCATTGCCGGCTGTTTCAGGCCTTTTTGCTTCTTAAGTGGTTCGGCAGAAGCGACAAATTCATGCATGCACCGGTCGCCCTGCGGAACCGGAAGGAAATGTCGTACTTTGCTGAGGAGATAGTTGGCATTAAGAACAGCGTCCTCGGACACGCGTCGCAATCCGTCGGCACCATAGCTGCGAATGTAGAAATAGGTTCGCAGTAAAACACCCACATTGCCAAAGAAGCTACGAACGCGGCCTATGGAGTGTGGACGATCGTAATTCAGCCTGTACCTCGCCTGTTCGTCGTCGCCGTCGCGGACAAGTGCAGGGCAGGGGAGGTAGTCGCAAAGCGGTGCAGCGACGCAAATGGGACCGGCACCTGGACCTCCTCCTCCATGCGGGCCGCTGAACGTCTTGTGGGGGTTGAAGTGCATCATGTCGGCGCCAAAATCACCAGGTCGAGCGATGCCCAAGATGGCATTCATGTTTGCACCATCTAGATATACGAGCCCTCCCTTTTTGTGGACACGCCTGGCGATGTCTTCGATCTGTTGCTCGTAGCATCCCAGTGTGTTGGGGTTCGTGATCATCAAAACGGCCGTTTGTTCATCGAGTTTCGCATCCAGATCGGCCATGTCGACAAAGCCTTTTGCCGTACTCTTGATCGAAACAGCGCGAAATCCGGCCATCTGTGCACTCGCCGGGTTCGTTCCGTGAGCGCTATCGGGAATGAGCACGACGGACCGTTTTTCGCCCCTTTCCCGAAAGTAGGCGGCGGCGACCAACAAGGCGGTCAACTCGCCGTGGGCCCCAGCGGCCGGTTGTAATGATACGGCTGGTAGCCCTGAGATCTCTGCGAGCATCTCCTGCACCGCATAGAGGATTTCCAGCACACCCTGAATTGTCTCGTCGGGTTGCAACGGGTGAATCTGCGCCAAACCGGCTAGGCCCGCCAGCCGCTCATTCCGCTTGGGGTTGTACTTCATCGTACATGAACCAAGTGGGTAGAAATGCGTGTCGACGGACATGTTAAGTGTTGACAGGTTTGTGAAGTGCCGCACGACGTCTGCTTCGGTTACCTCTGGCAGCGGTGGTGGTTCCGTTGCGAGCTGGTCCGCTGGGATCAAGGACTCGATCGGCTCGTCCGACGGTACGTCACAATCGGGAAGACGCGTGCCCCGACGTCCGACGCGGGAAAGCTCGAATACTAATTGAGTTGCTTGTTGGTTACGCATGTTGTGATGCCGGTGGGTTGGAGACAGTCGTGGATCCATTCTTCGCTGGCAGCGGAGCGGCGGTGCCGGTTTGCAGGCAATTGGCCCACCGATCGATTTCATCGCGAGTTCGTTTTTCTGTCACCGCAACGAGGAAACAATCGGCCAAATCCGGATACCACGTTCCGAGCGGAATGCCGGCGAAGATCTTTTGTTCCAACGCGGTTTGCAGCAACTCCCCGACCCGGTTCTCGCGGTCGCGCACGACGAATTCTTTGAAGGTTGGAGCTTCAAATGCCAGCGAGAATCGGTCGCCATCGGTCAATCGCCGCGCTGCGTAGTGCGCCTTGCGGAGACAGAGGCGGGCGGTGTCAGCAAGTCCCTGAGGCCCAAGTGTGGAAAGGAAAATTGTGGCTCTCAAGGCGAACAGTCCCTGATTTGTGCAGATGTTGCTCGTCGCTTTCTCACGTCGAATATGTTGTTCTCGCGTTTGCAGCGTCAGCACCCAACAGCGTCGGCCTTTTCGATCGACGGTTTGGCCCGCTATTCGGCCGGGAAGACGGCGAACCAATCCCTCTCGGCACGCCATGATTCCCAGATAGGGACCGCCGAATAGGAGCGGTGTGCCAAGAGTTTGCCCTTCGGCGACCGCAATATCCGCTCCCTGGTCACCAGGGCGAGCGAGGATACCCGTTCCGATTGGATCAAAAACCGTGACCAGTAGCCCCTTATGCTGATGTACGAGTTCCGCGATCGCCGCGACGTCTTCCAGGCTACCGAGAAAGTTCGGCGATTGGATCAAGACGCATGCTGTTGTGTCGTCGACGCATGCCTGCAGTTGTTCAAGCGAAACCACTCCGTCGGTTGCTGGCAACACGACCAGTTCGGCATCGAGACTTTGCAGGTACGTGGCGAGGATCTGGCGATAGTGCGGGTGGACCGTGTCGCACGTGACCACCTTCGATCGCCTGGTAACACTTATCGCCATCAGGACGGCTTCAACCGCCGCACTTCCGCCGTCGTAGAGGCTCGCATTGGAAACATCTAGCCCCGTGAGCTGACAGATCATCGTCTGATACTCGAACATCGCCTGCAAATTACCCTGAGCAACCTCCGGCTGATATGGTGTATACGACGTATAGAATTCGCCGCGCGAAGCAATTTCGTCGACAACGGCTGGAACAAAATGGTCGTAGGCACCGCCACCCAGGAAGCAACAATAATCCACGACGTTTTGGTTTTGGGACGCCAACGCCTGCACGTGTTGCTGCAGTTCTAACTCGCCCATTGCAGCAGGCAAGTTCAATGGGCGGGAGAGTTGCGTCTCTGCGGGGATCGATCGAAACAATTCCTCGATCGATTCCGCCCCGATCGCTTGCAACATCGCTTTTCGGTCGTCGTCAGTATTGAATAGATACGACATGTTCTCGTTTACACTTTTTTGTGGAGGGACATCGGTCTTACTGTTCGCACTGCTTCTGGTAGGCAGCGAAGTCCATCAGTTTGGCCAGTTCAGATTCATCGCGCATGCGGATCTTGATCATCCAGCCTTCGACATAAGCGCTTTGGTTCAAGGTCTCTAAGTTGTCCGGAAGAGACGAGTTGACTTCGATGATCTCGCCACTTACCGGAGCGTAGAGATCACTGACCGCCTTGACGGATTCAATCTCACCAAACTCCTGACCGGCGTTTACCTCGGTGCCAACGTCAGGCAGGTTGATGAAAACGATGTCGGCGAGTTCTTCGATTGCGAAGGCGGAAATGCCGATTGTGGCGACCTTACCAACCGCGTCGTCCTCGGCGTGCAGCCATTCATGCGACTCGGCGTAGAGGAGTGTTTCTGGGTTCAACGATCCGTTCCTTAGTGCTGGGAGTCTAATTAGTCGTCGTGCGAGTTTGTTTTATTTGGCCGAGAAATAGGTTTAAGTAGTTGGTCGACGATAGAACGGTAATTCAGTCACGACCGCTTCAATCTGGCTTCCCCGAACATCGACGGCAACTCGAGCGCCGTTCTCAGGGCATGGGCCCTCGACCGACGCCATGGCGATCGGGTATTGCAACGTCGGCGAGAGAGTTCCACTTGTCACTTCGCCAATCGTCAGCTCGTCGTTCAAGACAGGGTAATGTTCGCGAGCCGGTCGTTTGCCAAGAATTCTCAGACCAATTCGGTGTCGACTTGGTCGGTCTTTTGCATCCTTCAGCTTTGCTTTGCCGATGAACTCATGTCGGGCGAACTGCACGGCAAAGCCCAAGCCAACGTCAAATGGCGTTAGCGATTCAGTCAGCTCATGTCCGTAAAGAGGCATGGCGGCTTCCAGTCGCAAAGTATCGCGCGCCCCCAAACCGCTCGGTCCACCGTTGACTTTTGCTGCCGACTCGACCAGCACGTTCCAAACGTCCGGTCCCAGTGAATTGGCGACCGTAATTTCCATGCCGTCTTCGCCCGTATAGCCGGTTCGGCTTATCAGCCCTGATTGGCCCATAACGTTGGTTGGCATCGCCGTGTAGTACTTTAGCCTGCCCGGATCCAACTGGTCCAAGAGTGGCGAGACCTGTTCGATTGCACGAGGGCCTTGGACGGCGATCATGCAAGTTTGCAGGGTTTGATCCGTCCACGTTACGTCTTCATTCGTCTTGTGATCTTCGAGCCAACGCAGGATCTTATCGCGATTCGATGCGTTCACGACTAGCTGAACCGGCACCTCGTCGCCATCGTCGTAGCGATAGATCAAAACGTCGTCGAGGATCCCGCCCTCCTCGTTGCAGATCAGAGAATAACGAACGAGACCCGGGGATAATTCGCAAACTCGACGCGTAACAACGGTTTCTAAAAACGAGGCGGCGTCAGAACCTTGGAAGTCGATGCGCCCCATGTGTGAAATGTCAAACAGGCCAACCGCCGTTCGCGTTGCCTGGTGCTCTTGCATGATCGATTCGTACTGAATCGGCATCTGCCAGCCGGCAAAGTCAACGAGTCTGGCACCGACAGATTCGTGATACGACGTTAGTGCTGTTCGCGATGGTTCAGACATAGCTTACCTGAGCGTCCGCGTTTCAAAACGATGGCCCCGTGGCACGGCCAAGACGTATCACGGACGCGGCGACCCGTCGTTAAGGGCGACGTCAAGACGATGGGCGGCATGGGAAAGAACGGTAGAAAACGCCGCCGCATTGTATCTGAAGAAGAGTGAAGGCGGAAGAAGGCGGCCAAAGCGAAAACGAAGAGCGGAGACGTCGCGGATTCAACGCGAAAATCAGCACCTATTCGCGTGGCTTCCTCTTCCCTTTTGCACTGGAATGTTTGCGGCCCGCCGTTCGCTTGCCGGGTTTGCCTTTGCCTTTACTCGGTTTGCCTTTGCCTTTACTCGGTTTGCCTGTACTGGGTTTGCCTGTACTGGGTTTGCCTGTACTGGGTTTGCC
>DUDC01000205.1 GCA_012959465.1 Planctomycetaceae bacterium
CACTTGGGGCCAGCTGAGGCGGAGACTGGTCTTGCTGGCCTGGCCTGTGGCGGCCTGTTGGTCCAGATTGATGCCGACAATGGACAGTTGCTTATTCGCGTATTTGATCTGCGCCTTTTTCAACGCATCGAAGTCTTGCTTACAGAGGTCGCACCAACTGGCCCAGCAGTGGACGACGACGACTTTGCCTTTCTGTTCGGCCAAGTCGAAATCCCGGCCATCGAGCGTCTGGCCACGAATCGGTATCGTTTTGCCAACGCATTCGAGCCGTGATGCCGCTCCGGTCGCCTTGGCCGCCTGGGCAGCTTGGGGGAAATCACTGGCGATGCGACGGTACCATTTTAGCGCCTCATTCTTCTTACCGGCGAACTCCTTCGTCAAACCGAGCTGAAGCATGGCATCGGCCGTGTCGGGCGAAGTGGGGAAATCATCGACAAACGCTTCCAGGTTCTTGTGGTGGGCCTCTTGGACCTTCACATAGTCGACGTCATTCCCCTGCAGAGAAACAGCGTATTGTGCTGAGATCAGTTGGTATTTTACGTAGGCCAGCTCGGATTTGGCGTCCGGGTCCCGAACTAACTTGCGGTAAAATTCGGCGAGTCGCGCCGTCCCCTCGGGGTAGGTGCCCGATTGCACCGCGGCGCTGACCGTATCGGCGAATTGGCGAGTCCAGACCTTTCGGTCGGCGCCTTCGGTCTCGTTGATCAGTTCTTCGATCACATCGCCGCGGCGATCGTTCAGTAGACCCGTGTCGCCGGGCCTGGCGTTCGACAGTTGTTCATCGAGCTCATCCAGCCGGTCGATCCACTTGCGGAGATCCTTGCGGCCACCGTCCGAGCCGTTTTCCGTCAGATCGGGCCGCAATTCCATCGAGGCTTGGAAAAAATAGCCGGAACTGGCCTGAGCGTCGGCCAGTGTGGCCGGCAATTCGAGGACTTTCCAGGTTTCACCCACTCGAATGAGCGTTCCGATGGCGATTTGAGAGTCTTCGCCCTCGTCGGAAACGATCGCCGACACGTTGTCGTAAATCATCAGGTCCTTGGTCGAGCCATCCGTGCCAGCCGGGATAACGCTGGGGCGGCTACCACCGAAGTGAATCCAGCGGGTGCTCGCGGTCACGCGTGTCTGCCGTTTGGCCACATCGTCGAAGTCCTCGAGGGCGTGACGAGCCCGGGTCAACATTTGCTCCGCCCTTTTCGGGCCGATGCCGATTTCGTCTTGGATCTCGTCCGCGGCCAGCAGCACGGCTTGGAAACGCAGTTTGTCCCGGTCCCGAATCGCGGCGACGACCTCGGCCGTGACCTCCTCGGCCGAGATTTGCTTCCAGGTCTCGATCCGACTGTCCTCATTGACGTCGAGTCCCCACCGCGTGCCAGCCGGACCGAGCCAGCGGTATTGGTCGGGTTTCCCATCGAAATCGCTGTCGATGTCGCGATAGACCTCGACACCGTTCCTATAGTAGCGCCATTGATCCAGTTTCTTGTCGCCATTGGTGTCCACGAAGCGTCGCAAACGCTGCCCGGCCTCGTTGACAACCGACCAGCCGGTGATGTTCGTCTCGTTGACTGGGTTCAGTCGGCACTTTTCGACTTCCGCAGGTGTTGGCTTGTCGATGAGGACGTTTTCTTGGAACGGCGTGAAACCGAGCGCCGTTTCCAACTTCTGATCTGCGGCTGTCAGCGGTGAAACAGAGGAACACCATGCTGCGGTCACAAGGGAAAGAACGGGCAACAAACGTCGGTGAAGCATCGAGTCGACTCCAGCGGGGTGATTCCAGCGGGGTGATTCCATCATACGGGCGCCCACGTCGGCGCGTCTTCAGTCCATTTCGGATCGGTGGACGGCGGGGCGTGACCAAATCTGAAATAGAATTGTTCATCTTTCCTTGACGCTTGGCAAGCGGAATGCCGATGGTACTGCGGTCTCATGAAACGGTACGGTCGAGGCTCGAGGGCGTCGTTCCACCCCCGTTTGACAGACGGGGCGCCGCTTCTAGAATAATGCCTTATTCGACGCTCGATTCGGTAGATGTTGTCGGATTGAACCACATCTTGGGGCGCATAGCTCAGTTGGTTAGAGCGCGTCGCTGATAACGACGAGGTCCGAAGTTCGAATCTTCGTGCGCCCACATGAGGTCGCTTGGCCGGTGAGTTTTTCATCGGTCGACCGACCGGACAATTAGAAATACCCCGTTTTCGGGGGCGTAGCTCAGTTGGGAGAGCATCGGCTTTGCAAGCCGAGGGTCGTCGGTTCAAGTCCGTCCGCCTCCACTTTTTACGGCCGTGTCGCACTGGCTTGGCCAGTGTTTTATGTTCGCGTTCCGTGGGTTGGCACCCACGGTTACACGCGTCGGCCGCATCTGTTCGCGTTCCGTGGGTTGACACCCACGGCTACACGCGTCGGCCGCATTCGCGGCCAGCAAGAGACTCGCTGAGGAATTGCCGCTCACGGGTTCCCAATGGCTCGGAGCTCCGCGATCATCCTCATTTCGGCTTCGCCTCGGTCCATATTCAGCAAGTCCTTTGTCTGGCTGTAGTTGGCGAACTCACTGCTGAAGCCGAAAGGCAGGTAGACGTCTTTCCCCTCTCTCCGATACTGCAACTGGCTGACGATTCGGTTGAAGCTCAATTGGTCCATCTGCTCAGACGACATAACAGAGGTCGCTGGCAGGGGCGACGTGTAGTTGAGTTTCAGTGCCTTGTGGCTGGGGATAATGACCAAGAACAGGCCGACGTAAACGGCGATCGGGCCATAACGGACCAAGGCCTCTTCATGCCGTCCTACAATTGTGTAGGTAGCAATCGCACCGGCCACAGCACCGGCCACAGCACCGGCCACAGCGCCAACAAAGCCATGAATGATAGTGCAGGCTAGTCTCGCAATAACGACGGCAGCCCGTCCCCATGATGGCTCGCCCCACGCTACGAGCCCGGCTGACGCATACCAGCCCACCGCAGCCAGAACGACTCCAGGAATGATAGTGCAGGCTAGTCTCGCAATAACGACGGCAGCCCGTCCCCATGATGGCTCGCCCCACGCT
>DUDC01000206.1 GCA_012959465.1 Planctomycetaceae bacterium
TTTTTCTACTGTTTTGCCCCAGGCTCCGATTCACGCCCTGTCTACCGGGGCTTTTCTTGTCTAAAATACAGGTCCCGCCTCACTCCCCGCCTCACACATCCTGCCTCACATATCCCGCCTCCACGTCCCTGCCTGTATGCAACGACTTCATCCACTTCCCGTCATCACGTGCGCTATTGCTCTCACCGCCGCTTTCGTGGCGGTGGCCTGTTCGCGTTGGGATGCCAGCATGGAAAGTATGGGCGAAATCAGCGCAGCGCCGGCAACCGCCGAATGGTCGGGATGGCATGCCTCCGCGCAGACAGCGTCGGCATCGACCACTCCACTGTTTGACACGACGAGTGGCCGCGTCTTATGGAGAGTCTCGTTACCCTCCGGCACCTCTTCTCCGACCGTTTGGGTCGACCGTGTCTTCGCCACATACGCCACGAAAAAGCGACATGTGGGCATCGCCTGCATCGATCGCAAGGGCAACATCCTGTGGGACCAAGCGTTAGCAACGGCGCACGGCCCAACTCACCATAAAACGGGCTTCGCTGCGGCAACACCTGCCACCGATGGGGAATTCGTGTACTGCTCGTTTGGAGAACTCGGGCTGTTCTGTCTGTCGATGGAGGGGAAACTGATCTGGCAAGCCGGTGTTCATGAAGTGCAGCATGAGTGGGGCCATGCAGCCAGCCCACTATTAGCTGGAAATCTGGTGATCCAATTGGCAGATGGCCAAAGTGGTTCATTCATTGCTGCCTACGACGCGGAAACCGGCCAACGACAATGGAAAACCAGTCGAAATAGCAACGGGTGTTGGAGTAGCCCGATCCTGTTCACTCACCCCACCTCCGGACGCCAATGGGTGGTCGTCAACGGATCGGGGCGAAACTCTGGACCGGGTGAATTAACTGGCTATGACCTGGCGACCGGAACTGTCGCATGGTCCGTCGCTGGAACGTCCAACACGCCGGCACCCACCGCGGTGGTCGACCAGGACCTGGTCATCAGTGCCTCTGGAAACAACGGACCGATCCTGGCCATTCGAGTCACGGAGTCGGGGGAAACAGAGGTAGTATGGCGTCTCGCCACCGGCGGCCCGTACGTACCGACTGGAATGATCGCGGAGCGGTTGTTTCTGCAAATCGGCGATACCGGACGACTGACTTGCTATTCGACGATTTCCGGCGAACGGCAGTGGTCAACTCGGTTGCGGGGACAGTTCACGGCCAGTCTCGTGAGCGCTGGCGACCAGCTATTGGCAACCAGCGAACGCGGAGAGCTCTTTTTTGTGACGTTTGACGAAGATTCGTTCGACGTGGCGACAACCCACTCGTTGGGCGAGAGGACGCTGGCAACACCAACGTCAGCCGGCGGGCGATTGTACGTTCGCACGGCTCGCCATCTCATCTGCATGGGTGTGCCGGACGACACGGTCCCACTAGCGGGCCAAGAACAACCGGCTGAGGCGGCGCAGGTTTCCACTTTCCAGACAGCCAGTGAGTAGCCATCTTGTTATGCGAATTGGTACGAACGCAGACAGCGGACGGAATGCGACTTGACGGCGCGTATTACGAAGCTCAATCGCCTCGCGGCATTCTGATCTTTCTTCACGGCGCCGGTTCGAACTTCTACGGTGGCGCCATCAGTGAGACTTTGGCAGAGATATTGCCACCTGCTGGTTGGTCCGTGTTGAGAGCGAATACTCGCGGACACGACGGAGTCCACACATCGACGCGAGCTGGTGTCGCCTGCAGACAAGGCGCCGCCTATGAGATGATCGACGAGTCACGACATGATAGCGCGGCTTGGGTGGCATGGGCTTCGTCTCAACCTGGCGAAGCAATAGTCCTCGGCGGACACTCGCTTGGTGCGATTAAGGCGGTCTATTCGGCGGCCTGCGACAGTCAGCTGCCGTTGAGTGGATTGATTGCAGTCTCGCCAGCGCGTCTGTCTCGTTCATCCTTCCAATATGGCCCGCAGAGTATGGAGTTTTTGGCAACGCTGGCGGATGCCGAGAAGAGTGTCCGCGACGGCAAGGGTGACGAGTTGATCGAATCACCGTTTCCGATGCCGATGCTGATTACATGCAGCACATTCGTCGACAAGTACGGTGGGGAAAAGTACAACATTTTGGAACACGTCACCGCCCTAGTGATCCCATCCTTGTTTATCTTTGGGGAGCGGGAACTGGCGACGGGTGGTGTCGCATTCGCGGGTCTGGATAAAGCGGTCCAACACCGATGTTCGGGCGACAAAATGGAAGTCAACGTAGCCCCGAAAGCAGACCATTTTTACCAGGGCGTCCGGGTTGAACTCGGACACTCCATCCTCTCTTGGCTTGAAAAACTCTCGCCATAACCCCTTCCCAGAACACGACAACCGAACATTAAATACTGGATCCGACCGATTTTCACCACCTTCCGGGGCGTTGAGCTTGCCCGATTACTCAGGTATGGTTCAGGATTCGATTCTGTGCACCATTCGACAAAAACACGTAGTTGGTTCAGCACCTGAGGACCGATATGAGCACCACCACAGATATGGACACCCTGACTCAGGCCGCCCGAGAACGTCTCGATCAACACGCATACGAAACGGTCCAGCGGCATTTTCATGAGTCGACAGGCTGTCCATTTTGGTTGGGAAAGAAATCCGAACTGAACTTTGATCCGCTGACGGAAGTCAAGAGCTACGACGATATTAAGAAGTTTCCGCTCTTTGAAGACGAGTGGCTCCGCGGCGGACCAATCAGTCGTTGGGTTCCAAAGGACATGGTCGACCGACCGACGTACGTATTTGAAACGGGCGGCACAACTGGGATACCCAAGAGTCGGATGGTGATTGACGATTTCCGCACCGACTATGAACTCTTCAGCGAAACCCTCCCGGACGAGTATTTCCCCAAGGGGGCCAACTGGCTGATGTTGGGTCCATCCGGCCCGCGTCGTCTTCGCTTAGCCGTCGAGCACCTTTGCCAGCATCGTGGCGGCATTTGCTTCTGCATTGATCTCGATCCGCGATGGGTGGTCAAGTTGATCAAGAAGGGGTGGATGGAGCATCTTGACGAGTACAAAAAGCACTGCGTCGACCAGGCGATCACGGTGCTGACCGCGGGTCACGACGTCAAATGCTTGTTTGCCACGCCGAAGCTTCTCGAGTCGCTGGCACTCGGGCTCGAGGACCGCGGAACGAGCATTCAAGAGATCGGTATCACGGGTATTTTCTCGGGGGGCACCGAGTTTACGCCGCAATGGACACGCTATGCCGTGGAAGAATTGCTGGGCGGACCACCCGAGGAAGGCGGCGTCTACATGACCCCAACCTACGGTAATACGTTGATGGGTTTGGCCTGCAGCAAGCCGGTCACCGCAGAGACGGATTACAAGATCGCGTACTACGCGCCCCAGCCGCGAGCGACCACCGAAGTCGTCTCGTTCGACGACTACAACACGGTGGTTGGATACGGTGAGACAGGCCGCGTCAAGTTGACGACCCTGACCAAAGAGTTCTTCGTGCCCGGCTTCATGGAACGAGACGAAGGCGAACGCGAACAACCGTTCGACACGTATCCTTGGGATGGGGTGAGCGGCGTTCGACCCTTTCATAAATTCGCCAAATCGACCACGGTCGGCGTCTATTAACCGCCGTCAACGGCGGCCTATTTCTCGTCTTCGACGGGACCAATCTTGTAACCAACCAAATCACGGGAGACACACGTGCTCAACATCCCGATTATTCGCTGGGGTAAGCCTTATGAATCGATGGAGACCGAAGAGGTCCATCACTTTTCGACGGGCGAACCTATCGCTGTCGTGAGCCAGGCCAATGGAGGCTTGATTCGACGGGACATGAAAAAGTCGCAATCCGCCCGAGACGTTCTTCGTGACATTCCGACCGGTGTCTTGATCGATCGAATCAAGAAAGCGGGCGATCTGTACGACACAGCGACGCTCCCGATCGGCGACGGCCAACAGACTCCCGCAGACTTCGTCCATCAACAATCCGCAACCACGGGTCTACCCGAACACATGTGTGCGGCGAACATGAAAAAGAACTCGTTCGTGCTGCACAACATGGACAAGATCCTGGACGCGCTGACGCGAGGATTGGACCTCGAAATTCTATCGCGAGGCTACGGTATCGAGTCGCGGGGTGTCGTGGTCAGCTATCAGGCTCAGGCACCCGCCTTGGGTGCCGTCTTGCCGTCTAACTCTCCCGGCGTGCACACGTTGTGGCTACCCGTCATCCCATTGCAACTTGGCCTAGTTCTCAAGCCGGGGCCGCAAGAGCCGTGGACGCCGTATCGCATGATGGCGGCCTTCGTCGAAGCTGGCATTCCAGCGGAGGCATTTGCCATGTATCCGGGCGGGCCGGACGCTGGCGCGGCAGTCTTGGAATCATGCCAACGGGCGATGATTTTTGGCGGCACGGCGACGGTGGAACAGTATCGTGGCAATCCCCACGTCCAGGCACATGGACCAGGATTCTCAAAAATCCTGATTGGTGATGACATGGTCGACCGCTGGGAGGAGTTCATCGACCTGATCGCGGAGAGCATCTATATCAATAGCGGCCGAGGATGCATCAACTGTTCGGGAGTGTGGGCTTCGCGACATACCAAAGAAATCGCGGCCGCACTGGCAGAGAGACTCGGTCCAATTGAGGCGAAACCTCCGACCGATCCAGAGGCCGGCCTAGCGGCGTTTACCGTCGAGGGTATGGCGGTCGCCGTTTGGAACATGATTGAGGCCGATCTCAAGGAGGAGGGTGTCACGGACATGACCGCTCCGCACGGAGCCCGGCTAGTCGAACAGGAACGCTGTGCCTATTTGCGACCGATGGTCGTGCACTGTGAATCACCAGAAAACGCAATAGCACTCAAAGAGTACATGTTTCCGTTCTCGACCGTCGTTCAGTGTCCGGAAAATGAGATGCTCAAACGGATCGGGCCAACGCTCGTCTGCTCCGGCATCACGGAAAATCAGCAGTTGATTCAAGCCTTGTCGGACGCGAATCACATCGATCGACTGAACATCGGCCAGATACCTACGAGCCGACTAAACTGGCTCCAACCGCACGAGGGGAATATCATCGACTTCCTGTTCCGCGGACGAGCGTACCAAATTCCGGAGGAGCAGGTGGCCGCCTTGTCAGGCTGATTGAAGACCGTGACGGCCGGCAACGATTGACCCTCGTCAGCCGGCTTAATTTGAAACCTCAGCTTGCTCTCTGCGTCCCACAACTCTGCTGGTCCCGCCGCATGCCCGCCCCATCGCACTCTCGAACGTCCGCCTTCGATTTCCAGCTACGCACCCGCATTGTGTACGGGCCGGGCAAACTCGATTCGCTGGGAAGTCTAGCCGGTGAGCTCGGGGCCCGACGAGCCGTGGTGGTGACCGATCCGGGTGTCGCGGCCGCCGGTCATACGGAGCGAGGTCTGCGTTCATTGCGAGACGCCGGCATTGAGACGCACTGCTTTGACGGTGTCTGCGAAAATCCGAGCACTCGAGAGGTGAACGCCGGTCTGCAGATCGCCAAACGATACGACCCCGAGTTGATTGTTGGCTTGGGTGGCGGCAGCGCCATGGACTGTGCCAAGGGCATTAACTTCCTGTACACCAATGGCGGGAAGATGCAGGACTACTGGGGTGTCGGCAAAGCGCTCAAGCCAATGTTACCGATGATCGCCGTGCCAACGACCGCCGGCACGGGCAGTGAATCACAATCGTTCGCGCTTATCTCGGACGAAAAGACGCACGCAAAAATGGCCTGCGGTGACAAGAAGGCCTCCTGTCGAATCGCGTTGCTGGACCCGACGATCACCGTCACGCAACCACGGGCCGTGACCGCCCTCACCGGGGTTGATGCGATGGCTCATGCCCTCGAGACGTACGTGTCCAAACCTCGGAACACTATGTCGCTAACGTATAGTCGAGAAGCATGGTGTCTATTGTCCGAGTATTTTTCCACCGTCCTCGATGAACCGGACGATTTGGAGGCGCGCGGCGCGATGCAAATCGGCGCTTGCGTCGCGGGCCTGGCGATCGAAAACTCGATGCTCGGAATCACCCACGCGTTGGCAAACCCACTGACCGCAACCTATGGAATCGTGCACGGTCAGGCGATTGGTATCATGCTGCCACATGTGATCCGATTCAATGCCGAACGAGTCAGCTCCTGGTACGACGAATTGACTCGCACCACTGCCAGCCGTAACACGGGTATTTCCGCCGATTCAGGGGCAGAGGGGATCTCGGATTTCATCTCAAACATCGCAGCAAAAGCTGGCCTCATGACCCGCTTGAGCGATTGCCAGGTGGACGAGTCTCGACTGCCTGACTTGGCCGAAAGTGCCGCCCAGCAATGGACGGCGCAATTCAACCCACGTGAGTCAACGGCCGAGCAGTTGTTGAAGTTGTACCAACAGGCGATGTAATACGCATGGCACGATTAACCTAACCAAGGCGCCTACTAAAACTGGGGAACTTCAGGCATTGGAAGTACAAGCACGAAGCTAGCGCCTTCGGCTCAAATCCGTATTTGCCTTGGAACGAAAAGGCAACGCCCCCGTTGCGTTTACCTAGTCCACGTTTTAGCAAGTCTGAACGGGCATGAGCTGACGGTGAAGCCCGTTTTCGGCCCAATACCGCGAGATTCAAGTTGGTCCTGCTGGTTCGCGAGACCGTGACGGGGTCTTGGGGTTAGGATAGAGTATTAGGTGTACACGTTTTTGGTGAAGTGAGTTTCAATGGTCCGCGTTTTGCGGGCGCCCATCCACGAGGTCAACGCTTTATGGCGACGGAGTCAGTAAAGACAGAGGTTGGCAGTTACTTCATTTCTAACTACCCTCCGTTTTCGCAATGGAATGACGAGAATTTGCCAGAGGTTCGCGCGGCGCTAAACGCTCCGGCAACGGACGTCCCGCTCGGTCTGTACTTGCATATCCCATTCTGTCGCAAGCGTTGCAAATTCTGCTATTTCAAAGTCTTTACCGACGCGAAAGCAAGTGACATTGAAACGTATGTCGCCGCCCTTTCGCGTGAAATCGAACTTGTCAGTCGGCTGCCCGTTCTCGGCGAACGACCTTTCCGTTTCGTCTACTTTGGCGGAGGTACGCCCTCGTTTCTCGGAGTCCGCCAACTCGAGTCGCTAGGCGAACGACTGCGGGCGAACATCAACTGGGACAAGGCCGAAGAAGTCACCTTCGAATGCGAACCGGGAACGCTGTCCGAAACCAAGATTAAAGCGATGAAGGCTCTCGGTGTCACGCGACTGAGTCTAGGTATCGAGAACTTTAGCGACCAGATCTTGGCAGAGAATGGACGAGCTCACTTGTCGGGTGAGGTCTACAAGGCGTGGGAGTGGATCGAGAACGCCGATTTCGATAACGTCAACATCGATCTAATCTCAGGAATGGTCGGCGAGACGTGGGAAAATTGGAAAGACTGTATCCGACGTACCATCGACATGAATCCAGAGAGTGTCACGATCTACCAGATGGAACTGCCGTTCAACACGGTCTATTCGAAGGACCTGCTGGGTACAGAAGTCCAAACGCCGGTGGCTGACTGGCCGACGAAAAGAGCCTGGGTCGGATATGCATTCGACGAGTTGTCCGCGGTCGGCTATTCGGTTTCGAGCGCCTACACGATGGTTCGCAACAATTCCAAGGTCAGTTTTAGTTATCGGGACAACTTGTGGAAAGGTTCGGATCTATTGGCCACGGGAATTGCCAGTTTCGGCCACGTGTCGGGCGTGCACTACCAGAATAAATCCGAGTGGGAGGGTTACATCAACACGATCTCGCAGGATGGTCAACTACCGTTGAATCGAGCGTTGCGTCCGTCAGCCCACCAGTTGCTGATTCGTGAGATGATCTTGCAACTAAAGCGAGGCTACTTGGACAACGAGTATTTTCAAGAGAAGTTCCAGGTCAATATTTTGGAGCACTGGAAGGATCAGTGGGAAGAGTACCGCTCGAATGAACTGCTAACGGTAAATGGTGACCGAATCGAATTGACTCGCGAGGGCCTGTTGCAGGTGGATGGCATGTTGCCGGTATTCTTTGAAAAGGAGCACCAAGGAGTACGGTATACATGAGCGACGAATTGACGTTCATGATGGGAGAATTCGAGGCGGTGTTTCCAACGGATCGTAAGTACGCAAGCAACCACATGTGGGGGCAACAACGTGGCGATCACTGGCGATTCGGCTTCACCGCCTACGCCGTGCGATTGCTTCAGGATGTCTATTTTTTAGAGTGGGACGTCGAAGCTGGTCGCGAGTTGCGAGATCGTCAACAAATGGGAGCGATTGAGAGTAAAAAGGCGGAGAGTGACCTATTCAGTCCTCTACATGGTACGGTGCTGAAGTTCAACGGAGTATTAATGGACGATCCGTCGCACATCAACGTTGACAAGTATACGGATGGCTGGCTGTTCGATATGACCGGTGATGGAAGCGGCTTGATGGCAGCCGATGACTACATAGTTCATCTCAATTCGGTCTGGGAAATAACTCAGAAGACGATCAAGGGTCAACTGAATCAATAAGAAACGGCGATCTGGAAGACAACAATGACGATTCACGCGCATGTGGTGATATCTTATGGTCAGAGTAACAATCCGACGAAACGGCAATTAGAAAGTGTCTTAGCGGAACGACTTGCCAAATTGGACGGCGTCACCACACTCGTCGTTCCCAATCTTTACGATTTGGCTCCCACGAGCAGCACCATTCAACGATTGAAGACTCTGCCCGGTGATTTGATTGTCCTGGGTTGGCTGTACGATCGCGCGACACATTGGATATTGGATCGCAACGGCGTCCTTGGGAAATTTGGCATCACCGAACTGCCCATTGACGAGGACGATGAAGAGGAGTTGGATTCCTCACTCGACGGCGATAATGAGGCAAGTGCAGACGACATGGCAAGGGTGATCGACGAACGGCCGGCGCTCGACAGGACGATCTATAGCCTCGACCTTCGGAAGACCCCCGACGTGGAGGTGTTCGTCGACGAAGTGGAGCGGATTGTCAGCATCGCAGCTCAGTCGCGACCGCAACCGTTGCTCGATTGGCTACAGGGTGAGGGCACGGCCGAGCAAATGAGCCGCTATTTAGGGGAACCAGAAACAACGGATGACGCAACGGGACGTCGCTGGTACCCGGTGATCGACTTTAGCCGTTGCACCAATTGCATGGAGTGCATCGACTTTTGTTTGTTCGGTGTCTATGGGGTCAATGGCGCGGATACGATACTTGTTGAGCAGGCCGACAATTGCCGCAAGGGCTGTCCGGCTTGCTCGCGCGTTTGCCCGGAGAATGCCATCATCTTCCCGCAGCACAAGACACCGGCGATTGCCGGGTCACCTGCTAACGCCGGCGGACTAAAAATCGATTTGTCGCAACTGTTTGGCGGTTCCAATGCAGTGACGGAGGCGGCGAATGAACGGGACGAGCAGTTGATCATGGCCGGCCGAGACGCGGTCGGAATGGCCGTCGGTATCCCGAAACGCCAGAGTGGAGGCCGGGCGACTGACAGAGATGAACTGGATAATTTGGTTGATGAGTTGGATTCACTCGATCTGTAGCTGAGTGTTACCTTCTTTTTCTGGGACAGGAAGCCGCTTGTCCCACATAATTCCAAGCGGAGCACGACCTGATGTATCTTCGAATGGCCAAACGTCTGCTACTGGAAACAGACAAGCGACTGCTTTGGAAGCTCTTTTGGAACATGGGAGTCCGCGGCCTACGTTCAGTGCAACGGCACAAAAAGCGATTGAAACAGGGCGATTTCTTTCCCCCGTTCCTCTACATATCGTTGATCAACAGCTGCAATTTGCGTTGCCAGGGTTGCTGGGTCGATGTGGCCGCCAAGCAACAGAAGATCGAACCCGCGGCCATGCATCGCATGCTGAACGAAGCGAAGGAGATGGGAAATTCGTTCTTTGGAATCTTGGGTGGCGAACCGTTCATGCATCCAGAGTTGTTGGACGTTCTCGCTGAACATCCGGACGCCTACTTCCAGATCTTCACCAATGGTCACTTTATCACCGATGAAGTCGCCAAACGCATGCGCAAGCTGGGCAACATTACGCCACTGATTAGTGTCGAAGGTACCGAGATCATCAGCGACGAGAGGCGAGGTAAAGCAGACGTTCTGAGTCAGACGATGCAAGGCCTCCAATACTGCTTGGACAACAAGGTCATGACCGGCGTCTGCACGAGTCTGTGCAAGACAAACTTCGAAGACCTACTGACGGACGAGTGGGTAGACCGTTTGATCGAAATGGGCGTCTTGTACACCTGGTACCACGTCTACCGGCCGGTCGGTCCCGATGCGTGCCCGGACCTGGCACTGACACCCGAACAACAACGGAAGGCACGCCAATTTGTTGTGGACATCCGAGCCACCAAACCAATCGTCGTTGTCGACGCCTACTATGACGCCGACGGAAAGGCGCTCTGTCCGGCAGCGACTGGTTTTACGCACCACATTAGTCCTTGGGGTGACATCGAACCCTGCCCAATTATTCAGTTCGCGAAAGAGTCGATTCATGATGAACGGCCGCTGCGCGAAGTCTTCAACGAATCGGAATTCTTGCATGACTTCCGCCAGACGGCGGCCGAATCGACCCGAGGCTGCATCGTGCTGGAACGTCCCGACTTGTTACTCGAACTCGCCGAACGTCACGGTGCCAAAGACTCGACAGCTCGAGGCACAATCTATGAGGAAGTCGCGGCGTTGAAATCGCAGTCTTCTCAATACCATCCAGGATTCGAGATTCCGGAACGCAGTTGGGCCTATCGAATCGCCAAGCGAATCTGTTTCAACGACTTCGGAGCCTACTCGCGACACTTCAAATTTGAAAACTGGCAAGATGTCGTAACGGATTCCGAACAGCGCGCCGA
The DNA here is from genome assembly GCA_012959465.1 of Planctomycetaceae bacterium. Lineage (GTDB taxonomy): Bacteria > Planctomycetota > Planctomycetia > Pirellulales > Pirellulaceae > UWMA-0346. The sequence continues at coordinate 10,903 of DUDC01000206.1, forward strand.
TCAAGATGGACCCGACCAGTTGATGCAAATAAAGAGCCACTGAACCGCAACAATCAGGCCGGCCATTGCGACCGTCCGAGAATCTTCCCTCGCCTCCGCTCGCCTCCCCTCACGTCAACCGACTTCCGCCTCACCGATAACCTGTATGTCCGCTACGCTCGCAAACCCGACGCCGGCCACTTCCCAGCAGTTGCAGTCCGCCTATGCCCGCGTACGTCAGTTATTGGAAAACGAACGCACAGACCAAGGACATTGGACGGGCCAGTTATCGGCTTCCGCCCTCTCGACAGCGACAGCAATCAGCGCGATGTCCCTGATGCAACAGAACGGTGGTGCGACGAAACAACAAGTCGATGAGCCGATAGAGGGTGGCATCAGCTGGTTGGCTGAACACGTTAACGAGGACGGCGGTTGGGGAGATACGACAAAGAGCTACACAAATATCGCAACGACCATGTTGGCCATCGCCGCTATCCGCATCGCCGACCGCGAAGCGGAGTATCCGGCACTGATTGAACGTGCCGAAAAGACGGTCGATGCGTTGGGGCGACTCGACGGCTTGCGTGCGAGGTACGGAAAAGACAAAACGTTCGCGATCCCGATTTTGACAAACTGCGCGTTGGCGAAGAGTTGCCCGTGGGAGGCGATCTCTGCCCTGCCCTTTGAACTCGCCTGCTTACCCCAGTCTTGGTACCAATTCGCTCGGCTGCCCGTCGTCAGCTATGCCATTCCAGCATTGGTGGCCATCGGCCAGGCAAGGCATTTCCATCGTCCCTCGGCATGGCCATGGGTTCGCTGGCTTAGAAACGCGGCGGTGGAGCCCAGTTTACGTGTGCTCGAGCGAATGCAGCCGGAAAGCGGCGGGTATCTTGAAGCCGTACCGCTTACCAGCTTTGTCGTCATGAGTCTGGCAGCGATGGGCCGGGGTGAGAGCGAAGTCGGCAAGAAGGGCTTGCAGTTCATCCTCGATTCGCGTCGAGACGACAACAGTTGGCCGATTGACACCAACTTGGCGACCTGGAACACGACCTTGGCCATCAACGCTTGTGCCGGCGCGGGAGAACAAGTGCACGACTGGCCGTGTTGGGACTGGCTGTTGAAATGTCAGTTCTCGCAACGCCACGCATCGACGGGCGCTGCACCGGGAGGATGGGGATGGACAGACCTGAGCGGCGCCGTACCAGATGCGGATGACACGCCTGGGGCCCTATTGGCCCTTCGAACGTGTTTCGAGCAATTGGACGCGGACGACGATCGACAACGAGACTTGGTCGACGCGGCCGTGGCCGGCGTGACGTGGCTTCTCGATATGCAGAACCGCGACGGCGGTTGGCCGACATTTTGTCGCGGGTGGGGTAAGTTGCCGTTCGATCGCAGCGGTTCCGACTTGACGGCACATGCGCTGCGAGCACTTCACGTTTGGCGACAGGAATGTTCGGCTGAAAGAATCGACCGGGCGACCCGCAAGGGCCAACGGTACCTGAGTAAACAACAACGTCCCGACGGTTCCTGGACCCCTTTGTGGTTTGGTAACCAGGATCACCCCGATGAAGAAAACCCGGTGTATGGAACGTCAAAAGTACTATTTTATTACAGAGATTCCGGGCAAATCGAGACTTCCGTAGCAGATCGTGGTTTAAGGTACTTGGCCCAAACCCAAAACCCGGATGGCGGGTGGGGAAGCCAAACCAGCAGCGTCGAGGAGACATCCCTGGCGGTGGAAGCGTTGTTAGCGTGCCCGGGGCCAGTGGCCACCGAGGCCGCGTCCGGCTTAAGCTGGCTTGTTCAAACAGTAGATGATGGCGAAGTTAGCTCCGAATCGCCGATCGGGTTCTACTTCGCCAAGTTGTGGTATCATGAGCGGCTTTATCCGCTAATTTTCGCCACTTCAGCCTTGGGACGGGCGATTCGCAAGGCCGAATTAGGGCCATCGACTTGGAATCACCCACTGGATGCGGTATCCGAGAAGAAAAGCGCAAAGCAAGACGAGACGTAATACACTGTAGATTGGCTAGAACCGCTAAGAAAGCAGCGCTGCGGAGACTGCTGGACTCGACCGTCCAATGGGCGGAAACGAAGCACCGGCGGGAAACGTAGGTTCGACAGCGCGTGACATCAGGTTATGACGGCGACGAAAATGATTGGGAAGGACTGACCTTGGCCACAGCACCGATGACTCCAAATACGCCAGCTATCGAAGACGCAACCCCTGCAAAAAAGAAGAGTCGACGACGAAGAAGAACGGCCCACCTAAAGGATGTACCGCCCACCAAGGAGTTACGTGAGCAGGTGCGGTCACGATGCTACGAAGTCGCCTCGAAACTAGAAAAAGACCAAGCGCTGACGAAGGATGAAATGGAGGTCATCACACGGCGTATTTTAGACGAATTGGACCAACCCGACTCTTACCTGGGCTGGACCATGGTCGTATTTGCATCGGAGTTCTGGCGTGACCAGGTGGCAGCCACTCCCCCTTCTCGCCGATTGTTTCTACTCCCACACTGTCTGAAACACGCAGAGGGTTGTCCGGCCGATTACGACGAGTTCGGGCTGGCGTGCAAGGAGTGCGGCGCCTGTAGCATTGCAGATTTTCGCACCGTGGCGGACGACATGGGCTACCGTGTTTTGGTCGCAGAAGGCTCACCCATCGTCCTCAAGATCATCATCGGCGGCTATGTCGATGCGGTGATCGGTGTGGCATGCTTGAACGTTCTCGAAAAGGCGATTGACAAGATCCTGCTAGCGGGAATTCCTTGCATGGCAGTGCCGTTGCTTTCGAGCGATTGCCGAAACACATCGGTCGACGAGGACTGGGTCAGCGAGATGGTCGAGCTTCAAAGCGAAGCACCCGCTCAATCGACTCGAACCTACATCCATTTGATGCGTGCAGCGGCGCAGATGTTCGAGGAAAACGAACTGAATCGGTTGGTGCCGCGGCAGCGTGGTAGCCGGCCCATCGACAATGAAGCGACTCTTGGCTCGCTCGATCCGATCGCCGCCACCGAAGCTTTGGCCTACGACTTCCTTGCCAAAGGCGGAAAGCACTCGCGTCCGTTCATTACGCTGGCCATCTACGACGCCTTGCGAGGTGGCGACGGCACCTTGGGCAACGGGCAAGAGCACACCGACTCGATCCCCGATGCAGTTCGCCGTGCGGCCATGGCGATCGAAACTTTTCACAAAGCATCACTAGTGCATGACGACATCGAAGACGACGACGCGTTCCGATATGGTGTACCGACGATGCACCGCCGTTGGGGCGTCCCGACCGCGATCAACGTAGGTGACTATTTGATCGGAATGGGTTACCGCCTAGTCAGTCGCGAGTCGGCGGCGTTGGGCGCCGAAACAGCGGCTGCAGTCGTCGATCTGCTGGCCGAAGCTCACATAAAATTGTCCGAGGGACAAGGCGCAGAATTGATGTGGCGTGACGCTCGTGATAAGCGGCTGAAGCCGATCGACGCCCTGAAAATCTACGCATTGAAAACATCGCCGGCGTTTGAAGCCGCGTTCTTTTCCGGGGTACGGCTGGCAGAAGTTGAGGAAGATTACACGACGACTCTGAAACAATTCTCTCGCAATCTTGGTGTGGCGTTTCAAATCCTGAATGACCTGGGCGATTGGCAAGGGGATTCACACAACAAATTGGAGGGCTGCGGCGACACGCTCGGCGGTCGCCCCACCGTCCTCTGGGCGCTCGCATTGGAAGGCCTTGCCCCAAACAAGCAACAGGAGCTGATTGATCTCGTCGACAACACGGAACTGGCTGCGGAAATCCGCGTGAACCGCGTCCGCCAACTCTATAACGAAGCAGAAGTTTTTGAAAAGGCCCTGCGATTAGTCGAAAAGCACCAGGATCGCGCTGAAGCAATTGCCGACGAAATCCAGCCTGAGGCATTGCGACGACTGTTGTATTACCTGATTGACACAGTGCTGGAACGTCCAGCCGAAATTCCCACCGCAGCCACTCCCCCTAACACGATCGAATTGACGACAACCGTGTCTAAGTAGGCACCTGTTCGTCAATCCCTCGGAGTTCCCACCTGTTGAATCAACGACAATCGACACCGGATCTCGACACTCTCATACGCCTGTTCTACGACGACCCCACTCGGCTTGGACTGTTCCGCGAGGTCGCCACCGAGGACACTCCGCAACCCTTCCGAAAGCTGTTGGCCCACGATCAGCACATGACGGTGACCGTCGAGTCATTTCACGGCTGTCCGGTTAATGTGGACGTCCTGAAAACGGATCGAGATCAGGATCATTATTTTCGCAAGATCCTGCTACGCCGCAGTTCGGACAACGGGGTAGTACAGTTTGGAATCGTTCGGCTAGATCTCAGCTACCTTAGCGATGACGTGATTTCCGAAATTCTGTCCGAGAAAATCCCTTTGGGGCGAGTGTTGATTCAGCACGATGTGATGCGTGAGGTTCAGCGATCGGAACTCTGGCAGTGTCGTTGTGGCCCCGACTTGCAAGACTATCTGGGGGGGCAGTGGCCAACAGTTTACGGTAGGACCGCATTGATCTATTGCAATGGTGAACCGGTCGTCGAGCTTCTCGAAATCGTGACACCCTCGTAGGATAAGTACGGACCGGCAAGACGGATAAAAGACCGAGCCGTCGTCCCTTTCAGCCTCCATGGGTTGCCCGACCATCTGAACGCACGGGATAAATGACGAAGTTATGAAAGAAACCTACGATTGCGTTGTCATCGGAGCTGGTCCGGCCGGTTGCACTTCCGCCGCTTTGATCGCCGAGGCCGGGTACTCGACGTTGTTGGTCGAGCGCGAGAAAGTGCCTCGATTTCATGTCGGCGAGTCGCTCATGCCGGAAACCTATTGGGTATTTCAGCGACTGGGTGTATTGGAACAAATGAAGTCCAGTGACTTCGTCAAGAAGCGTAGCGTTCAATTCGTGAGCCATTCTGGCAAAGAATCTGCGCCGTTCTTTTTCGACAAGCACGATCCTCGGGAATGCTCGCAAACGTGGCAGGTGGAGCGCGGCCGATTCGACAAAATGTTATTTGACAACGCGAATCGTCTTGGAGCTGACACGTACGATGAGACTCGTGTGATGGATGTCCATTTCGACGGTGACCGGGCCACGGGTGTAACAGTCCGCCGCGACGGAGAGACTCGCCAGATCGCCGCCAGGACGGTGATCGACGCGACGGGATTACAGGCGTTCATTCCAAATCGTCTCGGGTTGATAGTCGACAATCCGGATCTGCAGAAAATCGCGATTTGGTCTTACTATCGTGACGCAACGCGTGACGAAGGCAAAAATCTTGGGGCGACTATTATCTTACATACCGATGCCAAGGAATCATGGTTCTGGTTCATTCCTTTGGCCGATGGAATAACCAGTATTGGGGTTGTTGGCGATCGCGACTACATGCTGAAAGGCCGAGGAAAACCGCCACAGGTTTTCGCTGACGAACTCATGAAGTGCCCCGCCATGCAACGACGCTTGGCAAGCGCTACACAGTCCGAGGACTTTCACGTCGCAAAAGAGTTTTCCTACTCGACCACTCGTCGTAGCGGAGAAGGCTGGGTATTAGTAGGCGACGCCTACGGATTCATCGACCCAATCTACTCAACTGGGGTCTTTTTCGCGTTGCGTACTGGTGAGCTGGCAGCCGATGCAATCGTAGAGGGATTTCAGAAAAACGACCTATCGGCATCACAACTCGGCTGTTGGACGAAGGACTTTGACGAAGGCGTCAAGTGGATTCGCAAGTTAGTCGGAGCCTACTACACGAACGAGTTTAGCTTCGGACGTTTTCTCAAGACCAACATGCAACACGTCGGTAATCTGACCGATCTGCTGATAGGCCGCATCTTCTACGACGGCGCTGGGGACATTTTTGATGACATGGACCAAGCCATCGAGCAGTCAATCCGCGACCGCGTAAGCGGCCGTGACATGTAGCCGTGGGTGCAAACCCACGGAAAAAACACTGGCGAAGCCAGTGCCACACATTGGTTTGCTAAGACGAGCACGAATCGCCAGCGCGTGGTGTCTGCGATTAGAGCAGGAGCAAGGACGCAAATACTGGCGGACGGCGAGGGAGCATGGTAGGATTCCCGCTTGTTTGTTTTCTCGCGATGGCCCGATAGTCAGTGCCGGACGCGGATCACTGGCGAAATGAGATCCACCTTCCATGAAATTCGTCATCTGTTCGTTGGTCGTTCTATTATTGATCCTGCATCAGGACAATTGGAACTGGGGAAACGACAAATTGGTCTTTGGGTTCTTGCCCTTTGGCCTCTTTTATCACGCCTGCCTCTCGGTCGCAGCCGCCGCCACGTGGTATCTGGCAACTGTCATCGCCTGGCCGTCAACAGACGTTGACGAGGAGGCCGTGAAATGACGCAATTGATCATCATTGCCATCTACCTCTCCCTGCTTCTCGGCTTGGGAATATTCGCCAGCCGGTTGTTCTCCGGAACGAGCAAAGACTACATGCTGGCCAGTCACTCGATTGGCCCATTCCTGCTGCTCATGTCGTTGTTTGGCACGACGATGACTGCCTTCGCTTTGGTCGGCTCGACTGGAGAAGCGTATAAGGTCGGCATTGGCGTGTACGGCATGCTGGCATCCTCGAGCGGTATCATCCACTCGCTCTGCTTCTACCTCATCGGCGTGCGTTTGTGGACATTCGGACGGAAGTACGGTTACACAACTCAGATTCAGTTTTTTCGCGACAGATTACAGAACGACAAAATTGGTCTGCTGCTGTTCCCGATCCTCGTCGGTCTGGTCATCCCCTACCTGCTGATTGGCGTATTGGCATCGGGCACGGTCATCAACGCCGTCACCGAGGGCGCATTTCGTCCTGAGATGTTTGCCCGGTATGACTATGGTCTACCCAACTGGCTCGGTTCCGCGGTGATTTGCAGTGTCGTTTTGGTCTACGTCTTCATGGGCGGCATGCGGGGAACGGCATGGGCCAACGCTTTCCAGACACTCGTATTCATGGTGTTGGGAGTCATTACCTTTTTCCTGATCTCCGACAAATTGGGAGGGCCCAAAGCGGCCAGTCTGGCGGTGCAAGAGAAGCACCCCAGTAAATTGATCCGAGAGATCACCGACGGAGAAAAAAAATCGGCAGAAAAAGCTCTGGGCGTTTGGGAAGGGTTCGCGAAATACCAATACGCCGTGGCCCACAAGAACTTGAAACTGACCGATGCGCAAGTGGAAGAGGCGGAGTCGAGCTTTCCGGATGCGAAGAAGAAGCTCCCGGGATGGCAACGAAAAGCTCAGGCAGGTTTTGCCGACGCCACGAATCTAGTTGACTTGGACAAGAACGAAACGCAATTGGCCTATATCGAGC
>DUDC01000207.1:0-9266 GCA_012959465.1 Planctomycetaceae bacterium
CCTTTACGACATATTGCGAGTCGGTCGTTAATTTAATCTCGCAAGGTTCCTGAAGTTGTTTCAGGGCGACGATGGCGGCGGTCATGGCGTCGACATTCGCGAGGAAGATGGCGAGGAGTTTCTCTACATCTGCGACAATAAAGGACACATCGCCAAACTGACTCTTGCCGGTGAGGTCGTCTGGTCTCAGACCGCTCCAAAAATCGAACCCTACAACGATGCAGCTCCATTCGTCATCAAGGAACCGGGTAAGATCGGTAAGGGCAGACTGTTCTCACCAACCAACATCGCTTTTGCCCCAGACGGTGGCTTTTTTGTCGGCGACGGCTACGGTTCTCATTACGTTATCCGATATGACAAGAATGGTAAGGTGCTTGGTTATTTTGGCGGCAAAGGCAGTGAACCCGGAAAACTGAGCACGCCCCACGGCTTGTGGTGGGATGCTCGAACCGGCCGAACACCCGCATTGGTAGTTGCAGATCGCGCCAACAAACGCCTGCAGTACTTCGATGTGAACGGCAACCATTTGAGCTTCGTCGAAGACTTCTTGTTCCCGGCCGATATTGATATTCGGGGCGATGTCATGTTGGTCGCCGACCTGCATGCCAGACTCACTCTGTTGGATAAAGACAACAAGGTTATCACTCATCTGGGCGACGATAAGAAATGGCGAGCGAATGTTCTCGCGAACAACTTCAAGTTACGGTCGCAACCAAAGCGGTGGGAGAATGGCCGGTTTATTCATCCGCACGATGCTTGTTTCGACCACGATGGGAACATCCTGGTCGTCGAGTGGGTGATGGTGGGACGAGCCAGTTTACTTCGTCACGTCGGCTAGTGGCGATTGCGAAAATCGCATCGCATTTTATTGAGAGTTATTGGAATTGGGTTATGGGAGCCAGTCGAATGGCACGTCAAACGTCCAAAGTAAATCGGCGACAATTCATCCAGAGTTCTACCGCGGCAGCCGCCACAGCAATTGTAGCGCCGGCCGTCGTCACCGGGCAAAAGTCCGATTCCAAATTGCTCGTTGGCAACGATGCGGCCAAATTCGAGGTGCAGCACGACTTCTTCCAATTGCCGGCAGGATACTCGTGGCAAACCACACACAATGTGGCGGTCGACAAAGCCGGACTTATCTATGTGATCCACGAGGGACAAGCGAAGCTGAAAGAACATCCTTCAATTTTTGTGTTCGATGCAGACGGTAAATTCGTTCGCTCCTTCGGGCAACAGTACCAGGGTGGCGGACATGGCTTGGAAGTCCGTGAAGAGGGTGGGCAGGAGTTTCTCTATGTGACCGCCTACCAACACCTCAAGCTGTTTGCAAAACTCGATCTCAAGGGCGAAGTGGTGTGGGAGAAATACGCGCCCATGTCGTCGGAGAAATATGCCGAGGGCGAGGATACCGATCGCAAGAAAGTGTGGGGGAGAAATCGGTTCATGCCGACGAATTTCGCTTTTGCCCCAGACGGCGGTTTCTATTTGGCAGACGGTTATGGCGCATGGTGTATTCACCGATACGATCGGGACGTCAAGTGGATCAGTTCCTTTGGGAAACCAGGTCAAGGCGATGGTCAATTTAGGCTGCCGCACGGTGTCTGGTGGGACGATCGCGGGGGACGGGACGGTTCGGTCGTCGTTGCTGACCGCGTCAACGGTCGACTACAGTGGTTCACGGCCGATGGTGAGCACAAAGCCACGAAAGATGGTTTTATTCTGCCAGCCAATGTCGATACTTGGGGTAGCGAAATGCTCGTTCCCGACCTGAGTGCCCGAATCACCCTGCTGGACGGAAACAATGACGTGCTGACCCAACTTGGCGAGGACCCCGAATGGCGCAAGGAGGTCCTCAAGGACAGTTTCAAACTGCGTTCAAAACCGGCTGGTTGGCGAGCGGGACGTTTTCTGCATCCCCATGATGCGTGTTACGACCACGATGGGAACATTATCGTAGCTGAGTGGGTTGCCACAGGACGTGTCACGAAACTGACTCGGGTAAGCTGAACGCGGCGCGATCGTGAGTTTTGCTGTCGCCGCTTCGCACCCACGGCTACGTGCATTGGCCGCGTTCGCGGCCGGAAATATTAGCCGACAGATGTTTGATGTTCGATGCACATGCGACCTGCTAGAATAGGCCATGTGGATCATTTCCCCGCCTGCCCATCTGACCCAAAAAACTAAGGTAGTCCCCATGTCTCGCTGCTGGCTTTTGATCGGTCTTCTTCTTTGTCTCGTCTCGTCAGGCTGTACTACCAAATCGAAGCCGACTGGTTCAGGCACGGCCCCCAAAGACTCGACACCGTCCGACACATCGACGAGTGACGCCGACGACGCGCCCAGCGATTCGCCCGAGTCGATTGCCGCACTCGAAAACCTGGGTGTCAAAATAACGAGGGACAAGAATGGGCTGATTACCGATGTGGACTTCCGTGGAATCACGGTCGACGATGCAACGTTACCCGATCTGACAGGGTTGCCGCGATTGGTGTCCTTGGTCCTAATGGGAACTGGCGTATCCGACGACAGCCTGCCGAAGATCTCGCAACTAAAAACACTCCGCAACCTGGATCTTCGCGACTGCGTCCTCTCCAATGATGGACTCACCGCCATCGAGGGTATGACCAATCTACGTGCCCTGCGGATTTCCGCGATGAACGCTAGTTCCGATGTGGACGATGGCGGAATGGCGAGCGTTGCCAAACTCGTCAACCTCAAAGCCCTGGCGCTGGATGGACTTTGGGTTGGCACAGTGGGTATGAAAGAGTTGGCGGCGTTAGAAAAACTTGAGGAACTCTACTTGGCCCAGACACTTATAGATGACGACACGATTCCACTTCTGCAACAGTTTCCCAAACTCCGTAAATTGCGTCTGGCAAAAAACAGCGTAACCAGCGAAGGACTGGCTCACCTTCCAAATTGTTCCAACCTCCAAGATCTCGATCTCAGCGAGGCGATCAACGTGACGGACGATGCCTTGGAACACATTGGGAAGATCACCACGCTTACCCGCTTGAATCTCTGGCGAGATACGATAAGTGACACTGGCGTTGCTCATCTGGCTGGGTTGACCAACCTGGTATGGTTGAATCTGGATAACACCGGGCTCACAGACGATGGCCTGGCGCACTTGTCGAAGCTAACGAACTTGGACTTCCTGCATTTGGGATCGACCCAAATCACGGACGCCGGCCTGCCGCATCTCAAGGGCCTCAAAATGTTGTCGCATCTCGAAGTCACCCGCACGGGAGTCAGCGAAGAAGGTACCGCCGAACTCAAGAAAGAGCTGGTGAACACCACCATCCAACTGCTCTATCTAGGCGCAGAGTGATCCTACACCGGCCCACCCCCAGCGTATGCGAAGGGGCGCCGCCAACCGCTGCTCCCTCGCTTACGCATTGGGTTACTTTGTCCTAGGCAACTTCCCAGCCTTTTCGATACTCCTTGCGGATGTACTGGTCGGCCGACGGGCAGTTGGTGGCTTTAAGATTCTCGGCATCCCACTCCAACGCTTCGCCCGTACGGAAGGCGACATTGCCGAGTAAGACGGTCTCCGAAAGAGCGCCCGAATAGTCAAAGTTGCACGTGGTGGGGCTGCCGTCCTTGCATGCCTTGATCCACTCAGCATGGTGGCCAATCGACGCGGGAATCGACTGCGGGGGTGGCTCGAAGCCCTTGTATTTATCGGATGGGAACAAACGATATTTCCCGTAGTCCGCGTACATGTGGCCTTCGTTCCCGATGAACATGACACCCGAGCCAGGTACACGTTCGCCGGCAACTTCCTTGGGAATCATATTGCCATCGTACCAAGTCAGTTCGACAGGCTTGAGATCACCTCGGGCCGGGAATTGGTAGGTCACCTTCAGTCCCAATGGGCACGTCTCGGGATGGACATCCGGGCCTTCGGCGACACAGTGAATCGGGCGACGTAGTTGCAAAGCCCAGAACGGCAAGTCCATGTAGTGACAAGCCATGTCGCCGAGTGTCCCCTGACCAAAATCCCACCAACGGCGCCATTGAGCCGGATGATAACGACCTGCGGCGTAAGGCCGCTCGGGAGCTGGGCCCAGCCAGAGGTCCCAGCTGAGGTGAGCTGGTGGTGCGACGCCATTTTCGGGACGGTCACCGCCACCCCAACCCTTGCCTACCCAGACGTGCACTTCAGTGACGTCACCAATAGCACCGGATTGGATGATCTCAACGACCCGGCGGTAATTATTGCCCGCGTGAATCTGAGTGCCTAACTGAGTTGCCACGCCGTACTTTTTGGCGGCTTCGGCAATGACTCGCGCCTCATGAACGGTGTGTGTGAGCGGTTTCTCACAATAGCAGTGGAGGCCTGCTTGGATGGCCAGCAAACTGGCCGGCGCGTGATTGTGGTCTGCCACGGCAACCGTGACCGCGTCGATCTTGTCGGATTCGGCCGCAATCAGTTCGCGGTAGTCGGCATAGACCCGAGCCGATGGAAACTGCTTCTGAGCGCGGTCCAAATATTTCTTGTCAATATCGCACAGCGCAACGATATCTTCACCCTTCACTCCGGCGACGTCAGCGGCGGCGCGGTTCGCAGTTCCGATGCAACCGATCTGCAGCTTTCCATTAGCCGATTTATCTTCTTCAGCTGCGATGCCAGAATGGACACCGGCCGATAGGGCCGCGGCACCCAACGCCGTCGTCTTGACAAACTGGCGACGATTGAATTGGTTCTGTCTTGTCATTCCTTCGTTCTCCAACAACCCTATGAATAGGTGTACAATTTCCCAAATGGCTATCAACAAGAAAACCGAGCGAAACTTATTCGCTTCGCGTCTTATGATAAGCGATACGAACAGATAAATCACCTTCGATCTTTCTAGGTCAACTATCTTGCACGCTGCTCCTTCCGAGGACGGGAGGATTCTTCATCATTTTGGCAAAGGCAACATTCGATGAGCCATCCCGTGGTTACCGCCCGATTAGTCATTTTGGGAACTCTCTTCGCCGCGTTGACTGGGACCACCACTATGGCCGAACCGGCCATCCGCGTGCCCAGTTTCACGGCGTATGCCGAGCCCAATGTCCAAGTGCCCCGTATTTCGTCACGGGGGGTGCGTCCGTGGAACAACTCCGCAAACGGACTTGCCTGGTACGGAAAACTCAATCGTCGGGGTGAGCTTCGGATTGCCTTGGACGTCGTCGTTCCCGAGGGTGAAAACGTCCATTACCGCATGACCGTCACGAAGGTCGGCAACAAAATGCGACAGTCATTGCTCGCGAAAGTGGCCGAGAGTGATCGGAAGCCCAATGGCGTTGCATCCCTCGCTTTTCAACCAATCCAGATTGATCAGACCGGATATTACCGTTTTTACCTTGTCGGACTGGAGAGAACGGGAAATGACTTCGGTCGCATTCAGGCATTACAGTTGTCTGGTGCGGCGGTTGAAGAAGCGCACTTCAACCTTGAACCCCGTCGCAACGCGTCCTCAGTTCATTTTCGATATCCACTGAAACGCGGCGCGCAAGTGAAGGCGTTTTACAACGAACTGACCGTCGAAACTGACCCGCTGTGGTCGTATTACATGGCTTGCGGATTTCACCGCGGCTACTTTGGGATCCAAGTGAACAGCCCGACCGAGCGCCGCATCATCTTTTCGATATGGGATAGTGGAAACGAGGCGGTGGATCGCGGGAAAGTTGACAAAGATAATCTTGTGCGGCTGGTATCCAAAGGGGATCGCGTTGTAGCACACGGCTTCGGCAACGAGGGAACGGGTGGCCACAGCCACTTGGTTTATCCCTGGAAAAAGGGACAAACGTATCGGTTCCTGGTGCTCGCAGAACCTGCCGATAACGCGACCGTTTTCAGCGGCTATTTTTTCTTTCCCGAAAAGAACGAGTGGGGGCTCATCGCTAGTTTCCACGCGCCGAAGGATGGAGGACATCTGCGGGGTCTCTATTCGTTTAGCGAGAATTTCGTTGGCACAAATGGTCAGAAATTGCGTCGTGGCGCTTTCGGTAACACCTGGATATGCGATCCAGATGATCAATGGCGCGAACTTACCGAGGTCGTCTTTACGCACGACCCGACCGGTGACAAGAACCGACAAGATTATGCCGCTGTCGTCAAAGGCGACCGTGTCGTGCTGCAACACGGCGGTTTCCTCGCCGAAAAAAGCAAGAAGGGCGACCGACTACGGAGAGAGGCCAGCGGCAACAAGCCGCAAGATGTGAACCGGCTTATCAACCCTTAAGTTACACTCGAAAGCCGGGCCACCATGACTCACGCTACCTCGCGCGACTGTTGAGTCGCCAACGCCATTGCGGGTCATCCAGTTGGGAACGCGCAGTCGCATGCCGGGCGGTCCGATGACCATCTTTTCGACGGGCCATACCGTAAACGTCAATTCGAAACCGCTCTACTCCCAACTCCTCCACGACAGCGCAAACAACGCCCCATTGGTATCGGTCTTGAGGGTAAATTGGGACACGGAGGGCATCGAGAGACCAACGGTCGACTTCGACCCGTCTCCAGCCCTTTTCGTCTGCTGCTGCCAAGTATTGAAGTGCGCCCGTGTTGTCGTCCGGAGGAACAACAGTTTGATGAACATGGAGTGTCACTCGAGAATTTCTCGGCGAATAAAGCCCCCAGGACAGCCAGTGGTCGTAGCCTCCGATCGGCTCAAGCAACGGACAAAGCCACGCCCCTAGGAAGCAGGTACTTACAACCAACGACGAACGATGGGGGTCGGTGGCAAGTCGATGTTCGGTCGTGTCGTCACGTCTTCGAAAAGAACCTGGGAAGAGAATAATCCACATCCCGATGAACAACAAATTCCAAACCAACACACCGGCGCGTTGCCCAAGTCCCCAAGGCCCCAACACCATCAGCAACAACAAGTGCGTGAGAATCGCGATCTTGGTTGCCATACGTGAGGTGACCGGCACTAATATCCCGATCGCAACCGCCAATTCAACGATCGGAAATACGAACGCCACCACCGTCCGTCCAGCCGGCCATTCGTCCCTCCCGATCCAACTCAATACTTCGCCCGCCATTTCCGGTCCGATCGAGTTCAGGAAGGTGAAGTCGAATTTCCCCGCGGCCGAGTAGACAAAGATGGTGACGAGCAGTAGACGAAGATATGCGAAACAAACCGGTGGTTGCGACCAAACCAGCAGCACGGCGATCAACGCTAAGTGGTAGGCCCACGGTTGCAGGCGATGTTGGTCGGCGAGAACAAGTATTGCGAAACCGGCCAAGAACAACCCGGCAAACATCCTTTGCCGCCGACTTCCGGAAGCACCTTCAGCCACCAACGCAAATAGCGGTACGATTAGGCCAAGTAGCCCTGCCCATTGAAGCCAATTGGGGAAAACGAGTCCGAGACGAATCAGTGGAACTTGCGGGTACACGTCCTGGGGCAACCAGAGTTTCCAGGTCACGGCAATCAGCAGCAAACCGATGCCCCCCCACCATCGACCGAGCGCGGACCAACGGGTGTCAGAATATGTCGGATGGCCAGCAACGGCGAGTATGAAACGATCCACAGATAACTCTACTTCCGCCTTGCTGCCTGGAGCGCTTTTCTGATGGCGGCCGCCTCGGCCTGCGCGTCAAACCGAGGGTTGATTTCCGTCGGAATCGGGGCATTGATGTCCTTCCGCCAGTCTCGTAATTCTGCCAGCAAATCGCTGGCTTTTCGCGGCATCGATTTGGCCAAGTCCGTTCGTTCGCCTACATCATTGGCCAGGTTATAAAGTTCGATGCCGCCGTCCTCAAAGTACTCATGCAGTTTCCAGTCGCCCCGACGAATGATGCTGCACGGACGTGAGCGGAAGAGTGGGTCACGCGGTTCGAGCGGTTTGTTGGTGCCTTGAAGGTATGCGGGGAAATGCCAAAACAAAGGACGGAGGGGTAAGGCATCAACTTCGCCTTTGAGGAGTGGAACAAGATCCATGCCGTCACAGGGCTGATTCGCCGGCATCTTCACCGATGTCATCGAACAGAATGTCCTGTACATGTCGACGCCAATGACCGGTTCGTCGCTCCTTCCCGGTTGAACGACACCTGGCCAATGGACGAAAAAGGGGACTCGAATTCCGCCCTCGTAATAAGTTCCTTTGTGTCCTCGAAGTGGCTCCATGTCGGTCGCGCCCACAAAACCACCATTGTCTGAATAGAACACGATAATGGTGTTGTCGGATAGTCCCAACTCGGTCAACGTGGCCTGTAGACGCCCAACACCGTCGTCCACCGCTTGGACCATCGTCGCCATAGCCACATTTTTGTGTAGGGAACCCGGTGTCTTTGTCTTGTACTTGTCAACGAGCTCCTTTTTGGCGTTTAGTGGAGTGTGTACCGCAAAATGAGTCAGGTACATGAACCACGGCCGCTTCTTGTTATCCCTTATGAACTTGATCGCCTCGTCGGTCAATCGATCGGTCAAATACTCATCGTTAGGCGCGTCATGAAGGCCAGGTACCTTATGAGGCGGATAATATCCTCTCGGTGGACTGCCCGAGTGCGTGCCACCAATGTTCACGTCAAAGCCGTAGGGCAGCGGGTCTTTGCTCAGGTGCCACTTTCCGATTGTCGCCGTCGCATACCCGGACCGCTGGATCGCTGCGGCCCAAGTCGTTATCGTCGGATCCAATACGTCGACGCCTGGTACGTGTAGCAACCTGCGATATTTGCTCTGTCCGCGGGCTCCTGTGCCGACGTTAAATATCTGATGCCGCGGCGTGTACTGTCCCGATAGCAGACAAGCGCGGGCCGGGGCGCAATTGGCCGCACAAGAGTAGGCATTGGTGAAGACCATTCCCTCACTCGCCAGCCGGTCCAGGTGCGGTGTCTCAAAGAAGTCCGATCCCATGAAGGACGGGTCTTTCCACCCCATATCATCAATGAAGATGAACAGTACATTCGGGCGTGCCGGTTCGGCACGCGTGCTGGAAACCAAACAGGCAAGGACTAAGAACAGAGTGCAACGAAATTCGTTCATGGCGAAGAACTCCAGCAACCACGCTGGATCCGTATAGTTTGGGGAATTAAAACACTTCACTGATCGTTTACACGTCCAGGTTGCCGCTTGCCGGTGCCGGGGAACTTCTTTGTATCACCGAGGTCTTGACGCATTTCCTCGGCCAGCTCGTTCATGCGTGCCACGACATCGGGAAATCGCGATTGCACGTCAGTCGTCTCGCCAGGATCAAGCCTGAGGTCGAATAGGGACAATTCAATTCGGTTCTGACGGTAGGCGGTGGGCTTACCCCCTGTGCCGCCG
>DUDC01000207.1:9276-9828 GCA_012959465.1 Planctomycetaceae bacterium
TGTCTGCCTGTCACTCTGTCTGTCTGTCTGCTAGCTTGCTTGCTTGCCATGTCTTGCTAGCCCTCGCGACTGCCCGAGCACGCCTCCCATGGCTATCTTGCTCGTGTCCGCTCCTGCCTCGTAAGGCAGGCCCGCTGCGGGCTCTCCGCGCCATCCTCGCCCGAGATCAGTGGCCAGATGTTCTTCCCGTCGATCTTCTGTTGCGGCAATTCGGCGCCCGTCAGATGCGCGATGGTCGGTAAAATGTCGATGGTCATCGCCGGTACCGAGCAACGGGTGCCGGCGGGAATCTCGCCCGGCCACCACATCACGGTCGGTTCGCGACATCCTCCGTCAAACATCGTCCCCTTGCCCTCCCTGAGCGGCCCGACCGAACCAGCGTGATCGCCATAACTGAGCCAGGGTCCGTTATCGGCCGTGAAGATCACCAACGTGTTATCGTCGATCTTGTGGCGTTCCAAGGCCGACATGACTTGACCAACCGACCAGTCAATCTCCATCACCACGTCTCCAAACAAACCCCGCTCGCTCTTGCCGCGAAACTTGTCCGAA
>DUDC01000207.1:9874-90306 GCA_012959465.1 Planctomycetaceae bacterium
GTAGAGCGGCACGTGGACCATACTGTGAGGAAGATAGAGGAAAAATGGACGATCTTTGTTGGCATCGATGAACTGAACGGCACGTTCGGTGTATTGCGTCGTCAACAGTTCCTGGTCCTGTCCCGTAACTTTCGGGTTCACGATCTTGTTCTTGTCGATTAGAGGCAAGTCTGGAAATCGGTCGCCGGCGGTCGGGTGAAAGGGCCACATGTCGTTGGAATACGGTAGGCCGAAATAGTCGTCGAAACCATGTTGCATTGGCAAGAACCGGTGATGATGTCCCAGATGCCACTTTCCGTAACATGCAGTGGCATAGTTCTTTTGCTTACAAAGTTCGGCGATCGTCATCTCCGAAGAATTGATTCCTTGTTTTGCGCCTGGGCCCAGCGCACCCATGATGCCGACCCGCACGTTGTAGCACCCGGTAAGCAGTCCGGCGCGAGATGCTGAACAGACCGCCTGGGTTACGTAAAAGTCCGTAAACACTCGACCCTCTCGGGCCATCCGATCAAGATTTGGCGTCTCGATCCCCTGGACACCGAATGGTCCAATGTCCGCGTAACCCATGTCGTCAATGAATATGACAACGACATTGGGAAGCCGGCCAGCGGCAAACGAATATTGCGGCGCGCAGAACAGGAATGTGACAAGAGTCGACAGCACTAGTCGCTTGATCAAAATCGTTCTCCATCAAAAAGACTATCGGAATTCACCACTGTACGCAGAGATCGGCCGCGGATCAATTGTGTTGATGATGTGACACCTAGCTTCGCCACGGGAGGCATCGTTCTGAACGATCTTTTCGGTATGCACGTGCGTACGGAATGGACTGGGTGACTTTGTTGTGGGCCAGGTAGTTACCAAACCACAATTCCACCGGCACAAGGCCGTTGGGAATCGTTGTTTCAATCACGAACCTGCTTTACCAACCGATGCACCACCTCGGAGATCCGATCCTCGATCGTACCGGCCCAACGAAACGCTGGACGGCCGTACTCATACAAACGGGCGCCTCCCTCATATCCACCCTCCTCCCAAACTCGCCGGGAAGGGATGTAGGCAATCATGTCATCAGCGTAACCACAAACCCAAGTTCCCGACCCAAACTCCTTCTTAAATCGCAAGGCATAATCGACGACTGTCTCGGCCCCCATGCCAACGACGAGCATTTCCGAGCCAAGTTGCCAGGCGTGAACTGGATAAGGGTAGGCTGCCGGAAACTCTTCACCGGCGTCCAACTTTTTTAACATCCGCTCCGCCCAGCGGCCGAGAATCACATTGTTACTCTCGAGTGCACTGCGCAGATCGGTACGCGAAGCTACCTTTACGTAATCCAAAGGCAGAATCTCGAAGGATGTGCGGAGCCCAACGGAGACCACCTGCAGTGCTTCTTTCTTCAAAACCTCTTCCACTGCTTCGGCCAGCATGTGTCCGTACTGCTGGCACAACTCGACAGTGCGACGCGGAAGAGGGTTCTGATCACCGCCGCACGTGTTGACAAACAAAGCTGTCACACCCGGATGTTCGCGCTCAATCTCCAACTGGGCAAACCCAGGATAATCACCGCACCAAGTACGAAAACTGAGTGTCGTGGGGTGGCACGCGTACCCGAACAATACGGCCACTAGTTGGCCATCGAGACGCACCACGGTAAGAACCGGTACGGTGTGATCCACTGGCCCTTTGAGTGCAGTGCCTTCGGCCAGCAACTTGGGAACTTCACTCTCGCGGTTCTCACGGCGATTCACGGCAAACGTCGTTGACCCAGATCCCATGGCCAGCTTGGCCGGAGCAAGGTCCTGTAACGCATCGCCGATCATGCGTACCATTTTGTGGACCATTTGCGTGGTATACGCTTCGACCAATTCTACTTGTTCGGCGTCTACCGGATAGTAATCGACAAGGTCATCCCCGAGCCGAGGTCCGCAGTGATTGTGCGAAAAAGTGATCATCACTTGCGTGCGCTCCAGCTGGTGCTTCGCCTTCACTTGTGCAAAGACCCTGTCGCTCATGATTTTGGGCACGCCCTGAAAGTCGCTGGTCACCAACACAGCGCGATGCCCATGCTGGTCTTCAAACGCCAGGGCTTTCATCCAAAGTTCATGCAATTTGCCGTCGGGCGCACGTTTGCTGCCATAACCGGCAAGCCACACCGATTTCTCGGGAGTGATGATTGCTCGACCAATACCCACCTTCCAGACCGGTGCCTGAGAGCCGGGCTGAACTGGACAGGTTTCCTGTTGGGCCGCGACGGGCATTACCACAACGAACGCCAACACAAACAAGCACAGTATCCAGAATGAACGCATGAATGCCTCGGTGCAGTGTAGATTCACGAAAAATGACACTAGAATCGTAATCGTTCCACAGCCGAGCGACAAACGAATCCCGTGTTTCTGCGCCGCCTAGCGTGCCGACAGCGCGAATTCGAGTGAAATTGACATGACCCATGTGAAAAACACGACGTAGGCCAGCCACGGCTTGATCATCGGTGGATCATCGAGAACTCTTTGAAGCGATCCAAGTCCGTGCCACAAATAGAGCCCTAGCGGCACGGTGATCACGCCGAACGTGATCATCACCCATATCGGCGTACCCGTGTCGAGCATGACTCCGCAATCACCGATCCGATCAACGGCGCCACAAGCAATGTACGCACCGTTCGCTATCAGGCAAAAACCGGCCAAGAATCGGGCGATGTTCTTCCGTTCAAGAAACCGCCGGCCAATCCATGCGAAGACCGCCACCGGTAGAGCGCAGCCACTCAGCGGACCCAGCCAAACGACAATGGCGGGATGAGGATTCGGCGAGACATGTGTCCGAGAGATGCCAAATGGAGGCAGTGCAACGTACTGCACTGTGCCACCGGTCAGCATGCCGCCAATGACATGACCCAACTCGTGGACAACCATCATCGTCAGCCAGCTCAGCGCCATCAACGATAGGATAAACAGGATTTGGTGAAACCCTTGCATGGATTTAATAGGGCCCCGCTCGCATTTCTTTTCGTGACGCATAACTCTCAGGATAACGAATCGAGCGGTGTCGCGCCACGAAAGACATCGAACACCGGACATCGAACATCGGACAAAGTACGCTGCCACCTCACCTTTGTGGCTTTGTGCCTACTATGTGAGAAGATGAAATGCTCACACGAAGGGACGAAGGCACCGTCTGTCGATTGAATCGAGCGTTGCCTCAAAGAAAGATCCCGATGCGTTGGATGCAAATAACCGTTAGGATATCCTCACGGGTCCCGTCGGCAGCGCACGACCGACACGGCGCGAGTTTTTGGATCGATGCTTGGTAAATTCACCTTATCTCACTTTGAAATAGAAATTGTGCCATGTCAGACGTGAAACTCGTCGGTATTGCATTGCGATCTGAGTCGCGTGCAGTGATGGAAGAGCGGCAGCAAATAACGATCACGACCGTGGCAGGTTTGGAAGGCGATTTTCGCGGATCGAACGAAAATCGACAAGTCTCTGTGCTCAGTTCGGCTGCCTGGCAAGCCGTTTGTGATGAGCTTGGCCAAGCAATTCCCTGGACCGTGCGTCGCGCCAATCTGTTGGTAGAGGGCCTTGAGGACTTTAAGAACAGTACTGGCACGATTATTCGAATTGGCGCCGTTGAATTGCAAGTTAACTGCGAAACCGATCCGTGCTCGCGAATGGACGAGCAAGTTCAAGGACTTTCCCACGCGTTGGAACCCGATTGGCGAGGCGGCGTTTGCTGCTCTGTTCTTCAGGGCGGCAACGTTCAGGTCGGTGACGAAGTGCAGGTGCGACAAGCGGATTGACCACACCCCCGCCTATCGCAAGGACAATAAGAATGCGACCAAGTCTCTCCACTCATCGTTATTGACTTGGTCGCCAAGATTGGCCGGCATGAGTGACGAAGTGGAGGCGACTTTCTCATCCACATCGGCTGCTGCGATTATTCTCTCCTTGCCTTCCTGATCAACTAACACAAGCCGTTCCTTGTCTTCGGAGCGGATAATGCCGTTAATGACCTGTCCGTCAAAAGTCAAGACGGTGGTGGTTCGGAATGCCACATCCACGTTGCGGTTGGGAGCAACGATGTCCTCGGTCATCCTAGCAACACCCCGACTGGCGATACCGTCCAACTGTGGCGCGAATTTTGCGCCGACGCCAGCCGCCTGGTGACATTGGCTGCACCGTTTCTTGAATACCTCCGCTCCTTTCAATGCGTTGCCAGCACTCTTCAATAGAGCGCGTAGACGACTGTCAATCTGCTCCTGCACCTTCAACGCGCCCTCCGCCTGCACCGATCGAGCCGCCGCCTCAACTTGTTCCTTCCATTTTCCGTTGCCGGCCACCTTCAATCGTTCAGAAATCGCCGGGTCCAACAGCATTGACGTCGAGGCCTTTCCTGTCGTGATCATTCCAAATAGCAGTTCGCAGCCGATATCATCCATTACAAGCCGTTTCGCTAAGCGAATCTGATTAACGGTCGTTGCCGATAGCATTGCGGTCTCCAACGCCTTGTCCATCGCCGCATCGTCGGAGAGTGCCGCATCCACGATCAACTTGCGAAACGCAGCGTTGCGCGCTGATAGTGTCAACGCTTCGCCACAGGCGGATATTCTGCTGGAACCGGCAATGGCACCCAATGCCACCATGATCTCCCGGTCACTCAGCGGATCGCCGCCGTCGCTTTTCAGAATGGTCACGAACTCGGAACGCAGCATCGACAGCGTGAAGGCGCCAAATAACTGGGCAGCGTGCTGGCGATCTTGAATCATGTTGCTTGGATTTAACCTGGCTTCCGAAAATCGCCCCACGGCTAACCACGCAAACGCCGTCCGTGAATCCCCATCCACGATCTCGACGTAAACTGGTCCGTTAAATTGCTTGGTCTCCCAGCGGACAATCTGGGCAGTGTCGTTGCGCGGTGGCGTTGCTTCACGCAAGATTTGATGATTGTCCGCACCTCTGAGGCGAATGAAGTTCTTTGCCTCGACCGGCTCGTTTGGATGACCGATATGTCCGGCTGCGAAGAATGTCAACTCGTCACCCACGGTGAAAGGGGCTGACCGATAAATACCAACTCGCCTCTCGCCACTGGGCAGTGTCGAGAAAAAGTCGCCCTGCCGGTTATCGGCAGACTTACGCACCTGTCGGACAAACGGGTTTCCCTGATCTTGTCGGCCAGGAATCGGCTCATAGCTCCAATTCAATGACTTGCCACCGGACTCACTTCGCGACAAAAGGCGACGGCACAGTGTCTCAGCCCATCGCTCGATGACCGGTCGAACCTCCGTGTTTTTCTTCGCAAATCCGTCTCGAATCACCAACAACAACTCGCGTTGCTGTTGGAGATTCATTTTGTCCTGAATCACTCCTGCCAAGACATCCAACTGTTGAGGCGACGCTCGAACCGCAGCATGTCGGATGTAGGCTTGAGTTTCGAGTGCACTCCAACCCGCCATGCTGGCTGACAGGGAGTCAACGATAAAATCAGCCGCGGCGCCGTGATCCAACGCTAGAGTGATCGCCAGTAGACCGTTCCGTTGCTGCGGATTCAATTCCTTTTTCACGATGGAACGAAACTGGTCCTCGTCACGAATACTCTCGCGGAGTGCCATCTTGGCGGCGTGACGCAAATGGGGGTCGTTGCCTGTCGCAACCAGAGGAATGAGTTCGTCGAAAAATGGTCCGGGGTTTTGAGCTGCCGCTTGAGAGGCGTACCGTCGCACGAGTGGATCGGCATCTCGAAGGCCACGTAGAATGAGCTGGACGGCCTCTTTTCCCAACTCTGCCGCAAACATCCTCAACACGTGCATCACATGTCCTCGCACCAATGGCGATCCATGGTCATAAGCAGAATTTAAGTCGCCCAGGTTTAGCTGCTTGCTTCTTGCCAACACCCATAGCGAGCCGACGCGAACAGGGTCATGAGCATCCCGGGCACTCAATATTTGACGTGACAATTTTGTTGTTTCATCGCCTGCGTGCCGGTCACATAGATGGTTGATTATCAGCTGCTGCTTTAAGTTATTCGCCGTTTCAAGGGCAGTAAACAACTGACTGATCGAAAGGCGATCGACCCGAGCGGTACTGAGACTTTTCGGCGTTGCCTCGTTTTCCCGATAACTAATGCGCCAAATCCGGCCCCGATGACGATCTCGACCGGGATGGTCAAGCGGGACTTCGTAATGACCAATAATTCGATTGTAAAAATCCGCCACATAAATCGCCCCGTCGGGGCCAACGCGGACATCCACGGGCCGAAACCATGGATCACCGGAGACCAAGAAATCCGGTTCCTCGCGGGCCACGATCGTCGACCCACGATAAACCAATGTGTTGCGGTTGATGCAACCGGTCATCACGTTACCGCCGAGAGTGGTGGTATTGCTGTAACCGGCGGGCGAAACTGAGGGGTCCATGCGGGTGATACCGGCGATCGCCGTCGAACCGTGAAGGTGGTTCATGACAGCCGGAACAAAACCCAATCCGTCGTGTGGTTTTCCAAAACTCTCGAAGTACCCGCCTTGGAGCAGCAACGTCACCGGTTTGGTGTGACAGTCTGCTGTCAGAATATCACCACGGTCGTCGATCAACATGCCAAACGGGTTGACTTGGCCCCAAGTGAACTGCTCAATCCGTTGACCATCGACACGCATGCGAAAGGTGTTGCCTGACTGCATGCTGATTTCATGACCGTCGCGTCCTTTGACCGTCGTGTGATTATTGAATCCATGGCAGGCGTACAGCCAACCGTCGTATCCACGACGGAAGGAGTTGCACAATCCATGAGTGTCGCGCTCGTAGCCCATCGGTCCATAGATTTCTTCCCGACGGTCTGCCTTGCCGTCGCCGTCGGTGTCGCGCAAGTACCAGATGTGCGGAATGCTGAAACAGATCACACCATCGCCGTACGGGTACAGCCCCATTGGTACGTTTAATTCATCGGCAAAGGTGGTGATCTTGTCAAACGACCCGTTTCCATCGGTATCCTCCAGCACTTTGATCGAATCGCGGCCCGGTCGATCCGGTGGGGCAGGGTAGGGATATTCCAGAGATACCGTGACCCACAATCGGCCACGAACATCGAAGGCCAGGTTTAACGGCTTGGCGATATCGGGTTCGGCCGCAACTAGCTGGACTTCGAAACCAGGCGGCAACCGAAATGTTCGCTGCTCGTCGGTCGGGCTGAGTGGTTCAGTCGGACGAATCGGTGTCGCAAACGCCGCCGAACCGGGTGCTACACCTGGTCGGTCGGGGGCTGTCGCTGTTCCCCGTCGCTGCAGCAAGGCAAACGTTCCCAACTTGTTGCCGACTACAATGTCAACGCGATCATCGCCATCGATGTCCTTGACAACTAGTTGCGTCCCAACGCCGATCCGTTCATCGATCATGTGGGGAGCAAATACGGGCCGTCCATCGATTTCACGATTCTGAAACCAATACAACACAGGGTCGTTCTTCGCATCGGGATCATGGCCACCGTGAGCCCAATATCGCTTGCCCGTCACAATGTCTAGACGACCGTCTCGATCGACGTCAACCACTGCCACCGCGTGTAATTGAGAGACTGCGAGTCCATCCTTTGGATCGTCGCCCATCACTTGATGGTATTTGAAAGTTCGTTTGCCGTCTTGTATCGATTGCTCGTACCACCCCAAGCCAAATCCATGCGCGTTCTGACTTGAGACCACATCATTGTCACCGTCCAAGTCAATGTCGACCGCAAACATTTGAGCCCCACCGGACGATGCGAAACGAACCGGATGAAACTTGAACAGATCGCCTTTGGTGTAATTCGAGGGCTGTTGCCACCAGCCATTCGTCTCCAAAAAATCAACTCTTCCATCGCCATCGATATCGCCAATTCCCAAACCGTGCGTGAACTTCCCATAATTGCGGTTGGGGCTAATCCGCACGAAGGACCAAGGCTGTCTTGAATCTTCCCGCGGTTCCGCGAACCCAAGACACCCGCCGTGAATGCAGACCAATTCCCCAAAACCATCCAAGTCAACGTCCAACCAGGCTGGAGATTCCCCGTCGACTTTATCGAGCACCAGATGTTTCGCCCACGTATTGCTCGTGTCGCGCCCCGGGTTCTCATACCAGTAGCCGGCTTGGCCAGGAAACGGGCCCACCAGTATGTCCATGTCCCCGTCGCGATCGATGTCGTCGACGAAGGTGAAGAACTGGTCACTGTACGCGGCGATGGCAAAATCGTCCCCGGCCCGGTAGCGGACGCGAACCTTGAACTCAGGTCCGCGGTACCAAAACGGACCAGAGACGACGTCGTCGTGCCCATCTTGATCAATGTCACCGGCATCGGCTCCTTCAGAAAAAAAACGCTCCGAAAGGACGCGTTTTTCGAAGTGCAAAGGTTCGGCCGAACGTGCGATCGAAGTCGAAGCCAACGCAACAATAAAGACCACTGCCGTTACGGAAACGTTTCTCGCCATTCCGAACTCCACCTGATCGTTAAATCGTCAATTTCAGGTGGATATTGTAACCAATCCCTTGGGCGATATCGCGTTGGCAAGTAGTTGTCGCATTGAGAGAGCGATCGGCCTTCTTCAGTTTTCCGCGTCGCGCAACTAATTCGTCACGGGTAACCAAAGGAGGAAGGTCGTGCCATCGCTACTGGTTGATTCCAGTTCTAAGTCCCCCTGCATCGCGCGAGCGATTCGACGGGAGAGACTGAGCCCGAGTCCGACGCCAGGTGCGGAACGCGCGGCATCATGGGCCGATTTGCTGAACGGGCGGAAGAGCCGGCCCCTGACTTGTGTGTCGATTCCGGGTCCGAAATCGCGAACTCGTACTTCGACGCGTTTACCCGCCAACTGAACCGACAATTCGATTTTCGCTGGTTGCTCCTTCGACATGCCGTATTTGCAGCTGTTATCGATCAGGTTCGCCACAACCCGTTCCAAGCCGGCGTGCTCGGCTTTGACGAACAAGGACGTATCGCCAGACGGAAATCGCGTCTCCAATTTAACCTCGGCCCGGTCGCAGCGTTGGTCCAACCGCGGGATCACATCTTCCAAGACACGTACAACATCGATCTCCCCAATCCTCAGGCCCAGTGACCCCCGCTCCAGCTGTGAATACGCCAACACGTTTTCAACCAAGTGAGCCAATCGGTGAGCCTCCTTCTTCAGCGTCGAGACGTATCGGTGTCGCTTGTCACCGTCCAAACCCTGGTCGCCAACTAGCAGATCCGTATAGAGTTGAAAGGTCGTCAGTGGTGTCCGCAATTCATGAGTTACCGCGGAAACAAACGCCGCGCGTCGATCACTTATTCGCATGACGGCGAACAACAGGACACCAACGGTCACGGACGCCAGGACGAGCCAAGTCCAGGCAAACGCCAAGGTGGTAAGCAGCCGATTGCCAATCTGTGGCACAAAATCCAACTCACCTGGCACCAAGATGACGGGCAAAGATGCGAGCACTCGGTAGCTGTTGGCCGCTTCGACGTCGACCGCCGGTTCCAAGCGAGCGTTTGGTAACAGATCGACGACCTGATCGACCAACCATGGCCGCAACCCTTTCCAATCCAGCAGGCAACCTTGCACTTGGTCCTCACCTCGCACGCGCATGCGTCGCGCCAGAACCAGCATGTCGCCTTTCCAGAAACTGCCTAACGGCCCCATTCGAATATTTGCGGGCAGGTGCATGTTTCGGTTGTCCTCAACGTTATAGTCAACGAATTGACGAACGTTGTTGCCCACATTGATCAACCGCTGACTAAGATCCTGCTGTTGTTCCAACGCTCCCTTTGTTTGGGCTCCCTTTCCCTGACGGCTTGTCGGTTTCCTTGCACGTCGTTGCGCGACTGTGACGACCTCCACTGTGTCCTCGTCGGCAGATGGCAACTGTCGACTAAAATCGCCGACCGTGACATTGGTGGAAAATCTCTGCCAGAGCTCGCCGACAGGTTGGGTATGGGCTAGCGGCGCCGAGGTAAGTCTCATCCCAGCATCAGAACTGGAAAAATAGAGTTGCACAAATGGTGTCGCCGACTCAGTAACTCGCGCAGGTGGCGCCACCGTTGGAAGAACAAAATTCGTCGGTCCAGCGGGAATTTGTTGCGATCCACTCTGCGAAAATTGCTGGAACAGTTCCTGTTGCGCAGGTCGGCCTTGCGGTACATAGACCTGCCTCTGTTGTCGAGCCTGTTGTTGGTGAGTTTGTGGACCCTGATTCTCCGACTGTTGAGACGGAGCGGTCGGAGCCGGATTGAGAGGCGTTAGTTGGCGATAGGCCGGTTGATTTGCCTGAACACCGCCCGCTTGGACACCGCCAGGCTGAACACCCACGGGAGACCAATTTGCCTGCCCCGCTGGAGCGTTGGTCGCCTGATCCTGCCCTCGAATCTGCACGTCAGCTCGGTACGAGTTGCTGTTGCTCGCATCGAGTGGTAACTGGTCACCGACGTACAGCATATGTTGACGAGCACTCTCTTGGATAATCAACGGCATCAACGCCGAGTCGATTCTCCAAAGTGCCAGTCGTTCGCTCGACTCCGCTACCTCTCGACGTTGCTCCTCGTGCACGCTGGTAACCGCTCGTACGGTCAGCCAAGCCATAACGCCAGTGATACTCATGACGCACGTTGCGAAAATCAACCAGACAACGATCGGGCATTTCATCCGTCACCCTCCGCAGCTACGAACATATAGCCTCGCCCTCGAATCGTGACGATTCGTTCTGGGGTCTCACCGCCATCGCCAATCTTCTCACGCAGCCGTCCCACATGTACGTCAATCGTGCGAGTGTGAACACCTTGTGGGTTCAATTTCCACACACGTTCAATCAGCTCATCGCGACCCACCGGTCGGCCGCGCTGTGAATAGAGGTACCACAATAAATCGGCCTCACGCTCGGAAAGATCAGCTGTTTGACCACTAGACCACGAGACCATTTTGCGGACGAAATCGACTTGACCGTTGTTTCCCAGGTCAATTCGATCACGCATCATGTCGTTTTGCGGGTAACGCCTCAGCACTGCATCGATTCGCGCGAGCAGTTCCGACACGCTAAACGGCTTGACGACGTAGTCATCGGCACCCTGCCGCAATCCCTTCACGCGCAGCTGCTCCTCGCCCCGTGCGGTCAGCATGATGACCGGCAGCGAGGGGTGGCTCTCTCGAACACGCTGTAGAACAGCGAAACCGTCAAAGTCCGGTAACACGACGTCCAACAAGACCAAGTCCGGTATTGTCGAATGGATCAGTTCGATGGCTGTTGTGGCATCCTCGGCCTCCAAACAAGCGAAACCCGACCCCTCAAGGGCGTCTCGAACGCCCTCCCGAATCGCAACATCGTCCTCGACAATCAGGATCTGACGCGTCATCGATCACTCTCTTCAATATCCCAGCCCGGCCACAGTACCCGATACGATATTATAGAGGGCAGGTTTGGAGAACAATGTAAACGGGCCGTAACGAGGCAAAATCAGGCGAATCAGCGTTCCATCCGAACCGCATGCTACCGCTGAAAGACCGCAGCGTCAGCGTCACCACCCGACTTCAGGAACGCCAGTAGATCCAGTATTTCTTCGTCGCTGAGGGTATCCAACAGCGATTCTGGCATCATCGAAGTCTTCGAGGGAAATTGCTCGTCGATGGAATCTCGCGCTATTCCGGTGAATTTCCCCGGTTCCAACATGTTCGTGATCACCGACATGTTCTTTCCGCCGAGGTTGGCCACTTTCCCGATGACCGTTCGGCCATCCTCCAGCACAAAGACGGTTGCTTGATATTGGTCCGACACGACCTTACTGGGTTCGATCAGCGACTCCAAAAGGTACTTGTTGTCGAACCGTTTTCCGACGCCGGTCAAGTCCGGACCAATGATCCCGCCTCGGCCTTGAACACGGTGACACTTGAAACAATTCGCGGCAGCGAACATTTTGCTTCCCCGTTCAAAGTTTCGTTTGCCGGGACTATCGGCCTGCTCCAACAACTCGGCAACGGTCCATTTTTTGACAAAATCACGAGGCGGTCCTTCTGGTGGCGACTGACTGAGTGGCGTCTCGATCAGGACAGCCAAACTTTCCCGCTCGCCGTCCGACATCGACGCAGCCGCCTCGGAACGAATGTTCTTCAAGAATCCTTGAAAGCTGTGCCCACCACGATGTGTTCCCGACTGAAGAAACCACTCAAAATAGTCGGTGCGGAGTTGCGGAGACCACCCCTCCTTGGCGTTGCGGAGGAACAGCGCGTAATTGATTTGTTCTTCCTGTGTCGGTGACGACTGCAATAGGCCGACGGTTCTTTCCACGATGTCCGACGCGTTCAAGAAAATCAACACTCTGGCAAGTTCCTGGTCGAGAATCGAGTCTCCGGCTGGAAACGCTGCGTTGACTTGCTTGAGGACTCGTTGCCGCTGTGACGCATTTGGCGCTCCGTGTCGAGCAAACGTAACACCATAAACTCGCAGCAAGGAAAGTCGCTGGCCTACCGTTAATTCCTGCCACTTCAATCTGGATAATGTGCCCACCACTGTCTCGCTGGGATTGTCCGCAGCACACCGCGCCAGGGCGAGAGTCGCTTGCAACAGGGTTTCAACGTCTTTCTCGCGGACAACACGGTTGGCCCAAGTCTCAACGGGTCGATGTTCGATTACCGTACGAGCGGCGAAACGCACAAACCGGTCACTGTGCGACAGGCACTGCCAGGCCGTCTCGATCGCTCCGGCGTCGTCGCCATGAATTAGGTCTTCGAGCTTGTGTCGCATCGTTCGGAGTTTGCGTCCGTCCTTGTTTTTCCCATCGGCCTTTTCCGTACTCTCTTTACCGGTGTACTTGATCCGGTAGAGACCGGATTGTGTCCGACGGCCACCGGTGGCAAAGTAGATGGCCCCATCGTGCGGGTTGACGACAATGTCCGTCAATGCAAATGGCGAAGCGGTGGCAAACAACTCGGCTTGCCCCGTATAGGAACTCCCGTCTGCTTGCAGATGCACCGCGTACAATTTTCCGAAGCTCCAGTCACAGACAAACAACGCGTTTTGATATTTAGCTGGAAATTTTGCCCCGTAACCGAAAACGATTCCCGTCGGGGATCCAGGGCCAATATCTACCGCCGCGGGTAAACTGTCAGGATAGAAATTAGGCCATTTTCCCGTTCCGGAACGCCAACCGAATTCGCTGCCCGCGGTTGCGTGACACACACGAGTGGGTCGATACCACGGACTGCCAATGTCCCATTCCATATCGGCGTCGTAGGTGAACAACTCGCCGTCTGCATTAAACGCAATATCGAATTCATTGCGGAAACCTGCGCTGACCAACTCGAATTCCCGACCCTCCGGATCTGTCCGGCAGATCCAACCACCTGGCGCCAATTTTCCGACCGCGTGACCTCCGGCATCCCACATCCGCGGGAGCAGTTGGTCTTCCTGCCAAACCTGAGTCAATAGAGACCCGCTAATTTCCGTTAGATCCGTGTGATTGCCAGCACAGATGTAGAGCGACTTCCCGTCCGGCGAGAGAATCACTGCATGCGGCCCATGCTCGCCACCACCCTTGAGAGTCCGCAGCTTCAACGTCGTGTCGAACTGGTCGTCACCATTGGTATCTCTCACACGGTACAGGCCTTGTTCTTTCTCACCGGCGACCACGTAGAGACTGTCAAAGGCATACAGTAGACCGTGCGCCGTACCGACATCGACCGCAAGTGTCTCGATCTGAATCTGGTCCGGTCCGTCCTTATTCGGTGGCGTAATCCGATAGAGTTTTCCATATTGGTCCGACGTAATCAGCCTTCCCTTCGGATCCACTGTCAGTGAGACCCACGATCCCTGCTCGGCCATCGGTACGGAGTATAGTAACTCAACTTCAAACCCCTTCAGGACCGTAACCGATTCGGCCGGTGTGGCTGTCACCTCACGAGGAACACGCGCCGCGGTAAGACGTTCAGCGGTAAGACGTTCAGCGGTTACGCTCGTCCAGGGCTCCGAACCAATCGGCCCGACAACATGGGCTTTCGCCCATCCCTCTTTGGCTGCGCCTTGTCGCCAATCGTCTCTTTGTTTCGTGGCCACTAACCACTTATCATCCGTTACCCAGCTGGTCTCAGCTAGATCCGTCTTGACGTCGATACGACCAACCAGGCCGGCCGGTCCGCCGGCGTTTCGACCAGCGATCGCGATAATATTTTCACCCGGTCGTAGATGCATGGAAATGTCCGCTCGCACGGGCTGTTCCCACGAACGGTTTTCCAAGACCTTCTGGCCGTTCACAAATGCCACCATCTGGTTATCGCATGCCGCCACGATCGAACAGCTCTTGGGACTGCCAACGACATTAATGACCAAGCGGAAATAAACGATCTCTGATGGTGTTGCACTGTCCCAGATCCATTGAGCGGTCGCAGCATCTCGCGCCGCCGCCGAACCGGCGTTCAAGGCCACTGCCGTTGCTAGCAGTATGGAAAATGTACAAGACCGCATAGGATGAACCTCCGATGAAGACGATTGAATTGTATCTCAACTGGTGTCCCTTACGTCAGGGCGGGGGCGGACTGCATTATCCCTCGCTGACGCTTCGGGTTACGAATCGCTGTGCGTGAGAGAGGTGAACTGGTTTGGCATCCCTCGCTTACGCGCCGGGTCAAGTCAATGGGACGAACCCAATTCATGAATTGTATTGTGAATCGTGCCGTTCACCTCCTCACCACCACTGCCTTTCAAGGAGTAAACGATTTCCATGCACCAGGTCGGCTCAATTCCCTCGATCGCTAGGAACACAGCTCGCCCCCCGTCGGAAACGTCAACTCGGTCGATCTTCAACTTCTTCTCATCGTAGTGTTTCGATCCGTACGACTGAGTGCGTTTCAATGACCATGTTTTCACTGCGTAGTTTTTGATTTGCATGGCCTGTTCTGCATCGAGCGGCTCGGTGAATCGCAATGACACTCCGTTCTTGTGCGCGCGTAACCCCACCGGCAGATGAACCGGTTGCCCCGTATACCGGAGGCGATAGAAACCGCCGGGCTGGTGCTGATTTCCCGCCCAGGCGAACATCCCACTCAAATAAAGCTGCTTGTCTACCGGATGAAAGCGACCACGCATGACGCCTGTTGGAAACTGCGGAATCGGAAGCTCGCACATCCCTCCTTGCACCTGACCGTTTTCTAACTTCTCGTGGGGCACGACAAAAACTTTGCCGTAGCCGTAGGAGAGGTTCAAGAGAGAGCCATTAAGGGGTCCCCAGGCCGGGCTGTCCACCCAGAGCAGTTCGGCCGGCGAGCGGTCGAAGCTGTTGGTAATCCAACACAACGGCGCCGTCATCGCTTCGTCGGATGTATCGGTGATGTCATGATACCCGAACATGTTGCCATAGAACTGACCGGGCTTCACCCAATTGATTCGATTCTTCGGATTCCAATGCCCCTCTTGGTCAGTGACAATAAATGTGCCGTCTGGATTTAGGCAAACACCATTTGCGGCACGAAAACCCACCGCAACTATATCCGTCCGTTTTCCATCCGGGCTAACTCGAAGCAGCGTGCCGTGGTGCGGCACCAGCGCCGGTAACGCGTGTCGCGCAGACTTGGCGTAGTAAAAATACCCCGCATCATCGATCTGCAATCCCATGGCAAATTCATGAAAATGGTCCGTTACCTGGTGGTCGTTATTAAAACTGACATAGTGATCCACTTCGCCGTCAGCATTCAAATCCTCTAGGACTGCCAACTGGTCACGACAGGTGACGAAAATCTTGCCCTTGTGATACTTCACTCCCAGAGGTTGGAACATCCCCGACGCGATCCGTCGCCATCGCAGCGTTGCTGTTTTATTCTCCGTCGACAGTCCACTCAAACCACTGACCATCCAGACGTCACCATCCCATGCGGTGACGACCACTTGGTCACCGCCGGGCAGGAAGTCGTGTCCAGTCAAACGCACACGGGACTGCCACGGATTCACGGTCGGACGCGTCAACACATCAATGGCAAATGGCCCGTCACCCGATCCGATGGTGGCGGTGGTTTCAATCTCTCCCCATCGAGGCGGGCCACCCTGAGTGTACCGAGTGAGAGACTCTGGTTGCGGAAGCGTGGCCGTATCCATCCACTTGCGCCAGGGTTGCCCCTCGGGTAATGACACAAACCAAACGACAAACTCGGCCGCATCGCCCGCAGGAATGGTCAACCGAAGATCGCCGTCCTCCGCCAGTTTGAACGAGGCACTTTCCGGCAGACCGGTCACACCGGCAACCAGTGCACCGTCGGACAGGGCAGCTGTGCCAGCTGCACCACTACCCTCCACGAACTGACCCGCCGGCTTGGACTTCACTAGATTCGCGACTTTGCCAGCCGAGGCAACCAGCCGCCAATGGGAAACCAAATCCTTGCCTGCGGTGGCCATCGTCGGTTTCTCGAGGGCCGACTGGTACAAGCGAACCTCTTGAATTTGGCCTCGCCAATGGGGATCCGTTGGGAAGTTATCGGTCGAGTACCCAATGCGTATCACGTGACCGTCGACTGCGCTCTTCGGCTGTAGTTCGCCACGGGCATCCAGTTCTCCATCGATATACAGTTGTAGTTCTCCCTTTCGGCTGTCAAACACGGCCGCCACGTCGTGCCATTTGCCATCCGCCACGCGGCGTTTCGAAGAGACCGCGCCAACCCAGCCGATGTCGTAGCAGAGTCTTCCCCCACGGACAAACAGTGCTTTTCCGTCGGCCAACCAAGGCGAATCCGGCTTGGTCTTGGCGAAAATCACACCGTCCTTGCGAGTCTTAATCCTGGCGACGATCGTAAAATCGCGACCCGTCATATCAAAGACTTGCCCCTCAACAATCTCGACAAATCGCTTTCCGTCGAACTTGACGGGCCCGGCGGCCTGTTCCTTACTCGACGCTTTTTCTTCCACTGAACTAAGGACTGCGATCTTCGTTCCGTCGCTCAGCGCAACCTGCGAGAACGCGCCACGACGGCGAACGACCCGCATAGTAAGTGGAACTTGCCTCGCTCCAACATTCAAAACGCGGGCGAAAATAGGCCGTTCGACATCACCGTACGACTGCGGTGATTCCAAAACGGCAACGCGGCCGACCGTGTATTCGATAATTGCTCGCTGGTCATAGTGATAAAGTCCCTTGTAGTGCGCCCATTGTCGAGGTAGGGGGCCATAGCGACGACCGTCGCGTCCCTCGATTCGTGGGTCGTCAAACGAACCCGTTTCCGGATCCGCCCAGCCGGGCCCCGTGGGAATGCTGGCGTGGACGTCACCTACGACGCGAGGATGGATATTGTGCCGGCCGTTGAAGTGAATCCCGTTCCAATCGATATAGCCACTTCCGGTCCACGCCGCTGCCATCCTCATCGTGTCGTGATCAAACACCATCCAGCTACGTCCCCGTGAAACACCGCCCGCCCCCTTATCCAATCGAACCGCTATTCCCTTGTAGGCAAAGTTCTCGCCTTTACCACCAACCTCAAAGGTATTGGTCATCGTCGGGCCATAGTCCATCGTTACCCACGGTTCATACTTGACCGGTGCCGGACCGCGTGTGTCTCCAATAGGCAGTCCAGCCAAGTAGCTTTCCGACAGGTCGACGAACTGGGACGAGTTGAACCGCTGCAGGTAAGCCGAGCGGATGTAGTGGATGACATCGTACTTCTGCTGTGGCACCATCCAGGTTTGTGGCGCCATCATTCCGAATCCACGAGTCAATGTCTGATACATCGTGTATGGGTCGTGACCATTCTTGAACTTGTCAGAGGCAAACTTGAGTGATGTTGGTAACGAACCCGGTCGGTCGTGCGTGCCATGACAGTTGATACACAATCGCTGGTAGATTTCCTTGCCACGAGCAAACGCAGCGTTGTCCAAATCTGCCAGCAGCCCTCGGTGATCGACTCGCGATTCATACTCAGGTAGCACTGGCGCCAGCAGGGCCGCCGAGGGCTTTAGCTGCTGCGCAACCACTGGACCGCCCTGCACGACATCGTTGACGTAGCGGACAAGATCCAGAAACTGCTGGGGGCTGGCGAGTTGGTTCACCAAACCCGCCGGCATGATCGATTGTTTGCTGGCGAAGAGTTCGTCGATGTCCTCAACCGCAAATCGCTCCACCTGGCCTCCCTTATCCAAGACGGCCATTTCGACGAATTGCGCCGTTCGATTTCGCAGGATCCCGTTGATCGTCCTACCGTCGACCGTCACCAAGACATACGATTCGAATCCTTTCCGCAGGGTCTTGGACGGCGTCAAGATTGCCTCAACGATTTTCTCCGCCGCGGGTTTTTCGTCCAACGCGACCAAACGAGGCCCCAGCGTGCCTCCCCGTTCGCCCTCCCGCTCCACATGGCACAAAACACAACTCATGAAACGCTGGTGAAACAAGACGGCTCCACGTTTTGCATCACCCGTTTCCAACGCCTGCTTGGCGAGAGACTGTGGAGACTGCTGTTTAAGGCGACTCTCCAATGTCTGGGCCACGACTGCAGTCTGCGGTCCGATCAGCAAACTGACCGTGAAACCGAACAACGCCGCGAAATATCGACTTTGCATCTTTTGTTTTCTCTGCTGATATTCTTGATTCGTTAACGTCAAATACTGAAATGCGGGAGAGAGCCGCCGTTTCTAACGCGATGCGTAAGCTGTCGTTTTCGTCATCCCTCGCTAACGCTTCCGGTTACCTCGCTCCTTGCCAACTCTACCTTTTGGTCGTGATAGAGAACTGGCTTCACCATTGTAAAAGCAGGTGGCCATCGAAAACTACCGGCCTTTCAGAAAGATCCTCATTGAATGCTATGTCCTGGAGTCGACGGAATGGGTCCGTCACAACCGGAACCTCCCGTTTGCCACCTGTGCCATTTTGCGAAAAACTCAACTAATGAAAATCTGTTTAGTCGACGCCGTCGCATTAACATCGTGTAATGGGGGGAACCAGAAGTGTCTTGGCAGGGACGTCACAGCAAGCACCAATTGACCGAACCATGACCGCCAGTCCTCGACGCCACAAACGACAAATGCCCATTCTGCAACGGGGAATCGGCGTCAGTGGGCCTCGCTGCTAGTCCAGGCGGCAGAAGACGCCGCTATCACTCGTCGGCAGTTGACCGACCGCGATCGAAAAATCGCCGAGCTACAGGATGTGGCCGCGATCCCGTGGTATTGGGATCGAGACGAACATGAGTTGCAGTCCATACTGTACTTCAGCCGAAGTGATGCCACAAACTTAGTCGCCTTCGAGCTAGTCAAAGTCGACGATGAACCACCGTCCCCACACCAACGCCTGCGTTTTGAAAACGAACTGCAGATGGAGGCAGAATCGGCAAGTACCGTCTTTGAAGGAATGGTCACCAAGGCGGCTGAGTCATTTTGGCCCCTTCGCCCTGAATAGTGTGTCAGGCAATGTGTGCCACTTGTGCCGCTGCCGGTTCTGACATTGTCATCTGCCGCTGGGCGCTAGCCCACGGTTCTCGCCTACGTTGACCGACGTTTTTTTGGTGGCAAGAACCGGACGCTAACGCATGCCGGCTGATTTTTCAATTGAACACGCTACGATTTTCCGGAGAATCAAACTATTTTATCGACACTTTGTTTTCGTCGGAATTCCCGCGGAGTTCTGGAGCGTACATTCCTGTGATTTGGGTGGGGAGCGCGCTAAAGCGTCCCGGGATCTCGGCGCGGACCTTGTATCGAATACTGCGTTCACCACGTGGCAATCGATGCGCAAAAATGGCGACTCGATTGTCTCGGTACTCGCGGTACGTCGGTATTCCCTGATAGTCGTAGCCACTTCGCACGCCAACGGCCTCAAAGCCGGCCGGTTTGTAATCCTCCAACAGCAAGTACTCGTAATCGTTCTTGGATGTTACGACCAATTCAACTTCGACAAGATCTCCACTATTGAGCACTGTGTCGGCTGTGATTGGAATCCGATCGAAAGCGTCGACCGCCCCGACAACGGCGCGACCGTCGGCGCCAGGCCGATTGACCTCGGCGTCTTTTGGTACCAGGCGATAGTAGTTCCTTCGCACCTTTACCTCGAGACCTGCCGAAGGAATCATGTCCCGCTTATCAAATACAGACAGGTAGGCGTTGAAGTAAACGGGACCATCCCCTTTTCGTCGCAGCTCGATTTTGTGTTCGCCGGTCGTCAGATCATCAGCAGACATCGTGAATCGATTGTCATAGGTGAACAGCGTATCGGGCGAGATCTCGACCGTCTTTACAACGTCGCCATCCCAAAGAACTTCGACGGTCATCTCTCCTTTCAGTTCATCACTCGCCGCCAAGTACGCTGCAAACGACTCGATGCAGAGTGCCGTATCACGAGTTGAGTTCCAGTAGGTGCTGTGTTTTCGCTGATTGACGAGATACTTGGCGAATCGCTGAGCCTTGACCGACTTCGGTTCGACTCGCGACAACAATTTGAGATAATACGCATGAGTTTCAACTTCATTGCCGTACCAATGCCACCAGTAGCCGCCGATCGGAAGATCGAGATACGCCGTCTCGTTGTCAGCATCTTCAACAAGGTACTGCTCGATGTTGCGCTGCACCATTTGCAATTTCTCTATCTCCTCGACGTGGTAGAGTCCCAAAGCGTAAACAGATAGCCCATAGACCGAAATGGACGCTCGGTCGCGATAAAGAAAGTCGCGCATCGCGTTACTCGGCTGCCCAGCTTCGCAGAGGAGCATGTAAAGCAAGGCATCTGTATCGTCAGCCCGTTTCTTGTACGGCTTCGTTTCGGTCGCGCCGTTACGCAACTTTGTCACCTCGCCCACTTGGTACTTTTTCAGCCATCGAATGCCTGAAGCCACCAGATTTGGCGGGACCTTCGCGTCGCTCTCTTGAGCAATCTGCAGGCCATGGACAACAACCGCCGTGGTGTGTGCGTAACTTCGACTTCCTCCAAACCAGCCCCAACCTCCGTCAGGATTTTGCATGTTGGTCAGCCGAGTTATGCCAGCCGCGATCATGTCGTCTAATTTTTCCTCATCGAAAACTGGATTGCTTTGGAACCGTTTCCATTGAGCCGCTCGATCTTTCCCGTCACCAATTTCCTGTGCATTTAAATTGGTCCTTTTATCGCGGATCGCTTTCAGATCCAGATCCATGTCAAGAAGAGTCTTTCGCGTCACGACGGCCGGAACAAACCGGTTCAATGTCTGCTCGGTACACCCGTACGGATAGGCAGCCAGGTAGGGAAGAGCGTCGACCATGGCGACCGCCAACGAGGGCGAATACTGCACGATCAACTGCGATTGATCAACACGTCGCTCGGCCGGCACTTCGACCATGATCGATTTAGAGTCCTTGCCGCGAGGCACCGTTCCGGCCCAACTTTGGGTACGGAGCGCTCCGTGCACGTTGCACGGAAAAGCCATTTCCATGGCGTCCGATTCAATATCGCTGGCAGCGACCATCTGGACTTTCGCTTCACCCTCTCCCAACACGCGAGCGCGCCAATCGACGCGGGCCTCGCCGTTAGCCTCAATCGTGACATTCCGCGTGATAGGATCCGACGTGGACAGCAGCCCATCGGGCAGCACAATCGAGATGGCGAAAGTGACCGCCTCGGCGAGATAGTTGTGCACATTCGCTGACAGAACCACTTCGTCCCGCTCAATCACGAACCGCGGAGTCTGCATACGGAGGATGACGTTCTTACGAGTGATCACCTCGGCTTCACCCTGTCCGACTCGAGTTCCGTGGCTTACGGCCCACGTGCGAATCTTCCAAGTGGTGAGATTCTCTGGCATGGCAATTTCGACTTCTGCGAACCCCTCGTCATCGGTGTTTAGTGCGCTCACCCAATACGCGGTATCTGCGAAGCTCTTTCGTACTTTCGGCGCTGCGTTAGCCGTCGCCGCCGGACTTGCCGATTCGTCGGCGTCGGCCATGGCAGCCATCGCCATACCCTCAGTTGGTGCACCTGGAGCCCCCCCACCGCCAACCCCACCAAGCATCCTCTTTGAGCCACTTCGATTTGCACGTTCGGCGACTCCTTTATCGTTGCCCATCCTTTGGAAATCCTGTTCCAAATCGTTGCCGAAGATGCCCAGAGGCGACAAG
The DNA here is from genome assembly GCA_012959465.1 of Planctomycetaceae bacterium. Lineage (GTDB taxonomy): Bacteria > Planctomycetota > Planctomycetia > Pirellulales > Pirellulaceae > UWMA-0346. The sequence goes on from DUDC01000207.1 coordinate 31,909, forward strand.
CCACGTTGGCCTGTCGGAACTAGGTTCTGAGAAAACCGTGCCAAACTGGAAACATCGTAGGGATGGTGGTGCCTGCGCCACTTCCAGAAAAACTCACGAATATCGGTAACGTTAGAGCCACCCGAAATGTACTCGACCGATTTGTCATAAACGGCGACAACCAGCGAACCGCTGTAGTTCTCTCCTGTATGATCGGTAACATGCAAGCGGACTTTGGCCTTTTTGCCCGGCAAATACTGCTCAGCCGACGGTTGAACCTCGACATTCAACATCCGCTTTTCTGGCGGCACGATGATCTCGCGAGTTACCGTATGAACCTGACTACCGAAAATACAAACCGCCTCCACATGAAAATTGGGCATGTCGCTGCGGGCGACCCCCAGTTCGACGATGCGGCTCTTTCCGTCCAATCGCAAAATTCGAGGAGCCTCATAGACGCCGTTTTCCGGTCGCGTGAACAGCAGCACGGTGGCATCGGGATGATTGGAATTGACCTGCAACTTGACTTTATCGCCGGGCGCATACTCGCGTTTGTCAGGTACTAATTCTAGGGCGTTGTAACGAAACTCACGTCCCGAGAATTCATCTCCAGCAACCGTAAAAATGTAGCCGCCTTCAATTTCGTGTCCTAATCCATCATCGATTAAAGTGGAGAGCCGGTACTGCCCGCTTCCGCCGGCATTGAACTTCCATTGGGCCGCACCGTCCTCACCAGTCTCGACGTCCCAAGATTCTACCTCTTTCTCTTGCGGTTTTCCGTCGGCATCGTAGCGAATTTCATACAGCCGAGCCTTGCCCTTGCCAACGACGGGAGTTCCTGCCGGGTCACGTGCCATGACATTGACATTCACCACTTGGTCGGCGCGATAGTAACCACGATTGAGCCACGTATAAACCGTGAACGGCTTGCGGGCCACGATCACTTTCCCCTGACCGACAATCGTACGCCGCGAGTCGTCGCGAACCTCGGCGGTGATCGTGTACTCGTGGTCGCGGTCGCCAAAGATCTCCTTTGCTAACGCCGTATCGATGACAATTTCCAGCTCCCCGTTCGGCCCGATCTCGGTCTCGACGTCGGCGACGACCTCGGGAGGAGAGTGTCGTTGAGGCCACCAATAGGGATGAGGAGCGCGGCATCCTCGCCACATTCCCCACCCGGGGTACCAATCGTAGTCGTAACCAAACCACCAGTACCCTGGGCCGAAACACCAATCCCACGGCGCATAGGGGTACCATGAGTCATTGCGTTCAGTGCGCAGCACTTTGTATTTTACGGTCGCCACAGTGACTGGGCTGCCGAAGTAATACTTCGCCTTGAGCTTCGCCGTTATCTTCTCACCCAATTCTACCGGTTTCTTCGGTGCGTCGATCGTCACTTCAAACTCGGGCTTCTTGTACTCCTCGACACGAAATGACACACCACCGCCATGCGGTGTCTGAACAAAGTAGACGCCCAGCTTCGCGTTTTTTGGTAAAGCGTATTCATCACCGAAACCACCGTAGACGTCAGTCTTTTTTTGACCATCGGCAATCTGCTCACCTTGCGGATCCCGGATCGTGTAGTTGATTGATGTGTTGGCGAATCGCGAGACGTCAGCCAACTCGTATCTGGCGTCGCGAACCCAGAACTTGAATTTCACTTTATCGCCCGGACGATAGACGGGCCGATCGGTTATTCCGAACGCTTTCGTTTGACCGAATTGGGGCTTGTTGAGATTCGAGGCCCAGAGGCGTTGAAAACCCATGAAGGCCATTTCGCCGTTATCACCTCTAGCAATGGCGATCCACTGATAGTTTTCCTTATCTCCGGGCGGGAAGTACTGTCCTCTTCGATCCGCTTTTCCGGACACTTCCCGGAAGAACATCTGCTGCCGACCCTTGTTGTTGACGATGCGGTAACCAAACATATCGATCTGTGCATTACTCAACGGTCGACCACCCACCGCATCGGCAACGTAGTAATAGTGTTTCCCATTGAGCGGTTTGCGAATCATCACGGCGTTTTCGACCCACAGTACAATTTGGCAGCTGTTACCGTCGGCGACTTTCGCCGTCACCAGGTAGGCTCCGCCCTTTTGCAGTGGCGTCGTCACACTGACGCGGCGATCGTAGTGTTTCTCTAGTGGCTCGAGCTCCATTTTCCAACTGGCAACTTTTTTGCCAACATACTTGGCGTTGTTGCCGCGAATGATATTCCAGCCGATGTTGCTAATCTGAATCTTCTGCCAATCGAGCCGCTCTGGCTTGGACACCAAATAGGCCCGAATATCCTTCAATAGCGCCTCCACGTTGATCTCTTGGGCCTCAAAGCTGACTTGCTTGGCGTTGCGGAAGCGGAAGTCAAACGTGGCCCCACGACCTGCCGGCTGGCTGGTGGAAGGCTCAAACATTCCCCAGTTCCCGGTGATCTCTTCCAGTTGTCGCTTCACCGCGTCGCGGTTGCGGGTGCGTTGCAGTACCTGCCGCAGTTGATCAGCGGCGCGTGGAAACTGCCGGCGGTTCTTGTAGGCAGTCGCCAATGCCTTGTAACTCATTTCCCAATAGCCGTTTTTTTCGTCCTCAGTCAATTCTTGAAACAAACGGATATGATTGAATTCATCGGGAAGGGTCAAACGCTGAACGCCGTTGGCAAGCCGCGTAATCGACTCGGTGTCTTCCAAAGTTGCCAATGCAAATTTCCCCTCTTGGACCTTGATAATCTGACGGTCGGTTGGGAAGTTGGCCAACAGTTGCACTCCAAACTGGCTCTGGCAGAACATCGCCCGTTTCCACAGAACCGAACTGTGCAACCTCGGGACTCGTCGCTCTGCTAACGCTAACAGCCACCGCCAGCGTTGACCATCGTTTTCGGCGTCTTGCCAACCGGTCGGTACGGTGTAAAACAACGGATTTCCCTCGGCGTCGATGGGAGTACCAGCGGGATTACCGTAGCCGTGTTGCGCGGACGTCTCCGGCAAGTTCTCCAAGTCGGTGAGGGCCGAGAGCTGCCAAGCTTGCTGGTATTGGCGACTGAACATCAGGGCGTCGGCGAAACGCAAATAGAATGCCCCTTGATCGCTTTTCGACGCATCCGCTTCAATCAGCGGTATGGCTCGCAAGTAGTATTGCAACGCGGTAGCTCGGTCGCGTTCGGTCGTGTATTGATAGACTCCGCCGCCACGTTGGTTGCCTCGGCGAAACTCGTTCTCCACCACGAATCCGTAATGCGGAATCGACAGATAAACCTTGGCAGCGCCCTCGAGTACCTCCCAATGCCGGCCATGCAACTTTACGACCTCGTCAACTAACGCATCGATCTGAGTCACTTTATTCAGCCGTTGCATGCACTGAACAGCTTGGGCCAAATCGAGTGCCACCTTTTCATCGTTCTGCGGATTGCGGACAAGTTGCTCGTAGGTTTTCAGTGCATCGGCGTAGTTGCGGTTCTGAAACGCTGCACCCGCTGCGGACCGTTGCGCTGGCAATCTCGCCTGTCCCATGATTGGGGTCGTGACACAAAAAACCAGCAAGGCGAACAGAAATGTGCGAGCTGTTTCCGATTTGCCACTGGTTTGAATTCGAGTGCGCATGGAAGGTCGGGTCCTTGAAGTTGGATTGCTTAGAGCCGATGGACGCCACTTCGGAATGGGCCTCGTCGTATCCAAATGCCATTAGAAGAGTAACTTACGTGAACATAGACGAATTACCTGTCGGTCCAGTTTCAAATTCACAATATTTCAACCTAAAATCTTGCCACAGAGTGCGAGTCACATGGCAAAATTCGCCGCAAAACGTTGCTGTAGAACGACTTTCTCCCTACTATAGTGTGTTGTGGCCTCCAGTGGGCGGCCTCTGTTTGGTAAGTTGAAGCGATTTCTGCACCAGAGGCGAGTCGACTTTCGCAACGTCGATCCGTCGCGCTAGGATGGGCACGGCGAATGCATCAATCAGTTGAGGTGGGACCGTGACTGAACAATTCAACCCGTATCACACTTGGCTCGGATTTGATGTTGACCATCGAAATCCAAGTTATCCAGATTTGCTCGGCATTTCGGAAAATGAGACGGATGCCGAAACCGTGTCCATGGCCTTCGACCGGGTGATCGCCAAAGTGCGGTCCCACAAACCGGGCCCGCAGGCCGCCGAATGGGCTCGATTGATCGACGAATTGAAAGCTGCCAAACTTGCCGCGGCAAAAATGGGCTTCTCTGCAGTGCTGAATCCACAGCCGTCGTCCGTTGCTTCCGAACAGGAAGAAGCGGCTACGCCGATCATAGAATCGTCCACCGTTACGTCGGCTGCAACGTCGACGACGGAAATTGCAGAACCCGTCGTTGCGGCATCGACGGAGGCTGAGTCGTCCACGGACGACATCCTGGCCGAATTGGGACTGGACGGCGATGACGGTCTTCCGGACTTTACGACGCCGGACGATGAACTGGAAGACGATTCCATTCCCACCGACGAATCGACCACCAGCGTCCCGCCGAACGTTCCTGCGCCGACTCCTACGCCGGAACCCGCCACGACAACCGCGGCGGCGGCGACTACTGTGCTCGCACCTTCAACCCCGCTACCACCAGCTCAGCCCATGGACGGGGCCGCGCCGGCGGGCATTGTCACGGCGGCAGCGGCTCACCGACGCGGTAATTACTTCGGCCTGATCGTTGGATTCGTCAGCTGCGCATTGATGGTCAGCCTGTTTGCGAACGCGTATTACTTCTGGTTCGGCCGAAACGGCGACGGCAATGAAGAAGTTGTTGTGTCCAACGACCCTGTCCACCGCGACCTAAACGACGGCGAGGATCCTGTCATCAACGGATCGGACACCGACAACGTCACCGATCCGAATTCTCCCGGCGGGTCGGATCCCGACACCATGCCCGATGAACCAAATACGAATACCGATCCGCCGACCGATACGCCGCCGGTCACCCCACCGGTGACGCCACCCGTGCCACCGGAGCCAGTGCCCGAAGATCGGGAATTGTCGGACGAAGAGCTGAAGAAATTTGCCGCCGTCCTCGTCAGCGCCAAGGAAGCGTTGGGCAAACAGGACACCGATGGGGCGAACACGTTACTCACGGAAGCGAAGCCGCTCGCTGGAACGAAAACTCACCGAGCGATGATTGAACGCCTGGAAGTACTTTCCGGCTATGTCGCAGCGTTTCACAATGCGGTTACACAGTCTCTCGAGAAGCTAAATCCGGGCGATTCGTTCCCCGTTACTGTCGATACCCTCGTGGCTCTGGTCGAAAAGAAACCGGCTTCGATCGTCATTCACGTGGCCGGATTCAACAAAGAGTATTCGCTCAACGAACTGTCGCTCGGGCTCGGGATCGCATTGGCCAACCAATCGTTGGATCCAGACGCTCTTTCGACACAGGTCGTCAGGGGAGCATTCCAGGCTGTTCACCCAAAGGCCAGCGAACAGCACATTCAAGACGTGCGCGATTGGTGGCGAGCCGCAACCGACGGTGGGGAAAATATCGGTGATCTAATCTTAGTTTTGGACGACGATTACAAACGATTGACCGGCGAAGAATAATCTCCCATTTGGCGCCTCAAAGTTCCACGTCCCAAAACACTTCGTGCCTTTGTGTGAGCACAAATCATATTCTCACACAAAGACAGTAACGACCTCCGCCGTTACTCATCACTGATCGCGACATCGAGCAAAAAGGGTTCTCGTCTGGCAAATGCCGACGTCAGCTCCTCGACGACTTGATCTGCGGACGTGACGCGTTTGGCCGCCACGCCAAAAGACTCGCTGAGCTTGACGAAGTCGATTTCCGGTTCGTCGAGGTCCATGCCGAGGTATTCATTTTTCTCGAATCGAGGTAGAGGCATCTTCTGGCTACATTCCTTGAGGATCTTGTACTGTCGGTTGTTGCAGATGACGAAGACAACCGGGATTCCGTACCGCGCGGCTGTCCAGAGGCCTTGGATGCCGTACAGCGCGGCGCCGTCGCCGATGATGCCGATGACCGGAGTTTGCGGCCAAGCCATCTGCACACCGAGCGAACAACCGATTCCCCAACCGAGCGCCCACCCTCGATGGGAAAAAAAACGCTGAGGATTTCGAATCACGCCACAGAGTTCCAACAGATTACGATGAGTGGTTACGGCTTCTTCCACAACGGCCGCATCTTCCGGAAGCGCGCGAATGATGGCGGCCATTAGGACTTCCGGCGGAATAGGTGTGATGTCCCATTGTTCCGTAACGTTTCGGTTCCATTGCTCCATGTCGTCGGCTCTCACCTGACGTCTCTCCGCAAGTCTCTGCCGCTTGGCCTCGTTCATTGGGTGACGTGCTCTTATCTCGCCGAGCAACTCGTCCAACATGATTTCAATGTCGCCAAGCACTGCGTGCTGGACGGGGAAATTCTTCGCCAACTGTGCGGCGTTTGAGTCGAGGTGAATCCACAACTTGTCGACATCAAAAGGAGACTCGCCAGCGTCGTCGTGGATGTAAAGTCGGAACAGATCGAGCCCGATGGCCAACACAACATCGTGCGGCTCCAATAGAGATCGAATGTCGTTCGACCAAAGTGGCAGCCGCCCACCGTAAAGCGGGTGAGAGGAATCGAGCGGAAGTCGTCCGTGCGACGAAGTCGCCTCTGTCACGATCGTCGCATCGAGGAGTTCGGCGAGCGACGCGAGGTGGTCGCAAGCAATCGTCTCATCGCCCTGTCCCGACTCGGTGACACGGCTACCGGCGAGGATAATGGGGCGGCGTGCCGAACCGAGGCATTCGGCGACTCGTTCAATAGCTTGCCGGTCGGGCCTTACACGAGTAGCCAGTTCGGTCGGTTTCCACGGTATTTCATCCGCCACAAATTCGCTTGTCTGCACATCCACTGGCAGGGCGAGAAAAACTGGCCCCGTCGGCGGAGTCAGCGCGATCTGAATTGCCCTACGTGTGGCCGTGGCGATGTCCTCCGGACGCTGTACCTCATAGGCCCATTTGGTCCAAGGCTGTACAAGGCGTGTTAATTCGCCCCAAAGCACCGGCTGTGCCAAAGACAAACGGCGGTCTTGTTGCCCCGCGGTCAGCAACAACGGCGTTCCTTCAATATGCGCGTTGTAGAGCATCCCCATCGCATTGCCGAGCCCGCAGGCGATGTGGAGGTTGATCACGGCAATTTGCCGAGTTGCCATCGCGTAGCCGTCGGCCATGCCGACAACGGGAATTTCATGGACACCCAGCACATAGTCAAATCGAGGGTCCGTTACCAAGGCGTCATTCAACGGCAACTCGGTGGTACCCGGATTGCCGAAAATACGGTCGACTCCGGCAGCCGTCAGTACCTCGAGAAATGCCTGTATTCCGTTCATCGTGTTTTTTCGTACTCACTTTTCACACGGCAACTTTTTTCATTCCACACCCACGCGTCCCTTCGCTGGGGAATCTGTCTCCCCTTTTTCCAATTCATGGTCAGCGTTACGTTAGCAGTTGTCCGGGGCAACACGAAGAGGTCGAATAAAACGAAGGCGATTTTCCAATATGACGACTCCCGACTGGCAACGAAAGGGTTACCCTCACATCTGGATGCCCTATTCCCAGATGGCCACGTCCGTCATGCCGGTTCCCGTGGTGCTCACTGAGGGTGTCTATATAGAATTAGCCGACGGACGACGGATTATCGACGGCTTGGCCTCGTGGTGGTCGGCCTGCCATGGTTACAACCATCCACACATCGCGGCAGCAGTGAAAAAACAACTCGCCGAAATGCCGCACGTCATGTTTGGCGGCGTAAATCACGAACCCGCCATGACGCTGGCGCGGCGACTGGCCCAAATGGCGCCAGGGGCTCTCAATCGGGTCTTTTTTTCCGATTCAGGATCGGTATCGGTCGAAGTAGCGATGAAGATGGCCGTGCAATACTGGCTCAATCGCGGCGTCCAGGGTCGCCACAAGTTCGTCACGTTTCAACACGGCTACCACGGCGATACGACAGGTGCCATGTCGCTTTGCGACCCAATCACCAGCATGCACTCCCATTTTGACGGTTTCCTACTGAAACAACTGCCGCAAGTCATCCCCGAAACGGACGAACAATTCGCCGCGTTCGACCAGTTTCTCGCCACACACTCTCGAGAAACGGCTGCTGTGATCATCGAGCCGCTGGTGCAGGGAGCAGGGGGAATGCGTTTTCATCCTCCTTCTTGTCTCGCACGAATCGCCCAATTGTGCCAAGAACGGAAATTACTGCTAATTGCCGATGAGATCGCGACGGGGTTCGGTCGCACTGGTTCGATGTTCGCCTGCGAGCAAGCGGACGTGGTCCCCGATATCATGTGCCTTTCCAAAGCACTCACCGGCGGCACAATGGGCCTAGCCGTCACTCTGGCCACCGATGATCTGTTCGCGGCTTTTCAATCCGATCAAATCGAACACGCGCTGATGCACGGCCCAACCTTCATGGCCAATCCACTGGCCTGTGCGGCCGCCAACGCCTCGCTCGACCTTTTCGAGAGTGAACCGCGACTGGCTCAAGCCAATCGCCTCGAGGCAGACTTATTTGCGAGTCTGGCACCTTGCCGAACAATGCCAGGCGTGGTGGACGTCCGAACCAAAGGCGCTGTCGCGGCCGTCGAGGTCGAACAGCTCCACCATTTAGATTGGCTTCGACAGCGGTTTCTTGAGCGTGGCGTCTGGTTACGACCCTTCGCCAACGCCATCTATGTAACGCCGGCGCTAACTATGACCCCGACAGAAGTCAGTGTGCTGACAAGCAGGATGGTCAACGTGATTGGCGAATGGGCCGAATTGCCAAACGAATGATCCGATCAGGACGCTAGCCCACGGTTCATGGCTTGCAATTGGCGTATGATTTCAGTGCTGGCTCCCTGGCCGCTTGAACTGCAATTGTCCACTCATCATCAAATAGCCGGTGGCCCACATTACCTGCGTCAGAGGATAGGCAAAGATTACGCCAACGCAACACGCCAGCAGACCGACGATCATAATGCCGATGGATGCCAGCCACAGTAATATCGTGGCGCCGCTATTACCCGTCGTGATGACTCTCGCCATTGAAAATGTTTCGCCTAGTCCAACGCGTTTATCGACGACGAGAAAGTAAAACGGCCAGAAAAACAGCGCGACGAGGATACCCGGAATGATACATGCCAACACTGCAAGGAATATAAGAAACATGAACAGCAATATGGCGCCGAGTGCTCCCATCGTGTTGTCTGCACGGTAAAAGATCATTCCCAATTCCACTTGTTGTCCACGTGCAGAGGCCAAAGAGATCGTCATAAGTCCCATCATAAAGTACACCTGGATTGGCGTGGAGAGCAGCGAGGACGCGACATTGACGATCGCTGCAATTTCGTCCTCTCCATTGGCTTGAAGTACGGCGATGACAATCCCCGCCGGAATGGCAACGACTTGAGAGGCAAAGCCGGCGACCAAAGAAGCGACGACGAGAATCCCCAAGTCACGTTTCCAACACTCAAAGGCGTGGGAGATGACGTCGGACACGTCGACTTGTACGTTACGAATCTCGCCGCTACTTTTCTCTGGCCCGGCGGCGAAACCGCCACCAGCCATCGGTGCCGTTGCGTACGGATTTTCGCTCGTAGGAGCCGGCTTATTGGGCTGCTCTTGTGGAGACCCAAACATGGGCTGCGTAGGCTGTTCGGACGCCGGCGCGACGCCAGGTACGTTGGCCAGTGTCTGGCATTTTGGGCACTTCGCTTGTTTTCCGGCGGCCGTCTCTGGCACGCGCAACATTTGCGAACAGTTGGGACACTGGAATTCAATCGACATCTGTTTCCATCCTCTGGGACATAAAAACTCAAGGTGCCGTTTTGTGACACTGAAGATAATAAGCTGACGGACGAACTAAAACCACACTAGACTCAGCGTGTTTCGGCCAAATCTCGCCAATAACAAACCCTTGGGAGTTCGTTGCTAGCTGCGAAATATTGGCCGCTGCTTCCGAAAACACGGAGGCAAATATCAAGCTCAGTCAAACAGTGGATGCGTCGAAGTTCACCGGCCCATAACTCATTGCGCCGAATTGTCTCTGCTGGGCATTACCCTTGCGCACCCTACCCTAGCGCACCCTTTTTTGTGTCGTTCTTTTTTGCGTCGAGCATAGTCCGGTGGACGACCAATATGATGGCGATCGGCACAAGCTGCCACAGCCCGATGATAACAAACAGATCTCCGTTACGTATTGTTCCGGAAATCTCACCGGCCAAACTCACGCCGATCGTCATGGAGAGATTCAAGAACGCCATGTATGCCGTGAACTGGGTGGCGGCAACTCGAGGCACGGCCACGCTCATGAACAAGGCGAAAAGCGCGACACTCAAGAGTGCTGCAAAGAACTCTTGAAGGCAGAGGAACACAGTTTTGCGATCGAAGTTTAAGCCATGATAGGGGCCGAATCCAGCAAAGTGAATTGGTTCCATCCACTGGGCCTCGATGAGGCCAAACCCGATCCAGACCAACGCCAGCGCGCCGGCGGCCGCCACGGCAACGCGTGTTGGACTGAACCAATCGGCGAACACGCCACCTAGCACGGCGCCTGTTAGACCAAACCCAACTGCCCACCCACCCATGACAATCGAGTATTGCTCAAGTGTCCAAACATCGACCCGAACAAACGCGGTGAGACCGATCGTCAGCGATACTCCCGTGCCGACTTTGACGGTCAACGCCAACAGAACGCAGACCCAGGTAACGCGATGCTGAAAAGCAGCGTAGATTGCCGACAGCAACTGCGGAAACGACTCTCGATCTTTATCGTCTTCCGGATTGGACCGAGTGGGAATGAAGAAACGGTCACCGCGGCGTTCTCGAAGGAACAATGGCAACAGGAAGATGATCGCGAAACACTGCAATTGTACCCAAACAGCCGTTTGCAAACCCCAACGACTAGCGACGATCCCCAGGCCGGCGCCACCCAACATTGTCCCGAGGTAGCTTGAACCATACATCAACCCATTGGCGCGTCCACGTTCGTTGGCGGGCAATAGATCGACCGCCAACGCATCAACCGAAACGTCCTGCATCGAACCAAATATGTTGTGTAGAAAGACGACCCAGATCACCATCTGCAAATTGCCCATTAGATCCGGAATAAGCAAAATGGCGCACATGCTGACCGCCATCATGACTTGAGCGAAAAGAATCCACGGCCGTCGTCGCCCCAGAGAACGAATTTGGATACCATCAATGAGCGGCCCCCAACACCATTTGAAGGACCAAGGAAGTGTCGTCACCGCCAGCAAGGTCGCCAAATCAGCCTTGCCGATACCCTGTTCGGAAAGGTGCGCAGCCAACGTGATCGTGACAAACCCGAATGGCAACCCCTGCGCAAAGTACAGCATGCATAGGGTCATCAGCCGCAAAGAAGGCCGCTCTTTCAAATACAACAACTTGCTTACTCACAGGAAAAAGGGGTTGAGTTACGTTAACTCCACAGCTTCATCGCAACCCGACGCGTCAGCGAGATAGGGCGCCGGTCACATTCGGCCTCACTGACGAATCCGGCTACGATGACGCATGGCAATCACACTAGGATGAGTCCTTAAACCGCCCGAAGGCATCGTCCAAGGATGTGACAACCGAGTCGGTCGCCTCCACGCCAATCGAAAGTCGGATCGTTCCGTCGCTGATTCCAAGCGTGCGACATTCTTCCGGACTGGTCGCCCGATGGCTAGTCGATCTCGGATGCGACAGAGTCGTAGCAATATCTCCCAGTGACGGACAAAAATGAATGTCAACACATGCCTCGATAAAACGCTGCGCCGCTACTTCGGTATCGTCGGCCAATTGAAAAGTTACCATGGTGCCGAACCTGCCATCGAATTGTCGACGGGCCAGTTCGTGTTCAGGGTGAGCGGGCAGTCCGGGGTAATCAACGGAAGCGACCAACGAGTTGCCGGCCAGGTACTTGGCAACTTCGCACGCCGTCAGGCAGGCTCGATCGACTCGCAGGTGCATCGTGGCCAGCCCGCGCATTGCGAGCCAGGAATCAAATGGCGCGCTCCCCAGCCCCCACGCCGAAGCCACCGCCGGAATTCGATCCCAGAGGTCATGACGTCCAGTCAACAAGCCCATGATGACGTCACTATGACCGTTCATCATCTTGCTCATGCTCTCCAGCGTCCAATCCGCGCCTAACGTATGAGGCTGGCAGAGCAGGGGAGTGGCGAACGTATTGTCGACAAGTAACTGCACATCTCGCTCGCGACAGATCTCCGCTAACGCAGCAATGTCGGCAACCCGCAGCGTCGGGTTTGAGATCGTCTCGACCACTAGCAGCTTGGTCTTCGCCTCGATGGCCTTGGCCACATGGCGAAGGTCAAGCGTGTCGACAACCGCGGATCGAATACCGAACCGTTTCGTCTCCTGAGTCAACAGGTAAGTAGTCTTTCCGTAGAGTCGATCGCTGACGATCAAGTGGTCATCTGCCGCTAACTGGGCCAGCAATACGCTCGAGATCGCGGACATGCCCGATGCAAAGACCATTGCTCGTTCAGCGCGATGGAGTTGGCGGCATTTTTCTGCCAACTGGGAGGCGTTGGGGTGACCATCACGTTGATAGACGTAGCCAGCAACATCTCCTCCCAAAATCTGACTCGCATCGGCCGTCGAGGCGCAGCCGTATACTGCAGCCATTTGAATTGGCGCCACGGCGGGCCGAGTTATCAGTGCGGGTGATTCGACAGGTGACGCGCAAATGTCATCTATTTTTCTTGGCATCGTTTCATTGCCGAAAGGAGTTGGCGGAATGGACTTATCGAGAAGGTAAACAGAAAGAACACTTATGAAAAGGTGGCCACTCATTCACCGAGTACGTATTTACGACAAGCGAGATTGTCGCATTAACTGAGTTCCACCTGCCAGTAAGCTTCACTGACAAACTTCGCCCAACTCTCAATACTGCGTTGATGGTCGGCGAAAAGTGGGCCCCAACGCGGACGATTTGGTCGCCGCTTCAACGGCATCTTCGCTTCAGCAGGAGTTCGATTGGCCTTGTGCGAGTTACAGTCGACGCAGGCCAACACACAATTCTCCCAACTTGTTTCACCGCCTTTCGACCGGGGAATCACATGATCGACCGTCAACTCGGCTGGCCCCGGCTGGGCGCCGCAATACTGGCAGGTGAACTTATCTCGCTTGTACAAGTTGCGACGGCTGAAAGAGACGGCCTGTTCGGCGACACGATCGAACCGACTCAGTACGACAACTTCGGGAATACGCAGGACGAGACTACCCGTGCGAATCACTTCCGAGCTACTCCTGGGCTCCAGTGTGGCCCAATCACTCCAATCGTAAAGCTGAAAGTCGTCGGGATCCACAAACCGAGCTGTTTGGTTCCAGACCTTTACAAGGGCACGAGCCACAGAGGCAATGTTGACGGGCTGCCAATTGCGGTTCAATACTAGTGCTGGCCTTTCCAAGACTGCTGCAGTCATGACTTTTCGTCCCACTTCCCCTTATCGAGTTTTCGCGGCCGTATTACGGGAACTGTTTTCCCATTCTATTTTCCCATTCTATCCGATCTGGCAACTCAAAGTACGGTCAGCCTAACCCTCAAAGTACATTACGAACGCGAATCAACGGTTCGCTTGCAGTGTACGAGTCAAAGGTCGATGGCAATCAGAAGGTCGATTCTGCGGAGGAACAGCAATCGCGGTTGGCAACGGTTTGATAAGTTGCGTCAATTCGTTCGATCGATTGTTAATTTTGAGCAAATCGGACATCTGAGTTGGACACATTAAACGCGATATGTCCGGACGCAACAAATCAATGAGACGAAATCACCATCACTTTGGTAGCGTTTTTCGTGGATCTCGTACCGTCCCCAATGATCAGGACCTGAAATTCCATCGCAATCACCGCTCGTTACCAATACCACCGCAGGCATTTCCGAGCTTGATTTACCAACCAAAACGCGTCAAAATAGGACAAGACGGCTACCGCCGCGACTTAATGGTTGCATCGATCGATAGCCGTTCCCCGCCAAGTCTGCACAACCAGCCCTCCAGTGAGACCTGCCTCGTGCGATCACTGAGACTCACTTGCACCTGTTCACTGATTTGCTTTGGCCTGGGAATGTTCGAGGTGAGTTGCGGCGTTGCGTCAGAACCAAACTCGTCAACTGCCATTACATTCGAGTCGGATATACAACCTCTTCTGGCGCGTTTTGGCTGCAACTCGGGCCCCTGCCACGGTAAGGCACGCGGCCAAAATGGTTTCGCTCTCTCTCTGTTCGGCTTCGATGCCGACCTCGACTTTGCCGCGATAGCTCGCGAGGGTCGAGGACGCCGAGTCTCTCCTGCGTCACCCGACTCGAGCCTATTGCTGCAAAAAGCCACGGGACGACTTCCGCACGGCGGTGGCACACGGTTCTCATCGGAAAGCAACCACTACGAGTTACTGCGAACATGGATCGAAGATGGCTGCCCGCGGACACCGGACGACGCTCCGAAACTGACACGGGTTGTGGTGGAACCTTCGAATCAACGATTGGTTCGCGACCAATCGCTCGCCTTAAAAGTCTTCGCCGAATACTCCGACGGTTCTCGTCGTGACGTGACCGACAGTACGGCCTTTCAGTCGAACGAGCGAGCGATTGCTGCGGTCTCGGACGAAGGAGTCGCTCAACCCGGTCCTGTCCCCGGTGAGACGGCGATCCTGGCTCGGTACATGACGCACATCGCCATTTGTCGCGTCGCATTACCGCTAGCGGGAAGCGTCCCGGACGAAGCGTATGCCAAACTGCCGATCCACAACAAGATCGACGAACTGGTTTGGAAGAAACTCAAAGTCCTCGGCATGCAACCTTCGCTCACGGCCAGTGATGCCAAGTTTCAGCGTCGCGCCTACCTACGAGCAATCGGGCGGCTACCCACACCGACAGAAACGCGGACGTTTCTGGCCGACTCTCAATCAGACAAGCGGGCCCGTCTTGTCGACGAATTGTTACAACGACCCGAGTACGGAGACTTCTGGGCCAACAAGTGGGCAGACCTGTTGCGACCCAACCCTTATCGAGTCGGAATCAAGGCCGTATGGATGCTGGATGCCTACTTGCGCCAGTCCTTTCGTGAAAACAAACCCTACGACCAATTCGTCCGTGAGCTGGTTACGGCCAAAGGAAGCACCTGGAAGAACGGTGCCACCGTGATCTTTCGCGACCGCCCGTCGACCGTAGAAATCGGCTCGTCGGTCAGCCAACTATTTTTAGGCGTTCGTCTCGAGTGCGCGAAGTGCCATCACCATCCCTTTGAAGTTTGGAGCCAAGACGATTTTTTTGGCTTCTCGGCGTTCTTCTCACGCGTCGGCCACAACGGAGGTCTCTCGCCGCCCATATCCGGTGGCGAAGAATTGATCTTCACCAAGAGCAGTGGTTCATTGAAGCACGGCCGCACAGGGGCGAACGTTGATCCTCGGGTTTTGCACGGCGATCCGCTAACGCTTGGACCCGATGACGAACCTCGCCAAGTTCTCGCCGATTGGATGACCAATCCCTCGAACCCGTACATGGCGAAGGTAATGGCCAATCGTGTATGGGCCGAAATCATGGGACGGGGCCTGGTCGAACCGGTGGACGATTTACGGGCGACGAACCCGTCCGCGAACGAACCCTTGCTTGATTTCCTGGCCGATGAATTCCGCAACAATGGGTACGACATTAAGCACCTAATCTCCATCATCATGAAGTCACACGTGTTCGAATTGAGTTCGATACCGGTCAACCGAAACGTAGCAGACCACCGAAACTTCGCACGGTATTACCGCCAACGATTACGGGCCGAAGTTTTGCTCGACGCCGTCAACGATATTCTGTTGTCGGAAGAAAAACTGGCGGCGATGCCACCAGGTTCACGAACAACACAAATGTGGACGCACCGATCGTCGTCGCTCTTCCTGGACACGTTTGGCCGACCGGACCCCAATCAAGACCCACCGTGTGAACGCGCCAGTGACACCACGACGCCACAAATACTGCACTTGATGAATTCACCTCAGCTCGACAAGAAACTGTCGTCCGATTCGGCTTGGCCAGCGAAACTCGCTGTCAGCGATAAGACTAATGGCGAAGTCGTTTTGGAGACATACCTGCTGGTGCTATCACGACTACCCAACGAGGAGGAGGCGGTGCGAGCAACGGCAACACTTCCAGAAAAAGATCGCCGGGAGGCGGTGGAGGATTTATTCTGGGCACTGCTCAACTCACCTGAATTCTATTTCGTCGATTGAATCGATCGCCTCCCACGGCGATTCGAGTTTTTTAATCCCGAGTAACAAAAGGTAACTTCAATGGCACGTCTGCAAAACTGCGATGGAGTGCTTCGACGCGATTGCCTTAAACTTGGACTTGGCGCCTTCATGGGCGGAGGTCTGGTCAACGCGTTGCGTTTGCGAGCAGTCGCTGGAACTGCCAAAACACCGCCCACCAGCTGTATCCTGTTCTGGCTGGATGGCGGGCCAAGTCATATCGAGACTTTCGACCCTAAACCGGATGCTCCAGCCGAGATTCGCGGCGAGTGCGATGCCATCCAGACGAATGTGCCTGGTACCTTCTTTTCCGAAAACATGACGCGGCTGGCAGCGATTGCCGACAAACTGACAATCATCCGCTCCGTGAAACACAACCAAAACAATCACGGTGCCGGAAACCACTATATGATGACCGGGTCTCCGACGCGGATTCCGGTGAGTTGTGGTGCGTTCGTCAGTTTTCATCCAAGTATGGGTTCCGCTGTTTCGTCTCAACGAGGGGCCAAGAATGGTCTTCCTCCATACTTCTCACTGCCGTCCGCGACCCGCTCTGGCGGGCCAAATTTCCTCGGCGCACGCCACGCTCCTTTTGTCGTCGGTGACGACCCGAATAGCAAGTCGTTTCAGGTCCGCGATGTAACCATACCTAAAGGCCTGGCCGATGCGAGGGCCACCCGGCGCCGTCGAATTCGAGATGAATTGGACACCTTGCTTCGCTTTCAGGACCGCGCGGCTGCCGATCCAGTCTTGGGTGCCGATGAAAACTATCAACAAGCGCTCTCCTTGATTACATCGGCCGAGGCGCAGCGTGCCTTTGAAATCCATCGCGAGTCCGACAGCGTTCGCGATGCCTACGGTCGCAACGCGTTGGGTCAGCGTGCCTTACTCGCACGTCGATTAGTTGAGGGAGGCGTCCCATTTGTGACCATCAACAATGGCGGCTGGGACCACCATTCAAATATCTTTCCGGCATTTAAGACAAAAGGACGGGAGCTCGAGGCGGTCGTTGCCACTCTGATCGAAGACCTCGACCAACGCGGTCTCCTCGACTCAACACTGGTCTTGGTCATGGGAGAGTTCGGACGAACGCCGAAGATCTCAACCTTGTCTGGACAGAAGTCGCCGGGGCGAGATCATTGGTCGAGCGCCATTTCGATTCTAGTAGCGGGATGCAAAACACCTCCTGGTCAGATCGTCGGCGCCACCGATCGACGAGGGTATTCGGCAATTGAGAACATCTACGGTCCGGAAAACCTCGTTTCCAGTGTCTATTTGAAGCTGGGAATTGATCCTGACACGATCCTCTACAACCGGGTCGGACGCCCAACACACTTGGTCAGTGACCCCCGCCCCATCAAGGAGATCATGGGGTAATCTCGCACGTCCGTAGAATGCGCGACTCGATTGAGTCAAAAGTCAGCAACATGCATCAACTCAACATTTGGAATCGGTGGGCGAAGTCGTTCGCGGTCTTTATCGTGCTCGGGGTCTCTCTGTATTCGGTCTCCACCGTGCTTGCCGCCGCCCCGACCCTGACCCACGTCTACCCGGCGGGTGGACAACGAGGAACGACGGTCCAAGTAACCGCGACGGGTACTTTCGATTGGCCCGTGAAAGTCTGGTCTCCCGGCTTGCAAATAATGACGGGCAAGGAGAAAGGCAAACTGGATATTTCGATCCCGGCGGATCTGGCTACCGACCGCGTTTGGATTCGGTTTTACAATGACGAGGGTGCTTCGGCGGCCGTTCCGTTTCTGATTGGAAACCTTCGCGAGCTCACAGAAAAAGAGCCAAACAACACGGCCGTGGAAGCTCAAGAAATCGCCGATTCGCGGGGGATCGTCAATGGCGTCCTGCAGGCGGCTGGAGACGTTGACGGTTTTTCCGTCCAACTTGAGGAGGGGCATACGCTGGTCGCGGCATTGTCCGCCAACAGTCGTCTTGGATCTCCGATGGACGCCATCTTGCAGTTAGCCACTCCAAGTGGCTTCGTTGTTGCTGAGAACCATGACGCTATCGGTCTCGATCCTCGTTTGACTTACACGGCAACTCAGTCGGCCACTTATATTGTGCGCGTGTTCGCTTTCCCGTCGGCGCCCAATTCCAGTATCCGCTACGCGGGAGCCGCCAACTACATCTATCGTCTCACCATGACAACGGGCCCCTACATCGCCAATGCCGGCCCTCTTTCGACGTCGCAATCAGAGCTCGGTGACGTCGCTGTTTTTGGCTGGAATTTGCCAGCTAATGCTCGACTCCCCGTCAAACCGTTGGGCGATGCTCTTCTCGTTGCACAACGCGAATTCGAGCCGTTGTCGGCGGGCGTATCGCCGGATGTACAACTTGGCTTCGTGTTCTCGCCAACTTATGCCGGGTCAGCACGGGTGCGATTGACGCCTCATCCCGTGATCATGAATTCGGCTGACGGCGACGAAGAACCACCGATCACGTTGACCGCTCCAACATCTATTTCGGGTCGTTTGAGTAAAGACCGAGAAGTCGATCATTACCTCGTCACGCTGCGAAAGAGCCAGCGAGTTGTACTCATTGCGGAGTGCGACCGTGGCGAACTTCCCGTCATCCCACTGATGCGACTTACCCATCCGGATGGAACTCCGGCGGCGGCGACAAAGGACCCTGGAACACGAAAAGAAACGACACTCACGTTTGTCGCCAAAATGGACGGGGATCACGTTCTAGAAGTGTTCGACCGCTACGGCCATGGTAGTGAGCGACACTTTTACCGAATTACCGTCGTAGAGGAACGAACCGACTTCGAATTGACCATCGGTTCTGACACTCTTGTGCTGGAAAAGGACAAGCCGTTAGAGATCGAGATTTCCGTCAACCGTAAGATTCAGGGCGGAGTAAAGTTGGGGCCCATCACAGTTTCCGTTGACGGACTTCCAAAGGGGATTGTCGCGACCTCGGCGGTCTCGCAACCGACAGGGGACACGGCCAAGAAAGTAAAAATCTCGATTGCCAAGTCGAGCACGAATTACTCCGGCCCTATCCGAGTCGTCGGCACAACCAGTGAACCGACTAAGTTGCGTCGCACGGCCCGCACACCGCCAAAATTAGGAAACTCGTTCGACACCATCTGGTTCACAGCGCAGTAGGTCACTTTCGCCGAAAGTGACCAGAACGGCTACCAAACCCCAAAACCACCGGCACAGGCCCGGTAGGGACTGTCAGTATTCTGCACCAAGTCAATGGATCAGAACTCAACCCATTCAGCGTCGGCCGCCGCACTCTGAACGCATCGTTCGATGAACTTTACTCCTTCCACTCCGTCTTGAACGGTTGGATAGTTCTGCTGCAGCGGTCGACTAGCGGCAAGTGAGACGATGTCGTCGTAGACACCGCAGTAGATGTTTGCGAACGCCTCGTAGAAGGCCTCGGGGTGACCTGGCGGAATACGACACGCCGAACGTTCCGCATCGTGCATGTGTTCGGCCGCCGGGTGACGCTCGTAGACTTGTAGTGGCTGGCCTTGACGGCGAACGATCAGGGAATTCGGTTCCTCTTGACGCCAAGAAATCGCGCCCTTCGTTCCGTCAACGTCGATTCGCAGATCATTCAACCGACCGTGACTGACTTGACTCACACATACAGACATCAACGGGCCGCCGGCGCCGGAGAGCGTGACCAGGCCATAGTCATCAAGTGACTCATCGCAAAACTGACGCATGTGGCAGGTCAGACGCTCCGGCTGAAAACACGTTACGTACCTCGCCAAATGAAAGGCGTGTGTGCCAACGTCTGCCATTGTACCGGCAGGTCCGGCAAGCTCCGGGTTCGACTTCCATGCACCTCGTTTTGGTGTGCCCGTCGTCTGGAGCTGTTTCCAGCCCTGCAAGTACTCGACACGAACGGCGATCACGTCGCCAATTTCGCCGCTGGCCACCATCGCACGCGCCTGGCGAATCAGGGGATAACCGGAGTAGTTGTGCGTCAACGCGAGGATCTTCCCGGTCGTGTGTACCTCCGACGCCAACGCTTCTGCATCGGTCAGTTTGGTCGTCAACGGTTTGTCGCAAACGACATGAAAACCGGCCTTGAGGGCCGCGGATGCGAATGGATAGTGAGTATGATTGGGTGTGGCGATGGCAACCAAGTCAATTCGCTCCGATTCGTCGCAAGCCAATTCGCCGGCGATTAATGCCTCGAACGATTCGTACCCTCGTTCCTTGCCAATCCCCATTGCCACAGCACTCGTTCGTGCGGTTTCCGGGTTCGACGACAAGGCCCCCGCCACCAGCTCCGCTCGTCGGTCCATCGTCGATGCGATAGCGTGTACTTTTCCGATGAACCCATCGCCGCCGCCGCCAACTAGCGCCACACGAATCCGCCGACCAAGACACTCATTCTGACTGTTCATGCAATCGTTTCCCCGGCAACAATAGTGAATGATGTTGAACACCGTAGCCATTTCGTCCGCGACATCCTAGCACCCTAAAGAATCGACCGAGGATAGCGAGTATTCGTGCGTCAGCCCGCCCGCAATCGCCAACCGTATTTCGCGGGGCCTCGACGGACTCGAAAGCCCGTCGTACAGTGTTTGCTCCCACCCGATAATAGGTTCTTGTTTGACGCAGGACTAGTCACTGCCAGCTGACATGGAAAACTCAACCGATCGACTACATCAGTTCATGCTGGACGCCGCGGTATTTCTGCATCGATTCGGAACTCCGTCGCATCGTCTCGAACGAGTGATGGAAAAGGTGGCAACATCACAAGGCCTACGAGGGATTTTTCTCTACACGCCAACCGCATTGATTGTCTCGTTGACTCCCCTCGACGGCGAGCGAGACGAGGCGACCTACTTGCGGCAAATCGACTCCGGTCCCGTCGATGCGGATAAACTGATCCGTTTTGACGAAGTCCTGGGAAATCTGGAACGAGGTGAACAGTCACTCGCCGACGCCGCTCAGCAAATGGCAGTCATTGGCGCATCCCAACCACTCTATCCTTGGCCCGTGGCCGTGCTAGCCTGCGCGGTCTCCTGTGGGCTCGTCGCGTTGTTGTTCGGTGGTTCAATGGTCGAATCCGCGGCAGCGGCCAGCATCGGATTGGTGGTCGCATTTTTGGAGTACCTTCACGGCCGCCGAAAGTGGCAACGTGGTTTCCTGGAACCGTTGATCGGATTCCTTGCCGCGGTCGGCTCACTGGCGATCGCTCGCTGGATCACACCGATGAACGACCGTTTGGTGACACTCGCCGCGTTGATCGTATTTCTTCCCGGCCTACAGTTGACCGTTGGTCTCACAGAACTCGCCATGGGACACCTATCGGCTGGCGCCGCCCGGTTGGCGGGAGCTGGATCAACGCTGCTCACGTTGATCATCGGCGTCGCGATTGGCTGGCAAATCGCCGAGCCTTGGCAGACACTGCCAATTCAACCGCTTCCAGTTCCACCCATTTGGTCTCTGTGGGCCGCCGTTATCGTGGCGCCGATCACATTCGCGATTGTGTTTCGTGCTCGCTGGCCGTTGTGGCCCGTAATCATCGCTGTCGCGGTCTCGGGGTACGCCACATCACGGTTGATCGGTGATGTGTGGGGACTGGAAGTCGGCGCATTTGCCGGTGCATTGATTGTGGGGTGCGGAAGTAATCTGTACGCCAGACTTCGGGACCGCCCAGCATTGGTACCGCTGACGCCCGGCATGATCGTTCTGGTTCCCGGTTCCCTCGGTTATCGATCGCTGGCGGCCATGCTCGAACGTGATACAGTGGCCGGCGTCGAACTCGCTTTTTCGATGCTCATTGTGGCCATGGCGTTGGTGGGTGGAATCCTCATGTCGAGCGCTGTGATTTCACCAAAACGAATCCTGTAGTTTCCCAACCCCAAGACCACCAATTGTGCTGCCATCCAGCCCTTCGACTTCCCTACCTTCCTGGAATCAGTAAATCGTGCCCGACTTCAAGATCATCCTCTGTGACATTGACGGTTGTCTATCACCGGAAGATCCGGTCCCTATGGACGTGGAGCGACTGTCGCGAGTTGCCGCATGGAACGATCGAATCAATCGGGGTGCTGCGGGACCCCTGTTGACCCTTTGCAGTGGCCGCCCACTGGCATTCGTGGAAGCCATGTGCAGGTTTTTGCAAAATGCGAGCTGGCCGTGTTTGGGCGAAAACGGCGTGTGGCTGTATGATCCGAAACAGAACCTCTATCTCATGGATCCCGGAATCAGTGACGAGCATCTAGCGGTCGTCAATGAGGCCGCGCGGTGGACCAGGCAGAGGTTTGCGGGGCAGGGCGTTTCATTGCAACCCGGAAAAAACGCCTCGGTCACGTTACACCACGCGGACCCGGCGTTCCTGAAACGCGTTTGCAACGAAGTTCGAGACGAATTCGCTAAACGAGATTGGCCGTTTCGCGTCACCATGACGTGGTCCTACATCAATTGCGACTTACAGCATATCTCCAAGGCAACGGGCATCCAGCGGCTCTTTGATCGCACGGGCGTGACGTCGTCCGACGCGGTTGGAATCGGGGACACAATGAGTGACAAAGCAATTGCCGACAACGTGAGTTTTTTTGCATGTCCGTCCAATGCGGCCCAACCACTCAAAGAGATCGCCGACTATGTTTCACCCTATCCGGAAACGGCGGGCGTGCTGGATATTCTAGACAAGGTGATGGACGGTTGACGGCCTTGACGAGCCGGGTCAAGACACAAGTCACATCGATCGGTTGTATCGATCGACCAACGTCTTCCCGGCTTTTACGCTGCGGTAGCGCGGAGCACGCCGGTCACCGTTGTTCTGCAATTCGCAGCAACAGTGCAGGGCATAGACGTCAGCCGCAGGAAGATCGGAAGTCGTTTCGCCGATCAACGAACAGGTCACCGATCCGACCATCCCTACACCACCGCTGCATTCATGATCGTCGTAGTGGTAGGAGAACAACCAGACCTGTCGCAGGTCATCCGTCGGCGGCCAGTAAAGAACTCGAGTATCCATTAATTCGATGCGGTCAGGCGGCCTGCCATACTCGTTCGGTTGCGACAACCACTGACAGAGGTCGGCAGTCGCCAGGAAATCGGGATGACAACAACCAGCGGGAACGGCGTCTACCCATCCCAAAAAGCGCAACGACCGCATAGCAATTCGCGAATACCGAGGATCGCTACACCAACGGATGAGTAGTTTTCGTGCTGAGAGGTTGCCGAGTCGGATCGTCGAAACGGCCGCCTCGATCTGGACGCATGGTGAATGATGGTCCAACGCTAAAGCCAGCAAGTCTCGCCCTCTCGTTTGATCCAAATACGGCAAGCTGGCAGCTACTGCGATTGCGGCTTGCAAGTGCCGCAGATGGTCCGCGTCGCGCAACCAGGCTGTCATCTGGCGGCAACGGGCGTCCGTATCGAACGGATGCCGTTGGATGGCGCCGACAGCGGCTAAACGATTGGCACGCTGGAGGTAGGCGATCCCCAGTGTTCCGAGGAGCAGCGAGTCCTTCAGGCGATTAATCATGAACACGCTTTGAGGGTGCTCCTCATCAAACTGCTCAAGAATGACTGACCACATTGTTCGTTGAGAGGCAATTCCCAACTGGGCCGCTCTAACGATCCGTTCAGCACCGTCACGCGTGCCGTGAATGGCGAAAACTTTGAGGATCAACAACAGATCGTCTGCGTCCAACCGTTCACACGAGAGTGCATGGTCGAAGGCGGCATACAGCAGCGGGAGGCCTTGTTCCTGCATTACGTGCATCGCTTCCTTGCAGACAATCGACTCAAATAGACCAAGCAATACCGGGAAAGCGGCACAGGCACTGTCATCGTGGTGGTGAAACGTGCGAGCAAGGAGAACGGCAACCGTATCACAGATAATCGTCGCCTCTTCGGCCGTGCTGACGTTATCATCGCCCAATGCCAACAACTCACGAGAGCACCACCGGGCCGCATGCCGTCAGCTATGGCCTGGATCAATCGGGACGCCTCTGGTTTCATCGCGTCGAGTTCTCCAAGGGCTCGTGGACAGTCTGGTAGATTATTCTCCTTGACTCCATCATCGTCCAGGGTGGAAATCACTCTGTCGGGTAGTTTTTCTAATTTCCGATGAATCCACCACCCGCATAACCGGTCTTCATCGTCGAATGCCGAGTAGTGTCCGCTCAATGCGGAATGTATCATGTCACTTCCCCACTTTTCTCTGTTCCACACCAAATGAAGTGCCATGGGTAATCTGCTCACCAACGTCGACATCGCCATTTTCTTTTCTTCCCTGGTCGTCGTGATGCTTGTGGGCTTGTGGGCGGGCCGGAAAGAGGAGACATCCGACGACTATTACCTGGCTGGTAAATCAACGCGTTGGTGGGGAGTAGCTGGGTCGATCTTCGGATCCAACGTCTCGGCGAATCACCTCGTTGGCATGATGGGTGTCGGATTTAGTGTGGGTTTTGCACAAAGCCACTTTGAAATCAGCGCGATCGCCGGGCTGTTGATGCTCTGCTACGCTTTCTTGCCCATGTACCGCAAGCTGAATCTGTACACGCTCAGCGAGTACCTTGGCCGGCGATACGACGACAAGAGTCGAATCGCCTACGCGGCGATCATGATTATTATCATCGTCATGATTCAGATGGTTCCCGGCTTCTACATCGGGTCTCGGTCCCTGAACATCCTTCTCAAAGATGGTGATACTGCCACCGGTAAGGTAATCGTTAACCAGTCTGGCGAGGTAACCGAAATTCAACTGATGTCCACCGGAACGCAATACGTCTCGCGACCGGAAGTGCGGATTAACAGTCCCAACGTGGACGGCCAACTGATCGGAAAGGGCGCGAAAGCGACTGCCACGACCGAGGATGGACAAGTCACCACGCTGACACTTGTATCGCCAGGAAGTGGCTACGACTTCGATACCCCCCCAGTCGTTGAGATCGTCGGGGGCGCTAAATTCAGTGAGTCACTGAGTCCCGGTGACGTCGACCCGAAGATGTACATCCTCGGCATCTTGTTGATGGCCTTGGTGACAGGAACGTACACGATCGTCGGAGGGCTAAAAGCGGTCATTGTGACCGACGTGATTCAGTCGATCCTGATGCTGGTCGCCGGGGTTGGTCTTGCGTTCATTGTATTCTCGCAGCCCGAGGTGGGAGGTTGGGCGGGAATGATGGCCCAGGATGCGGCCACCGGAACGAAAGCAAAGATGCACCTCTACAATTCGTCAAGCGATCCCAACTTACCCTGGACCGGCGTTCTAACCGGGCTGATGGTCCTGCACTTTTATTACTGGGGTGCCAACCAGTTTATCGTGCAACGAGCGCTTTCTGGACGCAGTGACCGCGAGACTCGCTATGGTATTATTGTCGCCGGGTTCTTCAAGCTGCTGATCCCCTTCTTTTCGATCGCAGCAGGTACGGCGGCGTTCTACTATTTCCAAAAACAGGGCGATGTGGTGGCCCCGGACACGGTGTTCATCACGCTACTCGGCAAATTGGTAGCCCCGATGGGGTATGGACTGGTAGGCCTTATTGCGGCCGGAATGCTGGGCGCGATTCTCTCCAGTCTTGACTCGATGATGAACTCGGCCGCCACCATCGTGACGTTTGATGTCTACAAACGTTACATCAATCCGGCCGCCTCGGAAAAGCAACTTATCCGAGTCGGACGAATCTGCATCTTCGTCGCCCTGGTTGGTGCCGCCGGACTGACAATAATGACCGCCGATCCCAATTCAAAAAGCAATTTCTTTTTGACCATCGCCGCGCACCAAGCCAAGCTGGTGGCCGGAATCGTTGTCGCTTTCCTACTAGGCATGTTCTGGGAGCGGGCAACTGCCGCTGGGGCCATTGTCTCGATTGTCGTCGGCGTATCGACATCCTATGGCTTACCGTACGTGTACGCTGCAGCCTTCGCCAACATTGACGGGATCAACGCGGTCTTTGGTGACCAGCTTAATTTCATGCACAGCGTCTTCTGCGCTGCAGTGTTCGCCTTGATCTCTCATATTGCTGTGAGCTTGATGACGTCGGCGGATTCGAAAAAAGGCCAGTTAACGTGGGTCGGCCAGGGCATCGTCACTCGGCAGGGTCTCATTAGAATTGGCCTTGGATTGCTAGCCACGATCGGCATCTGTACCGTCCTGGCCATACTGATGGTGTACTTCCAATTGAGCCCGCTCATTGCCGCCCTCATTGGCGGAATTTGGACCTGGGTCATTTTCTGGGCAGGGTTGGTCTTAGGTGACAAGAAGGGCCTGGATGTACCCCTTCTGCTCCACGACCGTTTCTGGGCAGGGCTATTGGCGGGCGTGGCCGTCTTCATGGCATTCTACTTCTATTGAGCGGCAGCGTGCTTTTGGCAGCAAAGGTGGAAGGTGTGTTGCTTCGATCGAACACATCGCAACGATCGACAATGGACCGGGATGGATGTCTAGTGTCGCTTTGAGTAGAACGTGTACGCGGTCGCAGCCGACAAGTGGTCTGCGCTGACGACATGCGATCTGAAGCGATCATTGAGGTCTGCCAGTATGTCACGGAAGGAATGCTATTGATGAGCGGTTTTGATTTGGAAGTCCATGGGTTGACCGTCAAGGAAATCTCTCGCAACCTCTCGCCGTCAGAACTCTACGAAGAGGCGATCCGTTTTGAGGCGGGTACGACGATATCGGCTCGAGGTGCTCTAATCGCCTACTCTGGTGAAAAAACGGGCCGCTCACCACGAGACAAACGCGTGGTAAAACATCCGGAATCCGAAGGCGACGTTTGGTGGGGACCCGTCAATTGCCCGCAAGACGAGGTCACTTTCGCAATCAACCGCGAACGCGCCATCGATTATCTCAACACCCGTCCCAAACTCTACTGCGTCGACTCGTTTGCCGGGTGGGATCCGGAGCACCGACTGAAGGTCCGAGTGATCTGCGCCCGACCGTATCATGCGCTGTTCATGCACAACATGCTTATTCGCCCGACCTGCGACGAATTGAAGGATTACGGCGAACCCGATTGTGTGATCTACAATGCGGGCCGGTTCCCCGCCAACCGCTATACATCGGGGATGACGTCGAAGACCAGCGTCGATCTGAATCTGGAGCAGGGAGAGGTCGTCATTCTAGGGACGGAGTACGCTGGCGAAATGAAAAAAGCGGTCTTCACGCTCATCAATTACGTGATGCCAAAACGGGGTTCGCTTTCGATGCACTGTTCGGCAACTTGCGATATGGAAACGGAGGAAGCTGCTGTTCTGTTCGGATTATCGGGAACCGGAAAAACAACTTTGTCCGCCGACCCCAACCGCTATTTGATCGGCGATGATGAACATTGTTGGACAGACAAGGGGATCTTCAACGTGGAAGGCGGCTGTTACGCCAAAGCCGTCTACTTGACACGAGACGCAGAGCCGCAGATTTTTGACGCATTACGTTTCGGCGCCGTTCTAGAAAACGTCGTGTACGACAGAGCCAATCGCCACGTCGATTTCCACAACACCTCGATCACGGAAAACACTCGAGGGTCGTACCCGATCGAGTTCATCGAAAACGCCAAGATGCCGTGCGTCGCCGGACATCCCCGCCATGTTATTTTTTTAACGTGCGATGCGTTTGGCGTTCTCCCGCCCGTCAGCAGATTGACGCCTGAACAGGCCGAATACCATTTCATCAGTGGCTACACGGCTAAAGTGGCCGGAACGGAAATGGGAGTTACCGAGCCGGAAGCGACGTTTTCGCCATGTTTTGGTGGCCCTTTCTTGGTGTGGCATCCGAGTAAATACGCTTCATTGCTGGCCGACAAGATTGTTCGTCACGATTCCCATGTATGGTTGGTCAACACGGGTTGGAACGGCGGACCCTACGGTGTTGGAAGCCGAATCAAACTCGAGCACACACGAGCGATCATTGGGGCGATCTACAGTGGAGAGCTGGCGGCAGCCAGAACGTCGAATGTCGACGTCTTCGGTCTCGCCGCGGTAGTCGAGTGCCCCGGAGTTCCAGACCACGTGCTCGACCCACGTGAAGCCTGGAGTGACACGACCGCGTACGACACCATGGCTCACGATTTGGCGGAGAAATTCGCCGAGAACTTTACAGAGTACGAAAGTGACGTTCGCAGTGAAGTTCGCGCTGCTGGTCCTCGAGTGTGAGTCGGTTGAGCCGAACGCGATAGCCTCGGGTATTGTGCCAATTGATCCTGCTATTTCAAAAAACCCGAGGCTACCGCCTGCGGCTCAAATCCGAATGCCACACATTGGTCTAGCTGTCCGATTCGAGCCGAGAACGCAATTGACTGACCACGGATTCCGGTTGGTTCCACCAGTCTTTCAGTAACACCCGCTCGACATTCCAACCGAAGATCTCCAGGAGACGCGGACGTAAAATCTCTCGCTCAACGGGATCATCCAGCTGATAACTCTGTGGGCCGTCCAGCAGGGCGCCTAACCGATAACACTGGTCCCCTTCGCGGTAGATAGCTAGGTCACAACGAAAACCGGAATGTCCGACGGCAAAATCACAACAGAACCCCTCGCCCTGAAGTCGTTCTGCAATCTGACGAGCGGCGTGGGAAACGGGCTCGGTTGATTTGCCACTTTCTGTATCACGGCCGAGTGAAAGGCCTTGCAGGACAAGCTCAAATTGTTCTGTGTCACCCACTGAAACGGCTGCCGCATAGCGAAGGTAGCATTTGAGGCAGTAGGCGCCGTCGTTGTGATCATTCGTGATCTTCGCATGGTCGATCGAGCTGACCAACATCATGTGATGTTTGGCTCGAGTAAACGCGACGTTCAGTCGTTTTTCCCCACCTGCTCGATTGATCGGACCGAAATTCATCAACATTCGACCGTCTGGTCCCGGTCCGTAGCAGACGCTAAGGACGATGATGTCCCGCTCGTCCCCTTGAATATTCTCGAGGTTTTTGACTAGCAAACCAACAAACTGTCCGTCTTCTTCACGCTCCAACTCGGCGTCAAGACGCTGTCGAAATGCGTCGTCTTCGTCGGCCAGTTTCTGCAAAGCGTTTTCGATTTCATCTTGCTGAGCTTCGGAAAAGGCGATGATACCCAGCGTTTTTCCGTCGGGGTGTGAGAGGATTTCTCGCGTCAATCGGGCGATGTAATCGGCTTCGGATCGATTGCGACGTCGTTCGTAAACTCCATTAGCAAGTTGATGAAAACTAACGGCTCTCGACAGAGCTAGTGCCGCAAACGTTGACGCATCGTCGGCCGACTGCACATCGAGCTTCTTGGCATCCGGCAACAACAATTCTTCCTCTGGAACCGTCAATAGTCGTCCGTGGTAGAACCGCCAGTTTGAAAAACTGATGAGTAACTCGTTGCGACTACGATAGTGCCACGAGAGCATCGTCGAGGCCAAGTTACGGCTGGCGTGATTCAACAAGCTATCGGCAGACAGGCTATATTCGTGGTCCTCACCATCCTCCTCAAATGAGAGTTCATCTTCGGCGGTATCTCGATGCGACACGAAAAAACTCGTGGGCGGCAATTGCATCTCGTCTCCGACAATGATGACCTGCGGAGCACGGAAGAGAGTTGGAGCGGCCGACTCGAGGGTTACCTGACTTGCTTCGTCGAAAATGACGACGTCAAACAACTCCGCGTCCAGCGGTAACGTATCTGCCACACTCAAGGGGCTCATCAGCCAGACAGGTTTCAGGTCACGAACAACCACTCCCGATTCGGCGGCGGCCAAGTCTCGGATGGCCTTATACCGCATCGACTTGCCGAATTCATGCTCCAGCACACGCCGACCCTTTTTGTACTGGTCTCGCAAAACGGTCTCTTCTTCACTTAACTCACTTGCGGAACGATTCGTCAATCCGACCCGTTGCAGGAATTGGTCACGCACGCGTCCACGGATCATCGCAGCGTTGGCCAGTAGCAACTGTTGGTAGCGTTCATAGCCCCGGTTTGCCAGTTTGTCCCTTTGTTCGCCGTTGAAACGCGCAAATTCACGATCATCCAACTGCAGCTGCAGCAGCGAATTCTCCGTCAAGCGACCCTCAAGTTGCGATAGTGAATCAGGAAAAACACGAATGGTCGACTGTAGTTCTTTTGGCAGACGCGATAGTGGTTTTAGGCAGTCGAGAAAGTCGGCCAACCCGACCAACGCCGGCTCCACGTTGGCGACGCGTGAAATCAACTCGCTCACACTGAGTTTGTCCGTATCGAGCAAGAAACCCCTGCTGATCGTGTACCAACGATCGACAAGAGATGCGAACTCGTTCAGCTCCGAAAAATACTGGCCTGTGTTGTCTCGCTCGATTAGGCCCCGATGAAATTCGTCCAGCCATAGCGGAAGCTCTTTGATCGCCGCCCGCACCGTTGCAATCTCCTCATCGAGCCAGGCAAGATCTCCACTGACACCGTGCTGCTGTGACACTTGCGATCTAGCCTCTTCGACCT
This sequence comes from Planctomycetaceae bacterium, assembly GCA_012959465.1. Classification (GTDB taxonomy): domain Bacteria; phylum Planctomycetota; class Planctomycetia; order Pirellulales; family Pirellulaceae; genus UWMA-0346. Next base: position 62,518 of record DUDC01000207.1, read on the forward strand.
CATCCCCCGCGTCGTACTCAAGTAACAGCTGGTCAACCACATGCGACCAAAGTGGACGAATGTCATGCTCGCCGATCCGGTACCGACGGCTGAGTGTTCCCCTGAGCCGCCACCACGTCGGCTGAAGCCATTTCGTCCATGACATCTCCAATCGTTGTAGCTGCTGCCTTGCTATCGTCGCCGATTGCCGATCCAACCGCTCATTCCAAAAACTGTTCTGGTCTTTGAGCACCTGCAACTGTCGCTGTTTTTCTAAAACTTCGCGACGAAGGTTTTCCAATTGCTGTGAACGGTCCGAATGTGGATCGGTCAACGCCAGATTCTCGGAACTGGCGAGCGTGCTGCACTTTTGAACGTAAGCCCGCACGGCGATCAAGTGCTCCATCGCCTGTAAAGTCTCCAGTGGAAGTTTGCTCTGTTCGCTTGATTTTTCCAGTGCCGCCAATACATCCAAGGATCTTGTGACCTGTTCAGCAATCCACTGCCGAGGTCGCGGCCTCTCCAAGATTTCAGGTGACAGGTTGGCCAATGGATGCCGCGAGAATACGGGCGACGTGTTGGACAGACTCGCCAGTACATCCATCAATCGCTGCAGGTCTTCTTTATGGCGGTGCCATTGAGAAACATCCGGTAGCGTCTCGTCAATCTCCTCGGAGCGATTCATGCCCAATTCGAGAACGCGTTCCAACAAGCGAACCGTCGACACGTCGGAACGGTCGCCAGGCGAGACCATGACATCGCCAAACTGAATCAAGGGGTCCAACTGGTGCTGCAACGAGTCGACAGAGGACTGACGTGATGATTCTTCGTCTCGCTGCCGGTCTTCCAGGAAGCCGTTATAGGTTCGCTGCAATTCCATGACGAACGATTTTTTGTCGCTGAGCGCATCATGAATCAGGGTGCAGACGTCCTGTAAACCCTGAGTACACAGTCTCGCATAAACAACGTCCAACGCGGCCCGTTTCTCGCACACAAAAAGCACTCGTCGCCCGCGGGCCACATAGTCGGCAATCAAATTGGCAATCGTCTGCGATTTTCCCGTTCCGGGCGGACCTTGAATAATGTAGGAGCCGCCGGCACGCGCGGCTCCGATTGCAGCGGCCTGCGATGGATCAGCCGGAAGAATGTCGTGTCGCTCTGCCAAAGCCGGTGATTGAAACGCCTCTCGATCGATCGGTTTTGGAGTGAGCGAAAATGTTGCGTCGAATGCAGGGCTTCGCAAATCTTGGTCAATGACCGCCTCGTAGTCGCGGACCAGCGACATTCGTCGATAGCGAAAATTCGCAAGTGTCACGGAGCAGAGGTCAAATTCCCATACGTGGTGGTTGATCGATTTGCCGTCAACTCGCACTCGTCCTCCCGCACGTTCAGCGGATGGCTGCTCCACCATGGCACCGTCTCGGTCGAAAATGGGGCCGTCAGAAACATCTCTATCGCCGTGCACTCGCCCCAAGAATAACTTGATACCCAACGGGTCGTACGTCGAGGCGTCGTAACTGTAATCGAATTCAGCGTATGTGCGATAACCGCGGCGCCGTGACTTTGCCCGCCGCAAGTGTTGTTCTAATCGCCTTCGAGCACGGTGGTACACCACTTCGACTCGTGGTCGGTCCAAATATTGGACCTCCAATCCTTGCCCCGACTGGTCCACTTGGGCGGTTAGCCAGCGGTAGAGCTCGCCGAGGTCCGTTTCGCTGAGGTCGATCGACTCGGGAAGCTCGATTCCGTAGAGCGAATTCAGATGATAGCGAACGGCCGGATTCACCTCTGCTACGGAAGTGGCCGCCTCGAGATAGTATTGATCCTGGACACCTTTTTCACGGCGGAGCGTCACTGGCAACAGCACAAGCGGTGATTCGTACCGTTGCGGCGGATCCTCCTTCAGGTTTGACCAACGAAGGAAGCAGGCGACCAACCTCAACTGTGCAAATCCGTACTCGGCCGCATCGCGACGAGCATTCCCGCGTATGCGTTCCATGACCGACGGCAAATAACAGGCTTCCACGAAATTCAAATGATCGTTTAGCAGGAGTGGAGTGCCACTTATCAAGCGATCCTGCAGGTCCTGATTCCAAATCAGAATGTGCTCGGTCTCGATCGTCTGAACATCTTGAGTCAACGGTACCGATCCGATGGTGAGATTGGCTGTCGATGAACTGCTGCGGAAATGTAACAGTCGGTTGCGACGGGAGAGGTCGAACAAACGCTGTTGTAGCCTCGCCAGAATGGTGTCCTGCTTCCCCTGAGGGTCGTTGGCCTGGAACCCTTCAATGGCGGCCAGTTCGTACTCTAGTTCGACCGATTCTCCTCGGTAATTCGTAAGTGATTGAGCTATCGCGCGTAAATCAATCGGTCGGCGAGTACGGTCGAGCTCGGTAAGTTGAACAATAGTTCGGGCGATCACAGGATGAAGATCGGGTCGGATCGCGAACAGGTTTTGACGCGACGACACAAACCGTTTCATCTGATCGGGCAAGCGAAGGTCGAGACCTAGGGCGATCCCCGCCATGAGTAGTCCGCAAAGATAGCTGTCAACTGACGCGTCGTGATGGTCCAGTAATTGTTCCCAACTCTGGCAATCAATCACGTACCCGGGCTGTTGAAAATCCTCGTCGCCAGGTTCCAACAAGTGCAACTCTCGATACGTGTCACGTTCGTCAGTGACACGAACCGTCTCAGCGACAATCGCCATAGCTCCTTCGAAGATCGCCTGTCGGCGATTCACCTCAGCGAAATTTAGTTGCGGCAGCGTTGCCTCCTTTTGCTCAAACCATATCCTGCCTCGCTCGACAAATAGTTTCTGCCCATGGTCTGCCGGTCCGACAAGCTGGTCATCGTGAGTGTCGGCGAGCTGCTCCAACAATGGCACGATGGCGGTCACGGTGTCTTGGGTGGACAGCCCGTCCGGGAGAACAATGTCGGCGAAAAAAGATGTCAGGGAGAGCATAGAGCATCCGGTCCGTATTCTCGGTCACGCGTGCTTTGTATCCGCTTCCAACAACAATTGGCCACGATCAGCGTGTAATTGCTGCATCCGTCGTTTGCCAATTTTGAGCTCTTTGCAAATCACAGCTTGCACGTGTGCAGTCCAAGTAACTTCCTCCCACACCTCCAACGCCCATGCCAACGGGTAGCCTTCCAATTCTCGGTCGACCGTCAGGATGTCAAGTGTGAGGTATGCCAGGTAATCGCGAAGTCCCTCGTCGTTTATCTCATTCAACTTCCCCAGGATTGATCCGTCGTTCGAGGCTTGTGATGAATCGGAAAAAAAGAGCTTGCAATGCCGCATCACTCGGTCCGTGCGCATCCATGTCGGCTCAACCAGACGATTCAACAGCCAAGCCGTCCAAACTTCCAAGTCCCGTTGGTCGATCAGGCAAAGTCGTTCGAGTGTCATTTCTCCGCAGACTGCCGCCAAGACTTCTGCTTCACATTCGGACTTGGACTTTAGCCACCGAGCGGCGGCCCAGCGACGCATATCGGTGGAAGGGTGCGTTCCCGTCGAGGAGCACGGTGCCAACGGATCTTCTGTCACCGCAACGTCAAGATCGCTGGGAGCCAACGGCTGGTCAGGGTGTTGTAATTTCCAAATTGCCGTAGAAAATTCGGCGAGGCTCGATTCCATTTGGAGCGAATGACGGTCGCAGACTAATTCCGACAGCCACCGATAACGTCGTTCCGTCTCCCGCGCCACCTGACGGTCGCCGCGGCCCACCAAGGCTGCTAAGACCATCTCTGTCGTTCGGTACTGTCCATTGAAAGTCGTCCACAGCCAGTAGTGGCAAATTTCATGCCCCAAAATGATGCGTAGTTCTGCATTGGAACAATGAGCAAACTGCCGGGGAGAAACGACGAGGTGTATCTCGTCTGGAACGAAACAAAGCCGCGGAATCACCGGCCGGCCATCTTGAGGTTGATGGACAAAAATAGGGACTTGGTCGATCTCCAAATTGGCTACCACCGATCGACACAGATCGGTAATTCGCTCCGCCTCCGATCCGTCCAAGGTCTCTGTGCGGCGGAGCAGGTCGAGACGAACTCGTTCGGTCTGTTCGCTGTGAAAGACCGGCGAGTCACATTCTCTCCACAAATCAGGAAAGTCAGCCGATGCAAGCTTCACCACTTGATCAATGTAGGGACAAATCGCCATTCAATTGCCAGGTGTTGTGGGATCCTAGTTGCCGCGGCTGCATTATAGCCGAATTGGCGATTAGCCCCAACTTGCCTAAATTGGTTGTAGTAGCCACACTGGAAGGGTTGCTCGAAGCGGTTGCTGCCGATACCGCTCGTTACCATGTAACATGTCAGCCATCGGAAAGGATTGGTCGTGCCACGTCATTCACTCAATCGGACCTGTTTAGCTACCGGTTTGCTCGCCGTGACCATGGCATTGTCCGTATGGGCACAACCGCCCCGCAAAGGAAACCAAACACAGTCGACTCTTCCGTCCGACCAACGTTTATTGAAACTGCACAGGACGTTCATCATTGACGCCGAGAAGTTGGCGATCGAGTACGAACGCGAGAAGGATCTGGATAAGGCGAAAGCGGTCTATGGCGAGATTCTGAAACTCTACCCACAACACCAATTGGCTAGGAACAAGCTGAAGTTGATTCGCAGCGTCGAGGAGAATGCGGACAAGGCAATCATCACGATCGCTGGCGACGAGGGCTGGCAGTACACTGGCTTCAATGTGATTAAAGGCAAACCGGTACGCATCAGCGCCAAGGGGATCTGGACGTTTCGCCTGAGTGTCAACGTGCCGCCCGATGGTGTGAAGATACCCAAGGAGTTACGGGAATTTAATCTTGGCAGTCTGGTCGGAACGATCAGTAACGGGCAAGAAAACGAGATCGAACAGTTCTTGGTAGGAAATAGCGTGACGCTCGTTCCCAAAAAGTCCGGCCGCCTGCTTTTGCGAATGTACGATGTCTTGCCGACCGACAACGCCGGTGAAATGACGGTCGAAGTCCGAGGATCATTCACGCGAGCGCGTCGCTAACGATCACTTGTCGCTTTCTACACCAGCGGCAAATCCACTTCGCCTCCAGTCGCCCACACCCCACGCTACACCATTCTTGTCGATGGCAATCGACTGAGCGGATCCTTGCGGGTAGCGACGAGTTAATTGATGCCCAACCTTGTTCAGACGGGCAACTTCCTGCTCATAGTCCGAATGTAGTAAACCCTCAAACGACAAAGTGTCAGGCAACCATTGGTGATGCGAACGAGGGCCGCGAACAGCTTGGTCCAAGGGCAACTCGTATTCGAGATGGCTAACCAAGATCGAGATCACGGTGTTGATGATCGTCCGCCCACCGGGGCTCCCTGTCACCAAGACAACCCGACCATCCTTTCGCACAATCGTCGGCGTTTGAGAACTCAGCATCCGTTTTCGCGGTTGGATGGTGTTGGGCTCCGTTCCGATTCGACCCTTCATATCGGTGCGCCCGGGGATCCAGTTGAAGTCACCCATTTCGTTATTGAGAACGAATCCCGCACCGACAACGACAATTTTACATCCCCAACTCGCCTCCAGTGTATAGGTGTTGGAGACAGCCATTCCGTCAGCATCCACAACAGAGAAATGCGTCGTTTGATTCGACTCCTCAACGATTGGCAGTGGGGCGGCTAGTTCTACACTGTTACCGGCAGAATTGAGGTCAACCTTTTCCGCTAGGGCGAGAGCAAACTCCGGTGTCAACAGCTGTGGCGAAATCTCGATAAAGTCGGAGTCGCCCAGGTTTAGAGCTCGCTGATGAAATGCGTGACGCATCGCCTCACCCATCAAGTGCAAAGTGCGAAAAGAAAAGCGGTCGGCGTGGGCGCGAAGGTCGAAACTCTCTAACATCTCCATGGCGATCACCGTGCAGGTACCACCCGAGCTGGGCGGCGGTGCGCCAAAGATTTCGAACTGGCGGTACTTTCCCTTGGTAGCTGCTCGATCGTTTGCATGGTAGGCGAGCAAATCCTGTTCAGAAATGAGTCCTTCATGACGGCTCATTTCTTCCGCAATCAACTTTGCCACCGGCCCTTGATAGAACCCGGCCGGACCCAGGTCAGCGATTCGCTGCAGTGTGCTAGCCAGATCCGGCAACAGTAGCGTGTCACCCACTTTCCAAAGCGTTCCATCTGGCTTTCCGTAGACGCGGCGAAGTTCGTTGAACCGGTCATCGTTTGCGAGGACTGGCATGGCCAACACTTTGTTGATCGACGAGGCCAGTGGCCTATCGATGAACACACCGTTCTTGGCAAGTCGAATGGCCGGGTCAACTAGAACGGCCCATTCGAGCTTTCCATATTTTTTATGCGCCAAGAACAGCCCAGCGACAGTTCCCGGTACGCCAGCCGCTTTATGGCTCAACGCCGTCTCACCAAGGGTGAATGAATGTCGGTGGGCGGTCCCCGGTGCCATTTCACGATACTCGATGCACCGCACGTCACCTTCCGGCGGCGCGACCAACATGAATCCGCCCCCGCCGATATTTCCCGCTTCCGGCCAAGATACGGCCATCGCGAAGCCGACTGCGACGGCCGCATCGACCGCATTCCCTCCCTTGGCGAGAATGTCACGCCCGATTTCACTGGCAACCTTGGACGCCGATACGACCATTCCACCACGGGACTTGGCTTGATGCACGGCCCGACTGAAAGGTTCATCGCCACTCGAGGACAAACTCGTCGTCACGACTGTTAAACCAACGAGTAACCCGCAAACTCTAACTCGGCAGCCAAATCGCATGTCAAATCCCCAGTCACTACGGCCCAGCTTACTCGTCGATTCATTAGGTAATTGGAAAACCCGAGGCTGAGCTTCGGATAAGTAGAGAGAGCTTACGGATTATTCCAAGCGTCACGTCCAACTATTCTATTCAACCGTTTCGCAGGATGCGACAAATCGCCAACCCAAACTCGTTTCCGTAAAGCTCGAACGCAGCAAACACGAAAATACTCATCAAGGAATGGAATTTGAACCACATCAGCTAGGGCGTAATTCGATGGACGATCGTTCGAACCTACCAGTGGCCGACGCGCGACGTCTTGTTCGTGGATTGACGCGTCCAAACCCCGTCATCTACTGGGCCGACTTCCTGATCAGCATAACCGTTGCGTACGGCGCGTTGACCGTGTATCTGACGGCGCCACTATTTTCCGCCCTGCAAGTTGCCACATTTTCACTTACCGCGTTCGCGATGTACCGGATCAGCCTTTTCATGCACGAACTAGTTCACTTTAAGAAGGGAGAGATGACCGTTTTTCAAGTTTGCTGGAATATCATCGCTGGCATACCCATGTTAACGCCCTCGTTCTTTTACGAGAGTCACATCGCTCACCACAACACGCACCACTACGGCACTCGAAACGACGGGGAATACCTCCCGCTCGGCAACGGCGCGTTACGCGATCTTGTCGCCTACGCGGCTCAGGTAGTGCTTCAACCGATCGTCGTCACCGTTCGGTTTCTTCTGACGCCGATATCCTTCCTGCACCCCAAGTTGCGACAGTGGACATTAGAAAGAGCGTCATCATTTGTTATTAACTTCTCCTATCGAAAACCGATTTCGACGAACGCGCCGCGGCGTGCCTGGGCGGCAATGGAGCTGGCCTGCAGCCTGCGCGCTTGGGTCATCTTCATCGCGCCAATCGTCGGACTGACGACTTGGTCACGCGTACCACAGTTGTACGCGTTAGCCGTTGCCATTCTAACCCTCAATCATCTCCGCGCACTCTCGTCTCATCGTTTCCTCAGCGATGGCGACCGCATGAGCCACTCGAACCAGTTCTCCGACTCGACAATCATCACGGGCAACCTGTTCACATCACTTATTTGTCCACTCGGACAACGTTATCACGCCTTGCACCACCTCATCCCTTCTCTTCCGTATCACAATCTGGCAGAGGCTCACCGCCGTCTGTCGTCCGAGTTACCGGCTGATTCACCCTACCACAAGGCCGTCTACCCATCTTACTTTGCAGTGCTCCGAGAAATGCGGACACATTATCTCACGCATCAATCCGAGGCCGACCAAATCAAGCGTCGCTGGTATGAAACCGATTTGCAAAGCGACACGATTACAATGCCGTCGCCTCGCGAACAGCCAGAGAACCTCTCGGCCAGCGCGTGATTGCCGTCCCGCCAATGTGTGGCACTGGCTCTGTCAGTGTTCTTTAGCCTAACACGCTAGCGTCGGGTCTTGTCGTTAGCATCGCGTGATCTCAAGAACCCGAGGCTAGCGCCTTTTGGCTCAACTGACTGTCAGACCACCTCGCACTGTCGATAGCAGGCGTCGAGCAGCTGAATCGTATGAACCACAGGGACCGGGCGCTCCAAATGGGTCTGCAGTTGCATCATGCAGCCGATGTTCCCTGTCACGACCAGATCGGCGCCCGTCTCCTGGACGGCTCGGGCCTTCGCAGCACCCAGGCGTTTGGCAATCTCCGGCTGTTCGATGTTGTACGTACCCGCCGAACCACAACAAATATCAGCATCGCGAATCGGAACTAATTCAATGTTCTCGATGTTCTTCAGTAAGGTCCGCGGCTCGCTGCGGACTTTTTGCGCGTGGGCCAAATGGCAGGCGTCGTGGTAGGCGACTCTTATGCGCCGCGGATACGCAGGAGGTGTGCGACATCCTATCTGCACGAGAAATTTGGCAATGTCGCACACGCGAGCAGCAAATTCTCGACCCGCGGTCTCCTCTGCCTCTCCCTGTAACCACAGACCGTATTCGTGCATTCCCGAACCGCAGCCGGCCGCATTGGAGATGATCGCATCTATATCGGTGGGAAACGCCGCGAGGTTCTGCCTCGCAAATCGCACCGCCAGCTTGAGGTCTCCAGTGTGGGCCGCTAACGCACCACAACAGACTTGCTTTTCCGGTACCACAACCTCCACTCCATTCTGTGCCAAAACGCGGAGCGTCGAAGCGTGGATTTCCGGAGCGAGCAGTTTTTGCGCACAGCCGCTGAGCAGCGCAACTCGTGCTCGCACTTCGCCGATCGGCTGTGGAGACACCGACTGATTGTCGGTTGCCTTGGCCTTTTCCGGTAGCAGATCAAGCATCTCTCGCATTCGGCGGGGTAGCAGAAACCGCAACCGCTTTGCCAGGCCTCCACCCATCAATGCCCAACGCATTCGAGCCGGATAGGGGAGGACATTGAGCACGAATTTACGAAACAGGCGGTCGCTCAAACTCCGGGAACGAATGCTGTCACTCATCGCGCGATACGGTGTCAGCAACTGCCCGTAGGGCACGCCGGATGGGCAGGCTGTCTGGCACGCCACACAACCCAAACATCGGTCGATGTAGGGCGCCGCATCGTCAACGGTTAGGTTACCTTCCAACACCTCCTTGATCAGGAAGATACGACCACGGGGAGAATCCATCTCTTCGCCTAGGTCCAGGTAAGTTGGGCAGGCGGGTAGACAGAAACCACAGTGGACGCATTTCTCGATGGCCTCAGCCATCGCTTCGCCGTGCGGACTATATTGCTGCAATGAGATTTGGTGTTGCATCGTTCCTTCAAGCCATCTGTGATTTGGGGGGCACAAATCGTCGTTGCGGGTCAAAAACTGAGTGCAACCGTTCAGCCAAAACGTTCGGCGGTCTACCACCAATCCGCGCGACGTCCCACGTTCCACGGATGGCCAGTGCAGGGCGATTCAAAACGGTCACCAAAAGTGGAACACTCTCACCCAAGACTTCGTCGGGGCCGGACATCCAGAGCACATTGCCACCGACCCCGTATCGGCGTTGCACTTCGTCCGCACGACTCCATTGAGTGACCGTGGCTTCTGCCAATTCCATCTGCTTGGGGTTTATCGCCATCCGTACCAAAGCGTTCGTATCGCCCGCCCAGGCAAAATCTGCAGCGTCCTGCCACATCAGCGCGTCGGGTTGAATTTGTTTCCACGAATCACCACCATACGATCGCCTCATGCGTTCGGATCGCTCCTGCAACGAAGAGACTTGCCCACCTATTCGCAGGCAGATCTTGTTTGGTGGAGCTAGCTCCAAACAGAGCAAATCCAATGGCGCAAGCGCTAACTCGTGTCCAAGCCGACATGCGTCGGCCCACGATGCGGTTTCAATCTCCGCAGTTAGTGTCTCCATGGCGCGAGGAAAAACCTTAAAGGTCAATTCAGTGATCAATCCCCAAGCCCCCAAGCCTCCGACCATCAACTTGGGTATATCAAACCCGGCCGCGTTCTTGACTACCTTACCGCCGCCGTGAATTATCCTCCCATCGCCTGACATGAAGGTGACACCAAGGAGAAAGTCTCGCACTCCTCCATAGCGAAAGCGCCCGGGTCCAGAGACTCCAGCGGCAACAGTTCCGCCGATCGTGGCACCGGCTGACGACAAAGGAGGGTCGAATGGAAGGAACTGACCGTGTTCTTCGAGTGTTGCCATAACCTCTTGGACGGGCGTTCCCGCTCGAACGCTGATCGTGTACTCTTCCGGCAGGTAGTCAACGACACCGCGAATGGCCGCCATGCTGATCGTCGCATCTCTCGATAGTGCCGGTTTGCTGCCACCGCCTACGGCTTTCACGTAGGGGAGTTTAAGAACCAGTTCCTTGAGCTGATCTTCGGATTCCGGCGTGGGCCGTTCGCCAACTTGGGAAGGGGGCATGATTCACCTGGCAGTCAATAGCGAGAGACAATTCCCTGTTTTTCCAACGGGTGAGCGCCGTGGCTCACCAGGGCAGGGGCCGTACCGATCGGCAGCATCTTTCCCGGGTTGGCCAACTGCCTGGGATCGAGGGCCTCGCGCATTTGATACATGAACTTCAAATCGACCTCGCTGAACATCTCAGACATATAATTGCGTTTTTCTAAGCCGACACCGTGCTCCCCGGTAATGGACCCACCGAGTCGAATGCAAAGCCGCAGTATCTCACCGGCAAGTTCTTCGGCCCGTTCCAGCTCCCCTTCCTGTCGACCGTCATACAGGATCAGCGGGTGCAGGTTGCCATCTCCCGCGTGAAACACGTTGGCAACCCGCATCTGATACTGTGCAGCGAACTTGTCGATTTCAGCTAGGGCATGGCCAAGTTTGGAACGAGGCACAACACCGTCCTGCACAATGAAATCAGGACTGAGTCGACCGACCGCCGAGAATGCACTTTTGCGACCCGTCCAAATCCTCTGCCGCTGTTCTTCATCGGCGGCTAGGATCGGCTGGTAGGCACCACTCTTTTCGATCACATCACGGAGCAATGGAATCTCCGCTTCCACTTCTTCGCGCGGCCCTTCCAATTCGACAATCAACACCGCCTTGGCGTCTTTTGAGTATTCCGCAGCAACCGCCGCCATGGCAGCGTCCATCGACAGACGATCCATGATCTCCAGTGCGCCCGGTAGCAAGCCAGAAGCGATGACCATCGCTACAGCGGTACCCGCTTTCTCCAGAGAGTCGTAAGCCGCCTGGAGTGTGTAGAAGCGTTCTGGCTTGGGAAGCAAACGCAAAGTCACTTCCAGTGCCACTCCCCATAGCCCTTCACTACCGATAAAAGCACCGACCAAATCGGGACCGTCCCCCTCCAAACTGTCCGATCCGAGCTGGCAGACTTCGCCGTCGGGCAGGACAATCTTCAAGCCCGTGACATGATTGGTGGTCATGCCGTACTTCAGGCAATGCGCGCCTCCGGAATTGAAGGCCACATTCCCACCGATCGTACAGACCGGCCCGCTCGACGGGTCCGGCGCATAATACAATCCGTGTTCGGCAGCCGCTTGTGAAACGGCGAGGTTGATCACGCCGGGTTCGACAACCGCTGTCCGTGAAACGGGGTCCAAATCGAGAATTCGATTTAGCCGGTTCATCGCGATGACCAAACCGTCTTGTATGGGGACGGAACCGCCACTGAGGCTTGTGCCGCTGCCTCGCGCCATGAACGGCACGTGGTGCTCGTGACAGGCCTTGATCGCGCCAATCACATCGTCCTGGTTATCCGCCAACAAGACGGCGGACGGTTTCTGGCGAAAGGCAGTCAATCCGTCCGATTCGTAGGCGACAAGCTGTGCGGGACGGGTCAACAACCGTTCGCCGACCCCAAGCCGTCTCAGGTCCCGAAAAAATGATTCGTGGTCATGCATCGCTTTCAAACCTGTCAGCCTCGGCTGACTCGCGGCATTCGATGTTCTGGCGTTTCGACCATTGTATGGTAGGTAAGTCCCCACCGACTACGACCCAGGCAATAAAACGAGTCGTGCAAATGGTATCACGTCCGATGGCGTTGCGCTTGCACTCGGCAGTGATCGCTGGTTATCCTCAGCTAGAATGACTAGCAGTTCCTTGTTCTTGCGACGGTATCCCTGGAGTCAACGCTGTGTCACGCCTATTCCCACTGGTCCCGCTGACCGCCGTTTGCCTTTTTGTTTCGACACCCGCTCCGGCAATTGCTGGGGAGAAACCCAATATCATCGTCATCATGGCCGACGACGTTGGGTATGAAGGGTTTTCCATCCACGGAAGCCAAACTTACAAGACGCCGCATCTCGACAAAATCGCTCGCAACGGGATGTGGTTCCGACATTGTTATTCTATGCCGATTTGCACACCGTCCCGTGTTCAGATCATGACCGGTCGTTACAGCTTTCGAAACTACACTAGTTTTGGCGTGCTTCTGAAGGGCGAACAAACTTTCGCAAACCAGCTGCAACGCGGCGGCTACCGCACAGCCATCGCCGGCAAGTGGCAGTTGGGCGGCGATATGCAAACGGTAAGAGAATTTGGATTCGACACGCATTGTCTCTGGCACCTGGACGGCCGCGAATCGCGTTATTGGGCGCCCAGGATATCCCAAGATGGAAAGTTGCGCGACGTCGCCAATCGTTATGGCCCCGATGTCATGGTCGAGTTCCTGTGCGACTTTATCGACCAGAATCATACGCAGCCCTTCATGATCTATTACCCGATGATGCTGCCTCACTGGCCCTTTGTGCCAACGCCGGATAGTCTGCTTGGTGGCAACCGCGAGCGAAGCGGGGATTACGACGGCAAGAAGGGCGGTGTCGAGTACTTCGATGATATGGTTGCCTATGTAGACAAGATCGCAGGTCAACTCGACGCCAAGTTGGCTGAACATGGCATTCGAGACAACACGCTGATTTTGTTCACTGGCGACAACGGTTGTGCGACGAACATCGTTTCTCAAATGCCCTCAGGTCCAATCAAAGGGGGTAAGGCAAGCATGCCGGATAACGGCACGCATGTCGCAATGTTTGCGCAGTGGCCAGCGGTCATCAAGGCGGGGCAAGCGTCGAACGCGCTTGTCGATTTCACTGACGTTCTTCCGACGGTCCTCGAGGCGTGCGGGGCGGATTTACCGAATCGCCAAGTCGATGGCAAGAGCCTGCTGCCAGTACTGCGAGGAGAGGTCGAGAGCGTTCGCGATTGGGTCTTTTGTTACTACAATCCTCGGCCTCCCGCACGGCCGAAAAATGAGGCAAAAGTCAAGGAACTGTTGACGAAGGCCGGAAAATCGACCCAACAAAAGAAGCTCGGCCGATTCGCCCGGGATAAAGCGTACAAGCTGTACGGTGACGGTCGGTTCTATCACGTCGCTGCGGATCCGGTCGAGGCAAACGATTTGGCTCGCGCCGATTTAGGTCAGACGGCAGCTGCAGCCAAAGGGCGACTGCAGGACGTGCTCTCCACCTTTCCGAAGATGAGACCGTTCCGGCAAACATTTTCCAATCCGTAACCGGACGGGCAAGCCGGTGAGAACGTGGCTGGCCACGTCGCCTCCGCCTCGCGTTACCGTGACGCTTACCATCCTTATTTTACACCCCAGGGAAAAAGGTGACTCCGTGAATCAACCTCTCCATGTTCCCCCCGGCACTAAAATCCGTCTCGCTGATTTTTCCACAAAGGTAACGGAGGAGGGGATCGACAAATCTGAAGCCAAGATCCAAACCAAACATTACATCAAGCGCCTGACAGAACTAGGCCACCAACTGTACGCCGAAAATCAACGAGCTGTGCTGGTGGTCCTGCAAGGAATGGACACTGCTGGTAAGGATGGAACCATCCGATCTCTGATGCGGGGTCTAAACCCACAGAGCTGTCAGGTCACATCATTCAAGGCACCCAGCGCTGAGGAACTCGATCACGACTTCCTGTGGCGGATTCACCGCGCGGCACCACGACGCGGCAACATTGGAATATTTAATCGCTCCCAATATGAAGATGTGTTGATCGTCCGCGTCCATTCGCTCGTGCCAGAATCAGAATGGCGTAGCCGGTACGATCGGATCAACGAATTCGAGCGACTGTTGACCGATGACGGAATTTCGATCGTCAAGTGCTTTCTCCATATCAGCAAGGACGAACAACGCCAACGGTTGCAGGATCGTGTCGACACGCCACACAAACGTTGGAAGTTCAATCCGGGGGATCTCAAAGAACGCCTTCTCTGGGATGATTACCAATCGGCGTATCAAGATGCGTTGATTCGTTGCAACACGGATTACGCGCCATGGCACATTATTCCGGCCGACCGCAAGTGGTATCGAAACCTCGTAATCAGTCAACTTCTGGTGCAAAAGCTCGAATCGCTCGCCCCCCAATTTCCGCCCGCTGGCGATGACTGGAAAGATGTCGTCGTCGAGTGATGGACTAGGTGACGGATTTATGGCACAAAAAAACGCCCCTCACAAGTGGGGCAGGAACTTGTGAGGGGCCAAGGTGAGCTGATCAGCATCACGCGGGACATTTTAGGGGGGAACTCGGCGTGCGGGAAGATGAGTGTGTTTTTTTCTGGGAGGGGGCGGTCAAGATGCAAGTTGTTCCTTCGCAACACCTTAGATCCGGTGCCGCGATACTCGCTGCCGAGAGGCGGAAAAAAACTCCCCCTTAGCCCTCATCAATGGGGCACTAATCAACATGATCCAGTTGGTAGTGGACTATGGTCTCGTACGGATTCAGGTTGAGTACGGTTCGGCCCAGGGTCATCCATTTGCCGTCGCGGTAGTGAAACACACCCGTCGCCGCCTTGAATTGTGACACGGCCTCGACATCTTCCATTCCTCCGCCTTCAATCGCTTCAAACTTGATCGTCACACCGACGAAGGCGCAGAGTTCGTTCTTGTCTGGATCACGGGCAAAGCGGACGGCATCGTCGAACTCATAGTCTCCCCATTCCAGGCCGCGGGGTGCCGTCTTCATCGCAAGAGTTAGAAAGTTGGCTTCCAACCACTCACGCTGTTGATGAAACTGCTCGCGTGCGGTCTGCAAGAACCGGTAGCGGCGACGATGGCTCAGTTTCCATCCGCCATATGCGAGACATAGCGCTGTGACCAACGCAACGGATACCCACCAATGTTCTGACATGAGACACTCCTGTCTGTCTCCATACGTACGAAGTGTCCACAACCAAACACCTAGGATTGTCAATAACGTCCCTAGCGTTATTGTAGGAGTGGCGATCCCCAATGGGCAAGACCGTATCCCAACGAATACAGAGCGATCTTTGTCATTTTCTTGCGGTTAACCACACAGCAGTTACCAGTCCGGTTGCGAAAACCGGGCCGTTTCGCCTTTTCGTCTCAATCTGGAGTTGCTGGATGGTGATGCTGGGTGCGCACATGTCGATTTCCGGTGGATTACATAACGCCGCCGAGGCCGCAGGGAAATCCGACATGGATTGCCTGCAAATATTCACGGCAAATCCGCGTGCCTATCCGGAAGTAAAAAACGACCCGCAATCTGGACGGTTGCTGACCAAGCGCAACGGTAGGTGGCAGCTCAATTCAATCGCAGATTCCGATGCGGTCGCATTTTCTGCAGCCGTTGCCAGGGCACAGCTTCGACAAACCATGTCACATGCGTCCTATCTCATCAACCTCGCCAGTCCCGATGACGCCCTCTGGAAGAAATCCATTGACGCAATGACGATCGAGTTGGAACGCGCTGGCCAGTTACAGATCCCCTGGGTTGTCGTCCACCCGGGCTCGTACACAACGTCAACGGCAGCGGCCGGGATCATCCGGATCGCCAAAGCGGTGGACCGCATTAACGAACTACGGTCCGCCCGCGCCGCCAATATCCTGTTGGAGAACACGGCCGGCCAGGGCACGAACCTTGGTTGGTCCTTCCAACAGATCGCGGATATTATCTCCCACACGTCCGATTCGAAACGGCTTGGCGTTTGCCTCGACACGTGCCACGCATTTGCCGCTGGTTACGCCATCGATCGCACGAGCGGCTGGAGGAGGATGCTCGGTGACATCGAGACCACCTTCGGGTTTGAAAAACTGAAAGCGTTACATCTCAACGATTCCAAGAGGGAATGCGGATCTCGCGTCGACCGTCACGAACACATCGGTCTCGGCCAGATTGGCTGTGACGGGTTCCGACGAATCGTGAAGTCGCGAAAAATGGGCCATCTGCCGATGTATCTGGAAACGCCAAAAGCAGCGATCAACGGCGAAGACGGAGATGCTCGAAATTTGCGTGTTTTGAGAGAGTTGGCTGCCTAGTTATTTTTTCGTTTTCGTATGGTCCTTGTTAATCGTAGGCTTAGAATTGCTGCCATGTGTAAAGCACACTGAGAAGCCACCGAAATCACTCCGGAAAGGACATCACTCGTGTTCGCGTTTATCCTGCTAACTCTTGTCGCCGCTCCGCCAGAGAACCCTCTTAAGGCCCCGGAGGGCTGGACTTCGGAATCGATCCAATTGCCGCCAAGTTTCGCCCCCAAAATGTCGCTCAAGGGCTGGGAGCACGTGAAATTCTCCCCGCAGATGTTCGACCCTGAATCCGAGCGGTTCTTTTCGTACGTCGTCTGCTTCGAAACGAACAGGAAGAAAAAGATGGAGCCGAAGGCCTTCGGTGACCAGTTGCTAATCTACTATCGCGGCCTCGCCAGTACCGTATCGGGTGGAAAGGTCGAAACAGGCAAGTTTCGCTGGGAGTGGCTGGATCAGAAAAAACCAACAGAGGTGAAACGAGGCAAGCTGCACTGGACCGAACCGTTTCGCACCAACAAACCGCAGACGCTATTCATCGAATCCCGGTCGTGGATGCACGATGATCAATTACACATTTTCATGTGTGTTTCGTCGGCGGATTGGAAACACGCCGTCTGGAAAGATCTGCGACGCATTCGCGATCAGTATGTAAAAAAAAGTGACACGGCGGCGGCAAAGTAGTCGCAATTCCCACCGGCCCTGTGCCGGTGGAAATGGGGTTTGGCAACTACTGCGCCAAATTCCTCAGCACCGTTTGGAGAATGCCACCATTGCGGTAGTACTCGATTTCCACTGGCGTATCGACCCGCACTAACACCTTAAACTTGACGATACTGCCGTCGGGTTTTGTGGCGTGCACTTCCAGATCAGAACGAGGTTGAAGATCGTTGTTGAGGTCGGGGATGCTAAACGTCTCCTCGCCCGTCAATCCCAATGATTGCCACGTTTGACCTTCGTCAAACTGAAGTGGCAAGACGCCCATTCCGACAAGGTTGCTGCGGTGGATTCGCTCATAACTCGCCGCGATCACCGCTCGAATCCCCAGCAAGTACGTTCCCTTGGCCGCCCAGTCGCGGCTACTGCCCGTGCCGTATTCGGTGCCGGCCAATACAATCAATGGTATCTTGGTCTCCATATAGGAGATCGCCGCGTCGTAAATCGACATGACTTCGCCATCCGGCAGACGTCTGGTCCATCCTCCTTCGGTGCCCGGAGCCATCTGGTTGCGAATACGAATGTTCGCAAACGTACCTCGAACCATTACGCGGTCATTGCCGCGCCGCGAACCGTAGCTGTTAAAGTTCGCTGGTTCGACACCGCAGTCGGTCAGGTAACGACCAGCCGGACTCTCCTGAGCAATCGCCCCAGCCGGTGATATGTGGTCGGTGGTAACCGAATCGCCAAGCAGGGCCAGCACACGGGCGTCATTAATTGGCTCAATTGAAGGTACCTCGGACGACAGATCGATGAGGAACGGCGGTTCGTGGATGTAAGTGCTTGACTCACTCCAGTCATAGAGCGCACTATCACTGGTTTCGATCGCATTCCACTTTTCGTTGCTCGTGAATGCGCCAGAGTATTGCGCTTCAAACATCTCCGGTTGCACACAATCGTCAATGGTCCTCTGGATCTCGTCGCGCAAGGGCCAAACTTCGCTGAGCATTACAGGCTGCCCGGACTCATCGCTTCCCAGTGGCTCATTGACTAAATCGATATCCGTGGTGCCAGCGAGAGCGTAGGCGACGACCAGCGGCGGGCTCGCCAGATAATTGGCCCGTGTCAACGGATTAATCCGTCCTTCAAAGTTTCGGTTGCCACTGAGCACGGCGGACGCGACGATGTCCCCATCCTTGATCGCGTTCGCGACCGACGACGGAAGCGGACCGCTGTTGCCAATGCATGTCGTGCAGCCATATCCCACGGTCTGGAATCCCAATTGATCCAGCGATTCGGTCAAACCAGCTCGGTCCAGATAGTCGGTCACGACGCGCGATCCGGGAGCCAAACTGGTCTTCACGTAGGACGGTACCTTCAAACCGCGTGCTGCAGCATTCCTGGCCAGCAAACCGGCGGCAACCATGACTGATGGATTGGAAGTGTTGGTGCAGCTGGTGATGGCCGCGATGACCACCACACCATGGCCAATCGTCACCGAGTCCCCGTTGTTGGCGACCGTCCCCGAATTGGACAGCTGGTCCTCACTGAGACCAAATCCACTGGCGCCCACCTCGTCACTGAGCGATTCGTTGAATTTGTTCTTCATTTGTGACAACAGAATGCGATCCTGGGGACGTTTCGGCCCTGCCAAAGATGGTTCGACGGTCGAAATGTCCAGCGAGAGCGACTTTGTAAATTGTGGCGTCGGCTGGTCGACTGAATTGAACAAGCCTTGCTCCTTGGTGTACCGCTCCACCAGGTCGACTTCGTCCGCCGTACGGCCAGTCCGTTGCAAATAGTTCAACGTCTCCTCATCGACGGGGAAGAAGCCCATCGTTGCACCGTATTCGGGGGCCATGTTGGCGATGGTCGCCCGATCAGCCAATGACATGGCCCGGACACCTTCACCATAGAACTCCACGAATTTGCCAACGACTCCCTCTTTTCTGAGTGCTTGCACGACGGTCAGGACAAGGTCGGTGGCCGTGGTGCCTGCAGGCATTTGCCCAGTCAATTCCATGCCGACCACTTCGGGCAACAACATGTAAAGGGGCTGGCCCAACATGACGGCTTCCGCCTCGATGCCACCGACACCCCAACCGACGACGCCCAGCCCGTTGATCATTGTGGTGTGACTGTCGGTACCGACCAACGTATCAGGTACGGCCAGTGGGCCTTCGCTGTCCTCGCGCAGAAAAACGCATTTGGCGAGGAATTCGAGGTTCACTTGATGGACGATACCAACGTTCGGCGGCACGACGCGAAAGTTGTCAAATGCCTGTTGTCCCCAACGCAAGAATTCGTATCGTTCGTTGTTCCGCTTGAACTCGAATTCCACGTTTTGTTGCACAGCGTCACCAATGCCAAATCGGTCGACTTGGACCGAGTGGTCGATCACGAGATCTACGGGAATCAATGGATTGATCTTGTCTGGGTCGCCACCAAGACGCGTCATCGCGCTGCGCATGGCAGCCAAATCCACCACGGCTGGCACTCCGGTAAAGTCCTGCAAAACGACACGTGACGGCTTGAAAGGGATTTCCACTTTTGCCGGTGCTTCGGCTTGCCAAGCGGCCAGGTTCTTTACATCTTCTTCGCAAACAGTGAAACCGTCATGTGTTCGCAACACGGCTTCCAACAGAATACGAATAGAATATGGCAGGCGACTCATCGAGCCCAATCCAGCATCCTCGAGCTTCGAAAGTCGGTACATTCCGATCGTACCTTGCTTCGTCGTGAACGTGTCACGAGCGTCAAATGGGTCAGATGATGCATTCATGGGAAATCGCTGCGATAGAGATAGTGGTGAGATTGCGGGAAGTTGAGATTCTAACGAAATTACGCTCGTTACGTTAGGTCGGTATGGCGCGTAGGTCACTTTCGCCGAAAGTGACTAGAACGACCCATCAACGATGCAATCACTGTTCATCGTCGTACGGTCCGCCCGCATATCAGTATCAAATCGACAACCAGATAACCTCGCACGTTATTCATTTATCGTGTGGTTTGAAATATCGTGTGATTTGAAATCCGAGCCAATCGCCACCGGCTGACACAAGTCGCCAAATCGCGGCGAATCTGTGGCACGCCTCAAGTCGATCGCCCCGTGCTTTGGCCAGGCAAAAACCTGATAGAATGCCAGCCGGTTTGCTTTTCTCAGTTTCCTATCCAACTGAATCACTCGAATCATGACGAACATTGACCAATTCGAAAGTGTTTTCAAGGCGGCCGATAAGCCCGTTTTCCACCCGCATGACGTGAGCTTGCCTCGACGTGTCGTGGTCTGCGATGCGGTCGGCGGTGCGGCTGAAGAGTTTGCCCAGCGATGCAAGAAGTTCCTAACCGACGACGAAGATGCGCATTGGGATGTGATTAGCGGCGACCAGTTTGGTCAGCTCGGCGAGTTGCTGACCAAGCTCGCCGAACTCGACCCCCATTTTGTGGTAACCCACCGAAACCTTCATGTGTCGGCCGCCGAACACCCCTTCAGCCTTGGCACCTATCTCGACGTGCTCACGCAAGCAACTCCGTATCCAGTGCTTGTCGTTCCGAATGTTGGTCGGGCGAACGACCGGCCGATTCGTCACGTGATGGCGATTTCAGACCAGCTGGTTGGCGAGGATCGCTTGGTCAGCTTCGCAGCGAGACTAACGGCGAAGGGCGGCACGCTGATTTTGGCTCATGTCGAGGACGAAATAATCTTCAATCGCTACATGGATGCCATCGCCAAAATCCCAGCCATCGACACCGACCCAGCAAAAGAGCTGATTCTAGAACGGTTGCTGGAAGACCCGCTGAATTTCATTGAGTCCTGCCGAGAAACGCTCATCGCCGGGGGGTTTGAAGGCGAGGTCCGAGCCTTGGTCCAAACAGGGCATCGCATCGGCATCTGCACCAAGTTGGTCGAAGAGGATGATGTCGACGTCCTGGTGCTGAATACCAAGGATGACGAACAGCTGGCGATGCACGGCCTGGCCTATCCACTGGCAGTCGAGCTGCGAGATACACCACTTCTACTCCTTTGACGGTTAAAGCTGCCTACCTTTTCAGTCATGTTTCCTCTCTCGTTCGCCAAAACTCGTTTCGGCCACATCCCGGCAACTACCCAAGGAATGGTTCATCATGAAGGCGTTTGCTTTGTTCGCGTCAGTCACGGAAGTGTCGGGGTCGGTTACCGCCATGTTTGCGCTGGTGCTCGTCGGTCTGATCGTCTGCCTGGCATTAGAGGAAAAGCTACATGCCAAGAAGTCGGTCATTGCGGGCATTTTTGCCATCGTCAGTCTGATTCTAGCCGCCTGTTGTCAAATCCTACCACTCCCTGGCGTCGTCGTTGGCAGCCACGAGTTGGTCGAACACAATAGAGTAGAAGGCGTATTTGATCATGAACAAGATGAAGAGCACGAGACGGTCGATATTCCGAAAGTCGGTGGCGAGGAAGAAGGAACCGACGGCGGTGCCGACCACGACGAAGTGCCGGTCTACGTTTTCGGCCACCAACTGTCTATGCCCGTCTATATACCGGGAATTGATTGGGGCGTCATTGCCATCATTCTCGGCTCGAGCCTGTTTGTCGACGTAACCAGCAAGTCGGGGTTGTTCACATGGATTGCCGTTAAAGTAACCAAGGCGTCAAGTGGAGATCCTCTTGTTCTGCTTTGGTCGTACGGTGCGATGACCGTCCTCTTCTCGGCCGTGCTGAACAACGTTACGGCGATGATTATCGTGGGTTCGTTGACGGTCGTTTCGCTCGAAAAATTGGGGCGTCGCAATCAGCTGTTGGGGTTTCTGCTAGTCGAAGGACTGCTGACGAACATCGGTGGCTTGCTGACCCTCATCAGCTCCGTGCCCAACATTATTGTTGGCAATGCAGCTGGCATCAGTTTTCTCACATTCTTCGTCAAGGCCGCACCCTACGTCCTAGTGACGACGATCGTGACTTTGGCCATGGGGGCCAAGCTATTCAAGATCCGTCGGTTGTCGACAGTTGAAG
Source organism: Planctomycetaceae bacterium (assembly GCA_012959465.1). Classification (GTDB taxonomy): domain Bacteria; phylum Planctomycetota; class Planctomycetia; order Pirellulales; family Pirellulaceae; genus UWMA-0346. The sequence continues at coordinate 84,645 of DUDC01000207.1, forward strand.
AGAAGGCCGAAGCGAAAGAACTGGTCAGTAGTTTCGACGAGAACGATGGCATCGACAGCAGAGCGTTCTTCTGGTTTTCGACGGTGATGCTTGTTCTGTTCATTCTGGTGATCGCTGGGCTGTCGGCTTTCCCACCACACATTCGCCAGCTGGGTATGGGATTTGTGGCACTGGCCTTTGCGGGAGTCCAATTGCTCCGCTACAAATCCGAAGCTGACCAGTTCTACAAGTCGGTCGACTGGGACTTGCTCGGCTTCTTTATGGCGTTGTTCGTCGTCATCTATGTGATGGAATATGCCAACGTCCTCCACGCGATCGGAGACGGCCTACAGATGGTGCTTTCGGATATCAAAGCGATGCCAGCGAGCATGGCTGATACGACCGTATTGTTGGTCGGCGCCGCGTCGTTTAGCAGTGTCACCGACAACATTCCCTTGGCCGCCATGCTTTCGAATATCCTCACGAATCTGAATGCTCCGGCCGTCGTCGACGGTTCGACGGAATCAGGCCTCTGGTGGTCCGTCATCTTCGGCGCAAACTTGGGCGGAAATCTCACACCGATCGGATCCGCCTCGACGCTCGTCGCCGTCACCATCATGCACAAGCATGGACTGAAGGTCAGTTTTGCAGGCTTCGTTGCCAAGGCCCTCCCGTTCGCCCTCGTGCACATCGTCTTAGCAACCATCTACGTCGTCTTGTTCTTGCGGTAGTCCCCACCGTCCGTGGGCTAGAGTTGGGGGTTGGCTGGAAGCCAACCAGTCCACCGGCCGATAACGTGGCACCATCCGTCAGGGGATATCTCTACCGTGCGGGTCCACGTCGACATCGCCCAATTCATCACGCAACCGCGACCGCATTTCGTCGTCAAGAAAGTGCTCGACACGCTCGGCCGCCTCGTGGAGATGATCGTCGTCGAGAGCAAAGTGCTTCGACATGTACGATTCCCATAGCCGGTGCGAACTGACGACGTCACCGGCCCATAAGACTCCTTCTTCGGTGAGATGTAATGCGTCATCATCGCGCCGCACAGCGTCTGCCGAGACCAGATTCCGCAGTGCGAACCGGTTGAGCCAACTGCGGCGATGGAGCTGACCCAGGCGTTCCAGGACCGCCGATGTAGCTGTCGTATCGCGTCGTTCGACCCGGCGGAATAACTCGCCCAATACATCCTCCTCGGCAATTCGAATGGCCAACTTCACACGATTCAGTGCGCGACTCACCGTGCCATGGCGGGGCGCAAAGAAGATGGCTATCAGAAAGAAACCACCGATCACCGTCGCCGTCATACCCGTCGAGCTGACCGATTCGACTGAATTGATCCCCAGCGGACGAAGGACGAGGTCCGGTACGACGATGGCGGAGGCATGTCCAACGACCGCAGCGGCGGCGGCTATTATCATCGCCAAGACGATCATCCAGGAGAGCCGATCGGTGAGTAGATAGGCCGTCGCCGCCGGCGCAATCAACATCGCGACCACCAATATGCTGCCGACCGTCTCGAAAGCGGCAACCAGAGTGATGGCGGTGACCGTCATCAAACCATAGTGCAACATTCGCGAATTGATGCCCACGGTCGTTGCCAGCGTCGGATCAAACGCGCTGATTCGCAGCTCCTTGAACAGTAACACCACGAGAAAAACATTGATGGCCAAAGCGATCGCATTGACCCAAATCGCGCTGGGAATTTGACCGGTCAAGTAGGCCTCTAACGCAATGTTCTCGACCGAACCGTAGAGGACACAATCGGGATCGATATGCACATCGTCGGCCTTGGCGCGCATCAACAACAAACCGATCGCGAACAGGCTGGTGAACACCACTCCTAGGGCGGCATTCCCTTCGACTCGCCCCAACCGCTGCACCGATTCGGTGAGTAGCGTGCAGAGAACACCAACGAATACGGCGCCACCGAACATCATGCTCCGTTTTATTGTTTCAAACGACTCAGCGTCGTGATCCTCGCCGGCAAACATGTAAGCCAACAGGAATGCGATGACCACCCCTGGAAGCGCCGCGTGACTGATGGCGTCGCCCATCATGCTTTGCTTTCGAACCACCAAGAAACAACCCGGCACGGAACAGGCAACCGCAACCAGCACGCTGGCCAGTACCATTGTGTTGTCAATCGCGTCCCATTTCATGAGCGGACGCCACGCTTCAGAAATTACAGCAATGCCAATGACCGAGAACAGCAGTGAAACGGCCAAGAACATATAGCACCAAGTCGACAGGCGGTCGCTTTTTCGTCGAGCGCGTTGGACCACGGTCAGAGCGGATTTTGGACGACCTGTCATCATGATCCCTCCGACTTTGTCGATTGCCCATCGCCGGAAACAACAGCGCTAGGGTGAGACACTGCGACAGCATGCGGGCTCTGAGGAACTTCCTGATCGGCGCTTTGGGCGAGTGTCCGTTCCAACTCGTGTAAGATGTCCCCCTCGATGATGTGCTCAATCTGATCGGCGTCTCGATCCACATGAGTGGGCGCAATATCGGCGTAACGAATCAAATACAGCTCCCACAAACGGTGGTTCCGGACGATGCGTGCGGACTCCCGCTGGCCCAATTCCGTCAAACTCATTTCCTGACCATCGCGGCGGACAAGTCTCTTGCGAACGCCTCGCTTGGCGACGCCGGCGAACGTTCGCTCCTTCCAACCGAGGTGCGAGAGAAGCAGCGAGGTCGGTAGCTGGCCATTGAGTTGTGTGCGAACTTCGGCCGCCTCGTAAAACGCCCGCAACAAGTGGTGGATTGCAGTCTTTCGGCGGAGTCGAAACAACAAATATCCTCGCGGTACGAGTCCCTGACGAACGCCAAATAGCATGCTGCCGACGAATAGAGATGCGGCAAACAAGACGATCAGTGCACCCGTCGCCAGATCGGGGACAATGGAACTGACAACCACGCCTGTGGCCGAGCTGACCGCCCCAAATCCGCCGGCAATACACGTCATCGTGCCAATCCGGTCACTCCAAAACCGCGCCGCCGCCGCCGGAATAATCAACATGGCAACGACCAATAGTAACCCGACGGTCTGCATGCCAATGACGCAAACGGCCACAACCAACATGTTCAAACACATGTCGATCGAGGCCGTTGGCCAACCGTGAGATGCCCCAAACTGTTCGTCGAAACAGAGTAGAGTAAGTTCTTTGAAGAGCAGCATTACAACGCCGGCGACAACGACCGACGCGATGACGATCAACTTCAGATCGCTCCAAGTCATCGACGCAGTTTTCCCATAGATAAAGTTGGTCAAACCGGCCGCATTACCGGTTTCCAGACGCTGCACGATCGACAACGCCGTGATTCCAACGCCAAACAACACACTCAGTACAATGGCAAGCGCCGCGTCGTCTTTTACTCGCGTCGCCCGGCGAATCCACGACGTTGCCATGGCGCCGAAAACGCCACCCACCGTGGCTCCGACCAGCAGATAAGAAAGCGTCTTTCCGGTGCCAGGCGATGTGAGCTCGGCGCACAAGTAGGCGATCGCCACCCCGGGAAATGCCGCGTGGCTGACCACGTCGCCGAGGAGGGCCCGTTTGCGGAGCAACATGAAGACGCCAACAACACCCGCCGTTACGCCCATCACCGTGGCGCCGGCCAGCACCACCCGAGTGTTGTAGTCCCGTAGCATCACAACACGATAGAGACCCTCAGTCCAACGCGTCGGTGGGTCTTCCAATTCAGACGCTTGCGACGCGGCGGAAGTCAAGTAGATGAGCGCAGGGCTCAGCCACCAGATCGTCGCAGTTCCGCGACACCACCTCGCCACACGCGCCACCACGGTCATTTGCGCGCACCTCCCTGTTGCATTTGGTGCCCGACGCGATCGAGAAGAGCCAGTTTGCCGCCGTACGTTTTTCGTAAATTCTCCGGAGTGAACACCTCGCTAGTTGGTCCGGTCGCTACCATTCGCATGTTGAGTAAGAGTACCTCGTCAAAATACTCCTCCACCGTTTGCAGGTCGTGATGAACGACCATTACCGTGCGACCAGCCTCGCGCAGCTCGCGAAGAATATCGATGATGGCCCGCTCGGTTGCCGCGTCGACACCCGAGAAAGGCTCATCCATCAAATACAATTCGGCATCCTGAGCCAGCGCGCGAGCCAGGAAGACGCGTTGTTGTTGGCCACCCGACAGTTGACTGATTTGCCGGTCAGCAAATGCTGCCATGCCAACTTTTTCCAAAGATTCTAGGGCGAGAGCGCGATGACGCTTGCCAACCGGTCGAAACCAGCCGATTTGGCGGTACAAACCCATCGCCACCACGTCGAGCGCATTGACAGGAAAATCCCAGTCTACGCTTTCTCGTTGAGGCACATAGCCGACAACGTGTCGTTGTTTGCGATACGGCTTGCCAAAGACGAGTACCTCGCCGGCAACTTTGGGAATTAACTCGAGTGCCGCTTTGATCAGCGTGCTCTTGCCCGCGCCGTTGGGGCCGACGATCGCGATCAGCTTTCCGAGCGGAGCGTCGTAGTCAATGTCCCACAGAACCGGACGACGGTGATACGCTACCGTCATGTCGTGGATCGAAAGTGGTGATGAGGCCGGGTGCTCGTTAGGCTCCGTCGAGGCAGGTGAGTCGCGGTGGGTCGAGCTCATTTTTTAACCGTCGCCTCGGCATCTGCCAACTTGCCGTCCTTGCCACCGGCAGACACATCAGTCCCGCCAAGGGCGAGAGCGATTACCGTCGTATTGTGGTCGATCATGCCAAGATACGTCCCACGATAGGTACCGGCTGCTCCCATCGCATCGGAGAACAGTTCGCCACCCACATTGACTTTGTGGCCCTTGCTGCCCGCACCTTCGATCAGAGCTTTGATGTTGTCGGCCGAGACACTCGACTCGACAAAAATCGCCGGGATCTTCTCGGCGACAAGGAAATCGACCAGCTTGTTGATGTCGTTGACCCCAGGTTCGGACTCCGTCGTAATTCCCTGGGCCGATCTTACCGCGATTCCGTAGGCCAACGAGTAGTAACCGAATGCATCATGAGCCGTCACCATGACGCGTCGGTCTTTAGGAATCGAGGCAATCGTCGTCTTTGCGTACTCGTGCAACGAATCCAATTCCTTGGCATACGCCTCGGCGTTCTTGGCGAACTCGTCCGCGTGGTCCGAATCGACTTCGACCATTCTCGCCACGACTTCATCGAGGCAACACGACCACAATTGGACGTCCATCCAAATGTGCGGATCAGGGTGTCCTTCAAATTCAGATGGTGACCTCAGCGACTTTTTGTCCACGCCAGCGGCGACCGCGAAAATGGGCTTGCCACTCTCTTTGATCTTTTCAAAGGCATCGACCATCCGACCTTCGAGGAACAGGCCGCTGTAAAAGACGATATCGGCTTTTCCGAGTGCGCGAACGTCCGACGTCGTCGGTGTAAAAAGGTGCGGGTCGATGTTGATTTTCATGATCGCTCGCACCTCGGCCCGCTCTCCGACCACTTGCCGGACCAAGTCGGCCACCATTCCCGTTGTACAAACGATGTCGAGTTTCCCGCCCTTTCCATCGTTTCCCGACTCGACGTCGGAGTCGGAATTTCGACATCCAAACAGAGATCCAATGACCAGACAGACACCCACCGCAACGCATATTCGACGCGACATTGTCCCGATTCCCTTATCGTTTATTGTTGAACGAAGCTCAG
>DUDC01000208.1 GCA_012959465.1 Planctomycetaceae bacterium
CCGCCAATCGACTCCCCTCGGGTTTAGTTATTTGAGTCCCGAAGCCATGATGCCCGACTCTCGGTACTGATGATCGGAATTCGCGCAACCCCAGCGATGTGCGTTCCCGCGAAGACACTTCTCTGTCGAGAGGTATTTAGACCAAATAGCATGTTCCACATTGGGTGCATGCTTGATCGGCACCTCATCGAAGATTGACCTCACGCGTGTAACCGTGCGTGTCAGCCCCCGGATAAGAACACTGGCGAAGCCAGTGCCACACATTCGGGTTTCAACTAGGCTCCCGGATTATTCGCTCGGTTCGGCGGGTGGTTCGAAGGAGGCCAGCAACTTACCATCAGCCGCGTTCCATACTCGCAGGATGCTATCCTGACCGCCGGCGATGACTTTGGAACCGTCGGCCGGGGAACTGACGCTGTAGACAAAGTCTTTGGCCCCACTGAAGCCGCGTACGTTTCCACCATCGGCACGCTTGCGACTAACCGTCGCGTCTCCGCTGGCCGTAACAACTTCGTTGGTGTCGCCGACATATGCGACGTCCGTGACTTCTTTCTTGTAGCCGGAGATCGTCTTGTTTTGGTCCCCCGTAAGGGCGTTCCAGACTTTGACGACATTGTCGGCGCCACTTGTGACCAAAGTCCGTCCATCAGCGCTCCAGGCCACTCCGAGTACATGGTGAGTATGGCCTTCGAACGATCGGACGAACGAACCGTCTGCTACCAGGAAGACTTTCATGAACCGATCAGCAGCCGAGCTGGCGAGAAACTTACCATCTCGCGAAAAGTCGATCGAGAACACCGTGTCGCTATGCGGGGTTTCAATCTCACGCACCAACTCGCCGGTCTCCAGATTCCAGAGCTTGATTTGGCCTGATCGCGACGGTTCGCCGCCCCCAGTGGCCAACAGTTTTTGATCGGTTGAAATGGCCAGTGCCGTGACGCGATCGACAAACGCGTCGTTGGAATCTACGGCGCCAATCTTACGCTCCAATTGCCAAGTTGGTTGAATCGACCATTGCCGTAGAGACTTTCCGTTGGTAAACATCAACGCGTCCGCGTGGAAGGCCACTCTCCCGGCTTCCCCAGTAAATTTTTCCAGTTCCGACCCGCTTGTCGTATCAAACAACCGAACGGTTCCGTCGGCGGAAATTGTGGCGAGGGTGAGGTGATCCGAGGAAAACGTCAACTGGGTGATGCCGATTGGTTGACCGGCGACTTCCGTCACCTTGACCAAGTCGGCCTCCAACCCTTTGTGTTGTTCGATTTCGACTTGGACGGTCTTTTCGACTGGAGGGATCGCTTCCGTCGCCCGAACAACCGACTTATCGGCTCGGACTATGGATCGCTTCGCCGAGGTCGTCGCGCGTTCGGCGGCGGTCTTCGCATCCACAGCCTTCTTGGTGGGAGCATCTTTCGCTTTCACGGCGGCTTCAGCAGTCTTCTTTGCGGCTTCGCCAGCCTTTTTGCTTTCTGCGGCTTTTGTTTTTGCATCGGTGGCCGCCTTGATGTCGGCTGTCGCCTTAGTGGCGGCCGCTGCTTGTTTCGTCATTTCAGCTGCCATGTCGGCCCGACTGACTTTGATCCGTTCAAATGCTTTTTGGGTAGCCACCGCCAACGTGGCCAATTCCTTGTCCTCGGTAAGAATCGCCGCTGCCTGCTTGGCCTTTTCCGCAGATTGTTGGGCAAACACCTCGGCTTCCGTCAGCTTCGTGACTTGAGGCTGGAGTTTTTTGACATTGGCGTCGCTGTCTGTCTTGATCTTCGTTGCCGCAGTGATTGATTCGTCCGCTTTTTTTGTCGTTTCATCGGCTGCTGCAATGACTTTGACCGCCTCGTCCACTTTCTTTTGTTCAACGTCTTTTTCGGCGACGGCTTTAGTCGCTGCCTCGGTTTTCGTCTTGAGGTCGGCCTCGGCCTTGGTCAGCGTCTCTTTCGCTTTCTTGGCATTCTCCTCCTCCGCCTTCTTGCGATCATTCGCTGCCTTCAAGTCACCGTTGGCCAAATCCACCCGCCGCTTGCCAAGCGCCACATTGCGAGTCACATCGTCTTTTGTAAACGTCTTACGCGAATCAGCTGTGATGTGTTGGAGCTGCTTACCGTCAGCCAGATTCCAAATCTTGACCTCTTTGTCATTGGCTGTCGCCAGTAAGACCCCGTCCGCTGACGCCATTGCCGTCGTGATCGCCGAGCCATGTTTGATCTGTCGGATCTGTTTCTTATCAGTGGGGGTCCAAAGACGCACATCCCCGTCCGCTGAACTGATCGTTATCAGTTGATTGTTGATAAACTGAAGTTGTGTTACAGGTTGGGCGTGCCCGGTGATTTGGTCGGCTGCCGCCAAGACGGGCGGCTTTCCTTCTTCGATGGTCAATTGCCAGATCTCGACCTCTTTGGTGTTTTCCAATGCGATGGCATACCGATCATTAGCGATGGCGGTCAGCGCAATTGCCTTGGCCGGCAAAGCTGCCGAAGCAACCGGTGCTTCCGGTGTGGCGACTGCGATGATCGACAACTGGTTAGCCGCATCCACCGATATGACATGACTCCCGTCGATGGTCACATCGGCGAGGACAATCGCTTGCTCCGACGGGCGGCTGAGGACCTTCGGTGAACCGCCAGCAGGTAGCAGGACAACATGTCCGTCGGCCAGGCCCGCGATTAATGTCTCGCCTTGTCGGTTCCCCAGCGTCGAAATCTCGGCGGAGAGTTCGCTTGAGTTATTGGGAGTAGGATTTGCTTTCTTCCAGATTTTTACGTTGCGGAATCCACCAGAGACAATTCGGTCGCCAAGACGAGTTACAGCGAGCGACTGTACAAGGTCTAGATGGGCCGTACCGGTACGCCCATTGCCTTGTAGTTCCGGGTCAACGAGTCGGCCCAGGGGACGACCGCTTGGCAAGTGGTAAAGGAAAATCTGGTTGGCACGTCCGGCGATCGCGTATCTGCCGTCAGCGGACACAGTCGCTGCATAGATCGGATTGACCCCGGGCGGGAGCGGTTGCCACTCGATCGGCACCGCGGCGTTGACGTCACCTTTGGCACCCTCCGTGATCCACAATTTGATCAGTCCTAATTCCTGGGGCGTCAACGGCTTTGCACCAACATCGTTCCCATCGGGCGGCATGTAGGACTCTTTTTGACGCGAAGCCAACAGCAGGAGCAAGCTCTCTGCCGGTTTTCCCTCGACAACCCCTTCTCCTTCGGACCCACCTTTGAGGATGGTCGCAGGCGTTTCCAGCACAAGGTCGGATTCCGCTTCGGTGCTGTTATGGCAGGCGAGGCAATTGCGGCGGAGAATCGGCAAAATCTCTTTTTGGAAGTCCACCGGTGCTTCGCGTTTGATCTCCGCGATTTGGATCGGGTCGTCCTGAGCGCCCACCCGGGCACCATGACTGATTAGTGCTGTGACGCATACTAGCAGTACGAGATTATTTAGACGCATGGATATTTCCTTGATTCATTGCGGTATTCAAAAAGAAACAACCGACAATTCCCATCGTGCTACTCGACGATCTTGACGGTGATTTTCTTCTTCGTCGTGACCGCTAACTTGGTAAATGTCCCCGATACCACCACCGTTAGGGCTACCTCGCCGACTGCTGCGTCAGCTTTGGCGGCGATACTAAGCGTGCCCGTGTCCTTGTCGGCGGCAACATCCACTGCGGCCGCCGAGAGTCCTGTCTTGGCATCAACTTCGACCGTCAGTTTCGTCGCTTCGGCAAATCCATATTGTTTGACGATTTTTGTCATCAACTCGACGGTTGCACCCTTCTTGACCTCGATCGTCTCCGGCACCTCGAGTTCGAGCGGGCTGTCAACGACCGTCAACTGAATTATTGCCGAATAAATCGAGAAGTTGACATCTTTGGCAGCAGCGGCTTTTTTCAACTTCTCCACGTTGGCTGCCTTTTGTTTTTTGACCGCCTCACCTTGCGTGACGAGTTCCTGTTTTGCCTTGAGTTGAGCTTCGGCTTCTGCGACCTTCTTTTCAATCTCGACCTTGCCTTCATCCGTCGCCGATGCCAGCGCCTTCTTTGACGAAGCGACCGACTCGGTGAGTACCTTCACCTCTGCTTTCGCTGTGTTTAACTTCTCATCGAGCTGCTTGAGGTCCTCTTCGGCCCGAGCCTGCGCTTCGGGATTGCGTTGGTATTTGGTCTTCGTGTCGGCCTTGAGGTAGAAGCGGTAACTGCCCGCCTTTGCTTTGGCGTTGGAGATGACGAACTTCAGAGTACCCTCGGAGACCTTACCATCGATTGAAACATCGGCCGGTTTCACTTCTCCGGCGATGTTGGTCGCCACGAATTTAACCGTTTCGGCATATCCTTCTTTTCGGATGAGCTTGAGTGGCACTTCGATCGTACCGCCGCGCGAGGTCGTGACATCGATTTGGGCCACATCGATAGCTGCCGGTGTTACTTCGCCGATGATCGACAATCTCAATTGGTCGGCAACTCGATAAACGGCTGGCTGCGTCGCCTTATTTGTTGTGTCCCATACCACCGATCCGCAACGGCATTGTCGAGACACCGCGGACCCAGCCACATCGGCCGTGCCAGTTATTTTCAATATCCCAGCCCAGGGTGCCGCGTCGACTTTCCCTGTTAATGAGAGCCAGACGCTGTCTTTGCCGGCTGGGATTACCGCGTTCGAAATCAAGATCGATTCCGGCAGTCCCTCCAAGGATAAGTTGATTTCGCCACTGAAGTTGCCGATTCGATTGGCGCGAACCTGAAGTAACACTGTTTCGCCTCGCCGCACAGCGATCGTCGAATGCAGAACCTGAGCAGCGGTGGCCTTCAGTTGTTGTGGAATGGCAAAGAGCTGGAAGTCAGGGGATTCACGACGGATCCGCAACCGGTAGATGCGGCTTGCATCTTTGACGGTGCCTCCGAACAAGTCCCGCACCAAGACGCGATAGGTCGCATCGCGATCCGGGACAAATCGGTAAATCGGATCATCCGAGGACGTATCAAAAAAGCCCTGAATCTTGCCGGCTCGATCTTTCGTATCGTCAACTGCAGCAACTTGAGCCGACGCTTTCTCGTCAACACGCATGACCGTCAGCGCTGGATCAGTACGCAATGCCAAGCGGTGAGAAACAACATCGATCCAGAAGACTTCGCCCTTTTTTGCTTCAAACGCGTACCAGTCGCGATCTCGTGCGGGATAAAACTGGCCGGTAATCTCCGTGGGGACAGTGACGACTTGCGCCTCCGATTCGCTGTCGTTATCCCCAGCCTGCTCTATGATCACCGGATCGGTGGTTACGCCGAGCCAACGGGGGCCGACGGCGCCTAAGGAGATCGGTTGCCCATCAAGGGTCATTTGATTCGAGTCGAGAAAACTAATGGAACGCAACTCGTTGGTGGCGGCAGGAACCGTCGCTTCGACCGTCAGCTGTTGCAGCGGCACACTGCCAGCCAGAGTCAAGTCGGAGGGTTGCCCTCCCGGTAGATTGCGACCGTAGACGGTGTACTGGCCGGTCGAGCCAGCTTGGCCCGATGACGGAATGACAAAGTCAATCCGTGGGCCGGTGTGAACTTTGAGTCGATAGAAGAAGTCGCTCCCGCCGCCGAAAACAACATCGCGCACGGAAATCAGATACGTTCCACTCTGTTTCACGGCCAGACTGATCACCGCGTCTTGGCCAGATGCGTTCTTGTCACGATGCAACTCGAGCCCATTGGGGCCGGTGACCGCAACCAACGGATCCGCACGCGAGTCAACCATCGCCGCCGCACATTCGATCAGGACGTTTTGTCCCTGCTCGAGCTCGACAGAGTAGTAGTCCACCGAGTTGGCGTCGGCGATGCCATTGACGATAGAGTTGAGAGCGACGGCTTGCGGTGTCGTTCGTGCGCGGTTCGCTCCATTGTCTGCCACTTCGGGAAGCGAGCCGACGACAAAAGAGCGAGGATTCGACTCGCCATATCGCCCTTTGGCCCAAGTGTCATAGCTGCCTGGTGGCACATCGGCGGCAACCGTCACCTTGAATTTTCCAAAGCTCAACTGGGGGCTGTTGTCCCATGGGCCGGCGGCCGTCTGGAGAATTTCCGCCTTGATCCCGGGATGTGAAAATACCAGGTCGGTCGATTCATCGAGGTTGGTTCCAACCAACGTCAACTCGACTGTCGTGCCGACTTGGCAACCCGGTGGTGAAAGCGACTTGAGCTGCGCGGTGGGAAGTTGTGCGCGGATTGGCGATGGAAACAACGACAAAACGATGACGGTCACTAGACATCGGCGGCCGTAGAGGCGAAAGAACGCATTCATGCGACGATCCTTGTGGCTCGATTCGGCAGGAGGGGAGGAAAAAGGCAGGATGAAGCACCAACATGGGTCTCGTTGGATGGCTCCATTGTAGTTGGGCGAAGCCCTAAGTTGGGGAACCGCCCTTAAACTGTCGCCAGAGTGTCCTTCCGGCGACAGCTTGAATGCGAAGTATTCTAGTGGTTAAACAGGAATTCCTTTGTGTTGATCAATGCCCACACAATGTCCTCGAATCCCTTGACCGGATCGCCCACTTTCTGCACGTGTGCGTTCGCGATGAGGACTTCATCGGGTTGCGGAAGGCGGGAGAACGCGACAAGGTACAACTCTCGGATGCGGTCTTCGACCGCTTGATCGGTCGCCTTTCCCAGTTTCTGTGCGCGACCGGAACCACTGGTCAACTTGCCTTGAATCTCGGACGAGTTGAGCAGATGTAAGCTCTGAGCCAAGTTGGCCTCAGATGACCGTTCGCATTCGCAGGCGCTACTCGACTCCGGTCGTCCGAAGACGGTGAGGAAGTACGAAGTAAAACCGTTGTCAGGCAACTGGGTCGCCCGCGTTCCAGCCGGCACACCACTAAAGCCGGTCGTGGTGTTGGTAACGTAATTGATCGCGTCCAACAGAACTTCAGCGTTGAGTCGCTTCGGGTAGTACCGCGAGAAATTCTGTTTATCGTCCTGATTCCACTCGTTCGGTTCAGCGCTCAGCTGGTAGGTTTCGGACAAGCAGATCGTTCGAATCAGATGTTTGAGGTCAAACTTACTCACGATGAAATCTCTGGCCAAAGCGTCGAGCAGCTTGGGATTGCTGGCAGGATTGGTCACGCGCATGTCGTCTTCTGGGTCGACCAATCCACGCCCGAAGAAGTGCTTCCAATAGCGGTTCACCAAGGCTCTGGCGAAGAACGGATTGTCTGGATCGCCCATCCAATCAGCCAGCGCGAGGCGTGGATCAACGTCCGCCGGAATATCAAGCGGTTCGCTACCGAGGCCCGTCGGGCGAATGTTCTCGTTGGTCTTGGGGTTCTGGGCTTGAGCAACGCCCGTCTTGTGGTAGACCCGATCGAAGTTGGCTCGATCACCTTTCTTGCGGCCGACCTGTGCGAAGAATGCAGCGAAGCCGTAGTAATCCTTTTGACTCCATTTTTCAAATGGATGGTGATGGCAACGAGCACATTGAATTCGCAGGCCCAGGAACAGCTGTGCCGTGTCTTCGACCTGAGCGGCTTGATCCTTCACTTCACGATACCAGGAGACCGGTGGGTTGCCGTCCGGCTGTCCAGTCGCGGCAATGATCTCCCCAACAAATTGGTTGTACGGCTTGTTTTCTAACAAGCTGCCGCGTATCCAATCGTGGAAGGCGAAGGTCGCGTACCGGTCTTCTGTCTTCCGGCGTTTGTTTCGCAATATCGCATTCCACTTATTGGCGAAATACTCCGCATAGTCGACGCTATTCAATAAGCTGTCGACCAGCTTTGCTCGCTTGTTCACATCGGTGCTGCTGAGGAATGCTTCGGTTTCTTCGATCGTCGGTAAGCGTCCGGCGATGTCTACGGTGACGCGGCGCAGGTAGCTCGCGTCGTCGCTTCGCCGTGAAATCGGCAAGCCAAGTGCCTTCAGTTTGGCGAAAACATTCACGTCGACCAGATTACTGCTCTCAGGCAGATTGGTCACTTCGATGCCCAACGGGACTGTCGCACGAAACACGCCGACATGGCCCTGATAACGAGCCATCACCGCGACGCTGCCGGTCAAGTTGGAAGTACCGACCAATCCCTTCGCACTCACCTCAGCCATTTCCGTATCATTGGAATCGAACTGGGTCATCCGCGTCACGTCCTCAGTCGAGCCGTCGCTATAGTGTGCCACAACGACGATCTGCTGATTGCTTTGCCGCTGCATCAGGCGTTCGGCCGGATGGACATCGATATGAGTCACGACCGGATCGTCTTCGCTGCCGTAAGGCATTCCTTGTTCGATCCAGCGACGCAAAATGGAATAGGCTGGGTCGGTGGTGGCGATACGATGGCCGCCGCCATGAGGAAGGTTCGCGGAGGTCTTCAAAAGCAATAAGCTCTGTTCTGGAGCTGCCGGAAACACTCGTCGCCCACGTCCTTCTTTGACCAAGTACTCGTAGTCTTCGGTCGGTTCAAACCCCAGTAGCGAAAGGCTAAACCCGTTTTGCCCACCTGACTTTCCGTGACAGCCGCCACCGTTGCACCCGTATTTTGTAAAAATAGGGACAACTTTGCCGGGGAAGCTGACAGGAACATCCTTGGAGATGTTGGTCACTTCCACTTCCAATGAAGTGGTTTGACCTGTCTCGATGGTCACGCGAATCGTCGCCAGACCTTCTTTTATGGGAGAGATGTAGCCGGATTTGTCCACCGTCAACACATCGGCCGGCTCGGCCAGATACTCGACTGCGTTGGTGAGGTCCCGAATTTGACCGCTGGAATACATTCCGGCGACCATCAATTGCTGATACGCATCGCGACCCGAGATGACGATGCGACCTTCGACAGTACGTCCGGTCTGAATCACGATTTCCTGAAGTTGTCCGGGATCGCCAAGTCCAGGCGGTTCTTTGGCGGTCTCCTGATCTGCGGCGACTGCAAGTGTGCAGAACGCAGAGCAGATTGTGAGGATGGCGAAACTCATCATCGTTCGCATGCTAAATCTCCCGTGTTATCCGTCCATAGATTGGTCCGTGAACTTGAGCAGCCGTCTTACTGCTCACCCAGATTATGGTCGTCTACGGGAACGCATGCAACAACAAGTCAACATTTATGGATGGGTTCTTGGCGGAAATTCACGGCTGGCGCAAAAACGAGCGGATGACGGGAAATCGGTGCTTTCACCGTTTGGGTACAATATTCCTGGCGACAGCATCTGAAGGCCGGCAACGGCGTTATTTCTGCCGCTCTTCCACGTAGATCACGAGGTCTCGGGCCGTTTCCACGTCCAGCACATACTCATCGACGTGGATGCCGAACTGCTTTTCAAGTTCAACGGTCAATTCTGCCATTCCCAACGAGTCAATACCGAGCGCGGAGAGAGGTTCGTCAAGTTCCGGCTCGCGCCCAAAACTCTGACCTAGCGTATTGATAATTTGTTGCTCGATTGTATTCATGGTCCTACCGGGAACGGTGGGAGTATTTCGGTTGACGGCGGGGCCACTTGCCGGCAAAGCGGGTGAGCCGCAATGTATGATATGATATCGATCGGGGCGGACGCTAGAGCGGCATTTGACGTTCAGCGACACGAATTTTGAGGACTCGCTCCACACCACCTCTAAAGACCAATATCGTCGCTTCGGCCCCAACTTGAGTTTTGGCTACCAATCGGCTCAGAGTTGAGCGGTTGACAATCGTATTTCCATTCCATCGACGAATGATGTCCCCTGTCTTGACCCCTGCTCGTGCGGCAGGCGAGTCCAGATCGACGAGTCTCTCGACCACCACGCCATTGGTGTCATTCAGCCCTACACGGTCTGCGACCAGATCGTCAACTTCGGCCATCTCGACTCCAAGCCAACCGCGAGCTACGTGTCCACCGTCCTTAATGCGAGAATAAACATCTTTGGCCACGGAGCTCGGGATGGCAAAACTGATTCCCTGATATGCTTCTCCGACGATCGCCGTGTTGATGCCGATCACGTTTCCGCGTTTGTCGACCAGCGGACCGCCACTGTTGCCAGGATTGACTGCTGCATCGGTTTGCAGAAAGTCCTGATACGGCGTGCCGGCCACGCCAGCCCTGTTTTTGGCGGAAAGTATCCCAAATGTAACGCTGCTGCGCAGTCCAAACGGGCTGCCAGCTGCCCATACCAATGAGCCAACTTCCAGATCGTCACTATTGCCCCATTTCGCGGCGATCAATTTATCCGCGTCGACTTTCACTACAGCAAGATCGGTCAGTTCGTCAAATCCGACCAAATGACCGGGGACAATTCGCCCGTCGGAAAGCCCCACTTCGACCGAGGCAGCGTCTTTCACGACGTGATAGTTGGTCATAATGAAGCCCGTCTCGTCGACGATAACGCCGGACCCCTGTCCCTTATGCAGCATTCGCCGGTTGCGCAGAAATGAAAAATCCTCGTGAAGTTCGTCGGGTGTTTCGACGGAAATGTGAACCAAGCTGGGAGCAATTTTTCGAGACACCGAACGGTAGGCTTGCGACATCTGATCCAGCGGAGCAGTTTCCAACACCTCGGTGGCCACTTGGTACTCGGCACGCAGTTTGCCGCGGGTCACGGAATATTGAAATTCCTCGACGAACTGTGGAATAACAAAACGCATGGCCAACAATGTGCAGGCCATCGTCATTACCCAAAACCAGCGACCGAAAAGACTCGTGTGGGTCCTTGTCAAAGGACGCTGGGGATGCGCCGGTTGAAAATGTGTGATGATCTGGTCGTCGACATTGTTGGAGATGACATGAACCGGATCGTCACCCGAATCGTCGGTGGGGAAGAATTGGTGTTGATGGTCCATAGATTGCCTCGCTCGTCGACACCGCAAATAGTGGAATTGAAACTGCTGAGCTTCGTCAAGCCCGTTCATTGTACTCGAAATTGGTTTTCGCCTGTCTTGCGGAGATGCACAGTGGAGCCCTTAACCTCCATCTTCTCGTTTGATTATAGCGGTTGAGCAGGTGGAAGAACAAAGCGAGCTAAAAGGACGATCTGCCCGCCTGGATTGGGGGGCTGCGCCGTTCGGTTGCTTTCGCCGAAAAGGACCAGCGTTGGCATTCACTTGTCGGCCGATTGTTTTGCCCGTAGAGGGCGGGAGCAAGTAGTCACTTTCGGCGAAAGTGCCGGTCTGCAGCTTGACGAAACAGTTGACGACGTGAAAATGGCGAACGGAAAACAACCGTCGGTTCATGTTGCCCGCAAGATCGTTGCACGCCCTTTACCTCTGTTCAAGTGTCACGGAAGGCACCACGGTGATGGGCTCAAAGGCGGACGAAAAATCACTGAGGCGGCAACTGGGTGCGGTCGTCTCACCCGCCTAACTGACAACAGGAGATCCGGGTGCCAGATGCGTTCGATGATGACCGGGAAAGGATTCGCAAGTCGGTGGACATTGTCGATTTGGTACGCTCCTATATCAGCTTGCAGCGAAAAGGTAGCTCTTTCGTGGGGATTTGTCCTTGGCATTCGGATTCAAACCCCAGTTTGACCGTCACGCCTGCACGTCAATCGTGGCGGTGTTGGGTTTGCAACCTTGGTGGCGACATTTTCAGCTTCGTGATGCAGATTGAAGGCGTCGATTTCCTCGAAGCGAAAAGGACGCTGGCCGAACGAGTGGGAATCGACCTTTCCGATGGCGGGCGATCGGCATCTCATGGTAAGAGCTCGCTGATTGAGATTGTCCAATGGGCGGAAAAGCGCTTTCACGACATGCTGCTCCATGGTGCCGAGGCCGAGACGGCACTATCGCCCGCAGAACGCTGGGAGACGTTGGACGCAATGATGCGCAAAGAGTCTTCGTCGGATGAAGCCGAGAAACGAAAGGTGCTCAGCCCAGGTCTGGACGATTCGGAGAAAATGGACATATTGACCAGCTTGGCGGATAGTATTCGAGCCCGAGTGACTCCGGTCGACCCGAAAGACGTGTTTGGAATCGAGTTGGAACGACTTCCCGACGATGGGTTGGTCTTTGTCGGAGGCGACTGTTCGTCTACATGGATGTTGGCGGCCTACCGTCGGGGAATTTTCCCCTGGCCTCATTTGGACCATCGTGACGCCGCCGGGAACGCACATCATCAGCTGGCATGGTATTGCCCCAACCCCCGTTGGGTTTTGACCCCGCAGTCGCTTCACATACCCCGCCGACTAGCTCGCCGCCTGCGTCGCCGTGAGTTCAAGTTCTCGGTCAGTCGGCGATTCGAAGAATGCGTACGATTGGTCGCACGCAGTGAACAGACAGAAGAGACCTGGTTGTCTCCGGAATTGGAACTGGGGTATCGTCGTTTGATGAAGCAGGGGCATGCATTGAGCCTAGAAGTTTGGCAAGACGGGGAGCTGGTCGGTGCCGTCATTGCCGTGGTCGTGGGCGGATTTGCTTCGGCCGAGTCGATGTTCTACACGCGCCGCGACGCATCGAAGGCAGGATTGGTCACAATGGTCCAATTGCTGGCGCGGGCAGGGTACCAGATGATCGACGTGCAGCAGCCATCGGCACATTGCTGTCAACTTGGCGCCTTTTCTCTCACACGTAACCAATTCCTTATCCAGCATGCGGAAGCCGTCGAACAGAAAGTGAGAGATCTCGGCGATTTTTCACTGTAGGTCTCATTCGCCGAAAGTGACCAGAGCCAGGACATGCCATGGAAAGCGGACCGGAATTGTGATTTGGACTTGGTTGGGTCATTTTCGGCGAAAGTGACCTACTGCTTGACGAAACGGTCAGCGGCGTGAAAATGGCGAACGGAAAACGATCGATAGTTCATGTTGACCCGCGAATTGTCGAAGGCATATAATTCCCGGTCGAGTGCTATGGAGGGCACCACACTGGTTGGTTCAACCGGTGGACGCAATATCATGGAAGAGGCACCTGGCTGTGGTCTGCCTACCCGCGGGCCAAATGCCACAGGAGATCCCGGTGTCAAATGCGTTCGACGATGACAAGGAACGGATTCGCGAATCGGTGAATATCGCCGAATTGGTAGGGTCCTATATCAACTTGCGACGGCAAGGAAGTGCCCTCGTTGGGATTTGTCCTTGGCATAACGATTCAAAGCCCAGTTTGAACGTCACCCCCTCACGTCAATCGTGGCGGTGTTGGGTTTGCAACATCGGTGGCGACATCTTCAGCTTCGTGATGCAGGTCGAAGGTGTCGATTTCCCCGAAGCGAAGCGGATGCTAGCCGATCGGGCGGGGATCGAACTCTCCAAGACCTCGCTGGTCCGATCGGGGAACGAACGGGAAGCTCCCCATAAAAAAAGCTCGTTGCTCAAGATCGTTCAGTGGGCCGAAAAGCGATTTCACGACATGCTGCTCAATGGTGCCGAGGCAGAATCGGCACGCGCATACCTCGCCGAACGCGGATTCGACTCGGAGAGCGTGCAGCGTTATCGCATTGGTTTCTCACCTCGTTCGTGGACCTGGCTCCACGATCTCGCTCGACAGCGTGAAATCAGTAACGAGAGTCTCATCGAAGCCGGCCTAATTGGTCGCAGTGAGCAGCGTGGTTCACACTACGATCGTTTCCGTGGTCGGCTGATCTTTCCTATTCGTGACTTTCAGGCGAGGCCGATTGCTTTCGGCGGTCGCATCCTTCCACAGTGGGCTGATGATGGCGCGAAATACGTCAACTCTCCAGAGACGCCGTTGTTCAAGAAGCGATCTCAATTGTATGGGATGAGCGAAGTTCGCGACGAGATCACCAAGACTCGCGCGGTCACGGTGATGGAAGGTTACACCGACGTGGTCATGGCAAGTCAGTTGGGGGTAAAAGATGCCGTGGCCGTATTAGGAACCGCTTTGGGAGAGGGCCACATTCACTTTCTTCAGCGGTTTGTCGACCAGGTAACTTTGGTTCTCGACGGCGATGCCGCGGGTCGGAATCGCGCGAATGAAGTGTTGAATTTGTTCATTACTCAGAACTTAGACCTCCGCGTATTGACGCTTCCTGACGGGCTGGATCCATGCGATTTCATCGCTCAGCATGGTGTGGAGGAATTTGATCAAATGCGAAAAAGAGCACCTGACGCCTTGGAACACAAGATCCAGGTTGAGCTGGCCGGGTTTGACCCATTACGGGACACGCACCGAGCGGGCGTCGCGCTCGACAATCTATTGACGGCAATTGCCTCGGCCCCCCGTAGCTTCGGTACGCAGCAGTCCAAGGAGATGTTGATCCTGGGACGCTTGGCGCGGACGTTTCATCTGCAAGAGAGCGACATTCGAACACGGCTTGCCTCGATTCGCAAACGTGGGCGGACGAAACAATGGGTGCACGAGGTTGTGGACGACGTCCCCCCGCCAATGAAGATTCCCTCGAACGAACGTGAACTGCTCGAAATACTGCTCCTCGGACCAGGATTGATCGAGGTCGTTGCGGAAAATGTGGATCGCTTTCACTTCAAACACGCTGGTTGTCGAGAGGTTTTTCAATTGATGCTCGACTTGCATGCGGAAGGACTTACCTTGGACTTTGCCAACGTGCTTGATAGGTTGGAAACGATTGTCGGACAGAGTCTATTGATGGACCTCGACGATGAGGCTCGTAAAAAGGCCGAGACAACCGAAGCGTCGCCCGCCGAACGCTGGGAAAAACTGTATGAAACCAACCTGGATGAGTTATCTCGTCTGGATGACGCAAGGAAACGAAAGACCCTCGACACGAACTTGAACGATACGGAGGCACTGGACGTACTGAATAAGTTGCTGGAAAGCAAACGGGCCCGAATGAGAAGACCCGACACGGAAGATTGGGACTGAAAATCGGCGTCGTCCGAGAAGTAGCCTCGTAGGATGCGAGGGACTCGGTGACAGGCCCACTGACCCGGGAGTAATCACGCCACAAGGAGGTGACGGTGAACCAACTCGAAAAAGAACTGTCGGAATTGATTGGGAAAGGAAAATCCCGCGGTTTTCTGACTTACGACGAAGTGAATGCTTTTCTCCCCGATGAGGACGTTCGGCCTGACCGCTTGGACAGTCTACTCATCGCTATCGACGAAGCTGGGATCCAGCTTGTCGAGGAAGACCCTGACGCGGCCAAGCCGAAACGGTCGGAATCGCCGACCGACTCGAGCACGGACGCGATGCCACCATTGGAGCAGCCCAGAGCCGGCGATGATCCAATTCGCATGTACCTCAGTCAGATGGCGGAAGTTCCGCTGTTGACTCGTGAAGAAGAGATCTCTTTGGCAAAGAAGATCGAAGTCACTCGCAAACGTTTTCGCCGCACTCTTCTGGGGTGTGCTTACGCGTTACGGGCAACCGTCGAGACCCTCCAAAAGGTCTATCGCGGAGAATTGCCATTCGACCGGACGATCAAGGTCTCGCTGACCGAACGTCTTACCAAGGAACAAATCAGCGCTCGAATGCCGCACAACTTGGGCACGCTTCATGCGCTGATGGACTTGAACGACAAGGACCTGCGCAAGCTGGTCAGCAAATCGCTTCCAGCGAGTGAACGCCGCATCGTCCGCACTCGGTTCATTCGACGGCGTCGAAAGTGCCAATTATTGGTGGAAGAACTGAGTTTGCGAACTCGCCGAGTGCAGCCGTTGATTCGCGAGCTATCACAATTTTCCGAGCGAATGACGGAGATCAGTTCGCGCCTTTCCGAATTGGCCGGGCACACTCTTGCTCGCGACGAAAGGGCGAATCTGCGACGTGAGATGAGAGACTTGATTCTGTTAACGAATGAGAGCCCACGTGGCCTGAGAAAGCGAGTTGAGGCGGTTCATGAGCAGTATGAGGCTTACGAGGCGACCAAGCGTCAGCTCTCAAGTGGCAACCTGCGGCTTGTCGTTTCAATTGCCAAGAAATACCGGAATCGAGGAATGAGTTTCTTGGATCTGATTCAGGAAGGAAACACTGGTTTGATGCGTGCGGTCGACAAGTATGAATATCGCCGCGGCTTCAAGTTTTCGACCTATGCCACATGGTGGATTCGTCAGGCGATCACTCGCGCAATTGCCGACCAAGCTCGCACGATTCGGATCCCCGTCCACATGATCGACGTGTTGTCGAAGTTGCGCAACGTCGAAAAGCGATTGTTGCAGGACTTCGGTCGCGAACCGACCGTCGAAGAGGTCGCAGCCCAGACCGATATTCCGCTCGAGGAGGTTCGTCGTGTGCTCGACATCGGACGGCACCCAGTTAGCCTTGATCGGCCGGTTGGCGATGGTGACGACTGCACCTTCGGCGAGTTTATCGAGGACTCCGCCTCGGACAATCCTGTGCACAACGCAAACAACGAGATCTTGCGAGGCAAGATCGAGCGTTTGCTGAAGACGCTCACCTATCGAGAACGTGAGATCATCCGTCTACGGTATGGGCTGGGTGACGGCTATACGTACACGTTAGAAGAAGTTGGCCGAATCTTCAAAGTGACTCGCGAACGCGTTCGTCAAATCGAGGCGAAGGCGGTCAAGAAACTACAGCATCCGGTGCGAAGCCAGCATTTAGAGGGCTTCCTAAAGGCCTCTTAATCGGGAGATCTGACAAGTAGACGAATGCGAACGGGCCAGCATGTTGGCCCGTTCGTTGTTTCTTGGGCGGCATTTACTCACCGGAAACTCGTTGCCCCACCGGCCCTGTGCCGGTGGAACTGGGTGCGTACGATGAATGGCCAGGTAGTTGCAAACCACATTTCCACCGGCACAGGGCCGGTGGGGATTGCGAGATTTCACCACTTAGTCAACAGACTGCCTGTGGGGGGACTTTAGTTTTCAACGTGCGTCAAATTCATCGGAGAAGGCCGTTCTGGCGTCGGAACGACATATTTGCCGTACACGCTCTCCCTTGCCAATTCGCCTCACCCATTTTAGTATTCTGCAAGCAAGCGGACGCAACGCCGAATCCATTTTTTCGCTGTCAGATTTTTGGCTTCGTAAAATAACCTCTTTTTGAGCTGGGTCCATGTCACTCGAGTGGTTAAGTCGTTTCCTAGGATTGGTCATCATCACTGTTTTTGGTGTGGCCGTGATGGTTGCCGCCGGAAATAACTGGTTTTCGGCGGGAGGAGCGAAATCGGGCGATGGCGACAAGCAGGCCGCCCAGCTCACGGCCTCATCGGTTTTGGTGATTCCGGTGAGCCGACAAGACATCGAAATCACCGACCGATACTCGGGATTGCTGGAGCCGTTAGAGCGATACCGGCTGAGCTTTGAAATCGGTGGACGAATCGAAAAGCTGGGCGTCAATGTCGACGGACAGCCACTGGATGATGGTGACCGAATTCGCAAAGGACAGACAATTGCCGTGCTCGACAAGCGAGGAATGCTAGCACGTCTTGAAGAAGCCGAGGCTTTGGCCGATCAGGCCGACAAGGAGCTGGAACGTGCCGTAAAGCTACGGCAAGCAAACGCGAGGTCCGTTACCGAGGCGGAGTTCATTCAGCGACAGACTGAATTCAAAGTGACTCAAGCGAAATTGAAGCTCGCTCAGAAGGCCGTGGACGACGCCACGCTGACGGCCAAGATTGATGGCGTGATATCTCGCCGGCTCGTGAATATGGGCGAGTCGGTCGCACCGCAACAGTTGGTGCTGGAAGTGGTACGAACCGACTCTGTCTTGTTGGTCGTCGGCGTTCCCGAGTCGCGCATCACCGCAGTGGTAGATCGTCTGGACGAGGCAAAGCGGCAATCCTTGCGACCGGACTCGGATCAGTTGCCCTTGGGCGACACGACATTTATCGCACGGGTAACTTTGGTTGGGAAAGACTTGTTGGGAAGCCCGCGTGAACCGATGATCGGCGCAGTTCGACGCGTTGCTCAAACTGCCGATCAGACGTCGGGGCTGTTTCCCGTCGAGGTATTGCTTCGGAATGCGAGCCAGAGGTTACGCCCGGGACAAATAGCGATCGCCGAGCTGATTGTCGGACGGGTTAATGCGTACCGCATTCCCATCACGGCGGCCCAGTTCACGGATAATCGCGCTTTTGTTTTCTCAGTCGACGGCGGCGAGGTCCCCGTTCTTCCTCCACGCGAGGGTGCCAGTTATGTGGCCATCCGCCACGAACTTGTTCCAGGGGAATATTTCGAACAAGGGAAAAGCCTCATTGTCTTCGATTTTCCGGCGGACAATGTCGTTTTGCGGGGACAGCACCGTTTGGTCAATGAACGGCCGGTGAAAGTGCTGACTGCGGA
>DUDC01000209.1 GCA_012959465.1 Planctomycetaceae bacterium
CGTCCGGATTCAGCCGGGCTGATCGTTGCCGACAGGATTTTAAAGTAAACCGAACTACGTGCCCAATAGCTGTTTCCAGGCCCGGTCGAGACAGTTCACAAGGTCGAGTGATGTGGTGTACCGATCGGTGTATCGAATCGATGCGATTTCGCCAGCCAGGCCGTGGAGGTGAGCCGCCAGTTGGGCTGCATCGAACGGCTGCATGCCCTGAGCCAAGAAGGAGACGATTAGTCCCGTCAGTACGTCCCCTGACCCGCCCGTTGCCAGAGCACTATCACCCGTCGAATTGTTGGCGATACGTTGGCCATCGGTCACCACGCTATGCGGACCCTTGAGCAGAAGAATCACATGGTGGTCGCGAGCGA
The DNA here is from genome assembly GCA_012959465.1 of Planctomycetaceae bacterium. Classification (GTDB taxonomy): domain Bacteria; phylum Planctomycetota; class Planctomycetia; order Pirellulales; family Pirellulaceae; genus UWMA-0346. Next base: position 366 of record DUDC01000209.1, read on the forward strand.
ACGATGCGGCGAGTTGCTCTCGGTCCGCCTCGATTGACTTGGTATCGATTCCAGTGAGCCGCGAGAACTCGCCAGGGTGTGGAGTCAACACCCGCGGCGCTTCTTCGACGCGGCGTGCGAGCTTGTCTGCTTCGCCCTCAAATGCGTTCAGGCCATCGGCATCCAGTACCAAAGGTAACGGACAGTTTGCGTAGAGGCGTTGCACGGTTTCACGGACGTCGGCGCATCGACCGAGCCCCGGTCCGAGTGCAACGGATGTTTGCTTTTCAAAGAACTCCTGCAATTTCGCAGTGGCACTCGGTCGAATTCTGCCATCATCGTTTTCATCCAAGGGCAGCGTCATGTAGGAGGGATGTGCGGACGCGACGACAGGCATGATGCTGCGAGGTATGGCAACGGTGACTAGCCCAGCACCGCCGTGCAGAGCCGCTCTACCAGCGAGACTGGCCGCGCCCGCCATCCCCTCACACCCGGCGACAATTAGCGCGCTGCCAAACGTCCCCTTGTGAGAATCCATCGGCCGCGGAGGAGGAGCAGGGAGCTCGGTGACACGGCGAACGCCTGGCGGCGATGTGTAGTTAGACGCTGGCAGTTGGTTGGAATGTGACATCGTATTTCGGCGACAAATCTGAATACTGGCAGTGCCAGCTTTACCAGTGTTTTCGCACCTTCAGTTTTCCGTCATTGCCTAAGTACTTTGACGAGCCAGCAATACAAGCACGAAGCGCCAGCGAATGAGTCGCTTGCCGCCCTCTAGACTCACTCGCTTGCGCTTCGTGATTGTGCTTCCAGTGCCAGAGTCCCTCAATTTACCGGACACTCTTGGGCCGTGCCAGTGTCTTGCGGCAAAGAAATCAGCGGCTGGACACCAGATAAGTCCTGCCGGCGAAACACGGCCGCTCCTAGGACGGAAACGGCAGAGTACCACACAGGAGCTGACCATGGGCGGGCACAGACCGCACGTGATCATCCAACTGTAAGCCGGCCGCTATCAGCATTGTCTGATATTCGTCGAGGCGATAACAACGACCTTCACAGATCGAGAACAGCATGGCGGAATAGGCAGCAACCGGACGGGGGCCCGGAGAAATCGGTGGTGCCCCGGGAGGAACTGAGTCGAGGAAGGCGTCCAACACGACCAACTTTCCGCCTTGAGTGAGCTGCCCGGCATAATGGGCGACCAGTCGACTTGCGTCGGACGTGTCGTAATCGTGAAGGATGTTCGCCATCAGCACAACGTCCGCCGGTCGATCAAGACAGTAATGATGGATGTCCCCGAAGGCAAACTCAATTCGGTGGCTGAGCCCTTCGTTGGCGGCATATTCTTCGGCCACTGTCAGCGGCGGTTGCCGATCGATGATCGTCGCCTGCAGATCGGGAAACCGTTTTAGCAACTCAAAGGCATAGATCCCATGCCCGCCTCCAACGTCCACCAAATGGCGACAGCTCGATAGATCCAACGCCTCGGCGACAAACGGCGCAATATTGCGGGCGCGAGCCGCCATCGCGCGAGTCAATGTCGCGGACGTTTCCGGATCGTCGAGTGCGGACGGTCCGTCGTCGTCGTGGTAGACGAAAGATACGTCACCAGCTGGAGCATCGTTCTTCAAGCAGGCGATCATCTTTTGCGTATCCACCGAAAAAGCTCCCAAACCGATATAGCCACGCAAGTTAAATGGACTTTTTGGCGAGAGTTTCTCTCGGCCATATTCCGTAAGGCCTACGAGTTGGTCGGCATTGAGATCAATCAGGCCAAGTGACCGCAGTCCGGTCAACAACACGGTGGCTGAACGCGGTGCCAGACCGAGTTGATCGCAGATCGATTCGTAGCTCTTGGGGCTCTCCTCGAGGAGTGAACCGATGTCGAACGCCTCGGCACTTGCCACGAGCAGTTGGGACAATGCGGATGCACGAAAATCGTCGAGGATCTGAGTCGGGTCCTGTTGCGGCTTATCAGGTGTCATATGGTTCATGGCTTACGTAAGAGTCGCTATGGTCAGCCGTCGGGAGCGACAGCGGGTGTACACTGTAACATCTCCCTCACAACGAAGAAATGAGCCCGACGTGTTGGGAACAAAACGAGCTGAGTTCAAGTAGAACAGAGGCGAACCCATTGCCCGTACCGTGGCCACCTTATTCGTTGTTGAACCGCTTCCAGTGTTTGTCGAGCCAATTGGGATCCGGTTCCGAATCGGTGACCAAATATCGATAGGATCCAATGTACGGATGGGCCTTATCGATATCGAACGCTCCGTCCACACAGGCCGAGAAACAAAAATAGGGTTTGGTTGGATGCAATCGAGCGGCTTGAGGTGACCGGAAATTGTCATTGTGGCACAGGACGGTGATACTGACTGCCTTGCCACCGAGTTGGCCGACGAGCGACACCCATCTAGCATGCTGGTGATTTCCCTGGACTCGCTCCGAGCGGTGGTCGTTTACGAATCGACTAGGTTCGCGGCGTTTGTCTCCGATCGCTTGATTGCCCTTCGGCTCTTGCAACCACCGCACGGGACCTCGTAACGCGACTCCGCCATAATGGTACTTTTCAATGGTCAACGGCTTGTCGGTCAAGGCCTGTTGTGTCGTTTGTAAATCAAAACAATGGTAAGACCCGTCCGTCGGCTGGACGGTGATTCTCCAGCGTTCTCGCAAGATATCCACAACGGACTTCTCTACCGTCTGATGGATCAGGTCGACCTCGAAACCAAGGGCGGCCTCGGTCTTGAAGGTAGAAAGGACCCGCTGGTGGAGTACTTGGGCTGTCCGGCCGGCAATATTCCAGAAATCAAGCTCGCGGCCGTCGTACTTTGTTCTCACCCATGCGGTAAAAATGCCGTGCTGGTGTGGATGGTCGAAGGGAAAAGTAGCGGTGACGGTTTGCCCGGCAGGCGACATGACTGGATGGAGGAAGCCGCTTCGGCGGTAGATCGGGTCGATTCCGTTCGGGACGGCGGGCGAGACCTTGTTGTACACCAGGACGGTCGCGTTGCGTTGCCTGATTGTGATCGTGGCGGTGGTTTCATGCAGCGTAAATACCGTCTGTTGTATCTTCGATTGCCGAGGCAGGTCCGGCAAGAGTTCCCTCGGCGCAAACCAGGGCTTCAGTTCGGGCACTTGCACAATCAGTGCCGCGGCGACAAGTTTGGCTACCGCTCGGCTACCTTCGGCATTGAGATGTGTGTGGTCCACTCCGCTCGCACTCATCGGCTCAAATGCGCGAAATGCAAGCGGTCCGAGACGGTGGCATTGTTCGATGCTCAGGGCGTGGAGATCAATGAGTGGAACCTTCTTTTCCATCGCCACGATCTTGGCCGCTTCGGCATACTCGTCAAGCGTTGGGATGATCTTGCCGGTGGTGTCCCATCGCCGTCGAGTGAGGGATGTGACCAGGACTGGTCGAATTCCCGCACGCCGCGCTTCCTCCACGTATGTTCGCAAGTGATCGCGGAAATCAGTCGCTGCGGCCGACTCCCGCGCCGGCCCCTTTCCCGGTTGGTCGTTGTGTCCGAATTGTATGAGCAGATATTGAGGCGATTGGTCGAGACATTTTTGCCACCATCCTTCGCTGCGAAAGCTACGAGAACTTCGCCCACTCTTGGCCATGTTGACGCAATGTACGTCGTCTTTCAAAAGTTCCGCGAATCCGCCACCCCAACCTGCATGGTCCGTCACGGTCGAATCGCCTGCCAGGACAATCTGTGGCGGCGCCGCCGCGATCACTACTGGTGCAGCCGCAGGCGAGCACAAGAGGAGAATTGTGAGGAATAAGGTGATTGTCTTTTTCATCGAATGCACTCCAATTCGCTACGATGTCGCTTTGGTTATTGCTAAACCGTAGATGTTCCCCGGTAATATCGCAAACGACAAGTTAGCGAAATGTGTGGCACTGGCTTTGCAAGTGTTTCTTACCGAATTGCTGAGAAAATGAGTCGCGACTATGCCCGGCGGCTGAGTCTCAGCCCTAGCAGTTCCAGACGGGACAAGTTCTGTTCCACAGACCCGCATTTCAATTTACTGAAAACGAGTACAATGGAGAGATACCCTGGCAAGAACAGCAATCATCTGTCCATTTTGGAGTTTGAACCGTTGAGTGTTCCGATTCGCATGAAGAAAACAAAGTACGGTTCTCTATTTGCCATTCTGATAACGTCACTTTTCTTGCCCCTGAGTGATGGTTCCGCGGTGGAGGAGACGACTTCGGCGGAAGAAGTGTTTGTGCACCGCGTTCTCCCGCTGTTCAAGGAAAAGTGTTTTTCCTGCCATGGTGAAGATCGCGACGACGTTCGTGGACAGTTCAACATGTTGACCCGAGTCGGGATATTACGTGGAGGCGAAAGCGAAGATCCGTCCGTCGTGCCCGGCAAACCGGAGGAGAGCTCTTTGTACCTGGCAGTGCTCTGGGATGAGTTGGAGATGCCACCCAAGGAGAATGATCGGTTATCGACCGAGCAAATCGAATATGTCAAACGTTGGATTGCGGGTGGAGCACCCTGGCCGTCTGCGCAGCAGATGAAGGAGATACGGCGAAAGACATCAAACAAATGGAAAGTAGATGACGGTGTTTCGGTGCGTACCAGTGGCGGCCTGTCGGCGGAGTGGACAAACCGATTGTACGATCCCAAGAACCTCTGGGCCTACCAGCCCCTTTGGAGGGACGAAGGGAAAGTCTTGCGGAGTGTCGATGAAAACCCAATTGACACGCTGATCGAGCAACGGCTCGACGAGTTGCGGCTCGTCGGTGCACCCCGAGCGGACCGGCGACTGTTGATTCGCCGCGCCACGTTCGATTTGACAGGATTGCCGCCATCCCCAACAGAGGTCGAGGCCTTTGTCAGTGATGCGGATTCGGACCAACGTTCGTTTGAAACCGTGCTGGAACGACTATTGGCTTCGCCACACTACGGCGAACAATGGGGACGCCATTGGCTGGATGTTGTCCGCTATGCGGACTCATCGGGATTCGCGAACGACTACGAACGCGGTAACGCTTGGCGGTATCGCGATTATGTTGTCCGAGCATTCAACAGTGACAAACCATACGACCAGTTCGTACGCGAGCAAATCGCCGGCGACGAACTTGCGGCCGCCGATCCAGAGATGTTGATCGCCGTCGGATTCCTACGCATGGGACCTTGGGAGCTCACGGGAATGGAAGTCGCCAAGATCGCTCGACAGCGATTCCTCGACGACGTGACCGACGCGGTCGGACAAGTGTTCTTGGGCCACATGTTGCAATGTGCTCGGTGCCATGATCACAAATTCGATCCGATCCCCACCCGCGACTACTATTCGATGCAAGCAGTGTTTGCCACGACTCAGCTGACCGAACGCGCTGCCCCGTTCCTGGACGTCGAGAACACGGCCGGCTTCGACGAAAAGAAATACTTGCAGCAGAGGAATCAGTTCTACAACCGGGCGCTTCAGGAAGTGAACTCGAAGAGAACAGTGGAAGCGGCGCGGAAGTGGTACGCCGACAACGACAAGGATGCGACATCGTTCGAAGAAGTGGTTGCAGAGCTGAAAACAAAGCGACCAAATGCCAAAGTCAACGTAAGTAATGTACGCAATATCATGGCGAAACGTAAAGTCGATCCCGCTTTGATCCCGCCGCGACACGTTGGTTTTGAACCGGTCGACTTCGGCATGGAACGTGTCGCCCGCAAGGGAGTCGAGCGACTGAAATGGCGGTTAGATCGCTACGAGCCGATTGCTTGTTCGGTCTACAGTGGCCTGACTCCAATGATCAATAGTGTGAAGGCGCCGCAGCGTCTGCCAGCGAACCCTTTAAAGAACGGTGAACTGGAGAAAACGGCCATCCTTGGCGGCGGTGATCCGTTCTCGCCGAAAGAACCCGTTCCGCCAGCCATATTGAGTGTCGTAGAATCAGCATTAGAAGCAACCCAATCAGCGGTCGAATTGACCAGCGAGATCGTCGGGCGCCGAAAGGGCCTGGCGGACTGGATCGCATCGGAGGACAACCCTCTTACGGCTCGAGTGATGGCAAATCGAATCTGGCAATGGCATTTCGGTCAGGCGTTGGCAGGCAATCCGAACAACTTTGGAACGACGGGAGAAAAGCCGACGCATCCCGAGCTACTCGACTTCCTTGCTGGCCGGCTTATCGCGAGTGGTTGGTCGGTGAAGGCGTTGCATCGACTGATCATGACGTCCGATGCGTACACCCGCTCGTCCGAGTACTCGGAGCCCAATTTGCTGGCTGAAAGGGATCCGCTCGGGATCAGCTACGCTCAATTTCTGCCGAGGCGTCTGGAAGCGGAGGAGATCCGCGATGCCATGCTGGCTGTCAGCGGCGAATTGATTGCAACGCTGGGCGGGATTCCCATTCGACCGGAGATGAATCTGGAGGCAGCATTGCAGCCTCGCATGGTGATGGGGACGTTTGCTGAGGCTTGGCAGCCGTCGCCATTGCCAGAACAGCGTCATCGCAGGTCGTTGTACGCGCTTCGTATCCGTGGGCACCGCGACCCGTTTTTTGAAGTGTTCAACGCCCCTTCGCCGGACCTTTCGTGTGAAGCACGCGATGCGTCGACGGTGACACCACAGGTGTTCGCCATGTTCAACAGTGAAATCACCTTCGATCGCGCCCTGGCATTTGCTCATCGCGTTGCTGGTCAGGTACCCGGTGAGGGTCTTTCGGAGGCGGCCATTGACCAGGTGTTTCGACTGGCCTTCGGGCGAGTCCCAGAGGATCACGAAATGAGAGTTTGTCTTCAGCACTGGAAAACGATGACGGCTCGACACGAAAAACTCAATTTTGATCCACCGAATTACCCCAAAGAGGTGTTGCGAAATGCGGTCGAAGAGAATACGGGAGAGAAATTCTCCTTCGTCGAACCTCTGGAAGTGTACGCCGACTTTGTTCCGGATTTGAAGCCGTCGAACGCTAGTCCTGAACTTCGTGGACTTGCCGAGGTATGCCTTGTGTTGTTGAACTCGAATGAGTTCATCTACGTTTATTGAATGGAAGCTGTTTCCAGAAAAAATAAAAATGAAGTGCACAGCGAAAGAGTGAAGGCGTGAGCATGATGGAATCTGGTCGATCGAATCTAGAGACGGTGGCGAGTGCCACGTTACGTCGCCGGGAGTTCCTCTACGGGCTGGGGGCGTCGGTGGGTGCATTGGCATTTCAAGCAATGTTACAAGCGGACGAAGCCGAGTCGTCATCCACGAAGCGACCACCACTTTCAGGAAAGAGTGGCCACTTTCCGGCGAAAGCCAAGAACTGCATATTCTTGATGATGGAGGGCGGACCGTCTCACATCGACACGTTTGACCCCAAGCCGAAGTTGAAACAGCTGCACTTGCAAGAGTTTGTGCGGAATGGCGAAATGAAATCGGCGATGGAGAGTGGGAAACGGTATTTCGTTGAAAGCCCGTTTCATTTTCAAAAGGCTGGCCAAAGTGGCGCCGACATTTCAAAGAACTTTGAACAGCTCGCCGAATGTGTTGACGACATCTGCTTCTATCGAGGTTGCCAGGTCGACTCGGTGAACCATCCGACGGCCATGTACCAGATGAACACGGGCAATCGTTTTGGCGGCGATCCAGCGATTGGATCTTGGACGACGTACGGTTTGGGATCCGCCAATCAAAACCTCCCAGGATTTGTTGTCTTGCCCGAAGTCTCCTACCCGCAGGGCGGCGCATCCAATTGGAGTAACGGGTTTCTGCCAGCTCATTATCAGGGAACACCGCTCCGCTCTCGCGGTGCGCCAATTCTTGATTTGAGTCCGATGAAGGGAGTGGGTCGCAAGCACCAGCGTGCCAACTTGAACCTGTTAGAGTTCTTGAACACGGAGCACAACGACCGTCACCCACAGCACGTTGAGTTGTCGGCTCGCATGGAGGCGTACGAATTAGCCTTTCGGATGCAAATGGAAGTGCCTGGCCTTTTGGACTTAGACAATGAAGGTGCGGTGACCTTGGAGTCGTACGGGATTGGTCGCGAACCGACCAACGCCTTCGGCCGGAAGTGTCTTTTGGCCCGCCGCCTCGTCGAGCAAGGTGTTCGTTTTGTGCAGTTGTATGCGGGCACATGGGATTCGCACGACTATATTGAACGCGCGCATGGAAACTTGATTCGACAAGTCGACCGCCCGATCGCTGCCCTATTGAAAGATCTAAAGCAACGAGACCTGTTGGAGAGCACACTGGTCGTCTGTTGCGGCGAATTCGGACGTTCGCCGGACAATGGCGTACGAGGCGGGACCGCCTACGGACGAGATCACAACCCGCACGCGATGACGATCTGGCTGGCCGGAGGTGGCGTGAAGGCAGGTCACACCATCGGAGCAACCGATGAGACAGGCGCAGAGGCGGTGGAGTGCGTTCACCACGTTCGCGATTTGCATGTCACCATACTTCGACTGCTAGGCTTAGATGACAACAAGTTGACCTATTTTCACGGTGGTCGTTACAAGCAGCTAAGTCAATTTGGCGGCCAAGCGATCGAGGAGCTGTTGGCGTAAGAGAGTTTTGCTAGGTAAAGGCAATGCGGATTTGAGCCGAAGGCGCTAGCCTCGGGTTCTGGCGAGATCACGCGATGCTAACGACATGCCCAATGGACCCGACGGGCGGGGTTTGGTCACTTTCGGCGAAAGTGATCTACAGCACTGAATGTGTAGGCCCCGACGCGAACGCGTTTGGCTCACACAAAGCCATTCACACGGCTCGCCGTGGGCACTATCATAGAGACACCCATTCTGCCCCATCCCACCTATCCGGCCGTAGACGTAAATCGGAATGAAAATGCCTATACCATCTCATTGGGCGACCTTCGTGCTTCTTGTCTCGGTGACGGCGCCTGTCGGGAACGTTGCTGCTGCCGAAAAGATCGATTTCAGCCGAGACATCTTACCGCTGTTATCGAACAACTGTTTTCAATGTCACGGACCAGACGAAGAGCAACGAGAAGCTGAATTGCGTTTGGACGTTAGAGAACGAGCATTGGCTGATCGGGATTCTGGATCCATCGCCATCGTACCCTTTAAGTCGCAAGCGAGTGCGGTCGTGGAACGGATCACAACGGCTGACGAGTCGGAGCGCATGCCTCCGCCAGATTCGGGCAATAAACTATCCGACGACGAGATTGCGCGGATCGTGGCGTGGATTGACGCGGGCGCGCCGTGGGGCGAGCACTGGGCGTTTCGTGCGCCGAAGCCCCGTCAATTGACGAAGCCGGTCGTCGGTTGGAAGCAAAACAACTCCGTCGACCATTTCATTCACATCTCGCTACAAGAAAATGGCTTACAGCCAGAAGTGGAAGCGGATAGGCGTACCTTGATTCGGCGAGTGACGTTTGATTTGACCGGGCTGCCACCGACGGTCGCTCAGATCGACACGTTCTTGGCGGATCGCCGCGCAGGTGCCTACGAGCGGTTGTTGGATCGTGTATTTGCATCGCCCCAATATGGGGAACAGATGGCCCGGATCTGGCTCGACGCAGCGCGGTACGGCGACACACATGGTCTGCACCTGGATAACGAGCGATCGATTTGGCCATATCGAGAATGGGTTATTTCAGCCTTCAATCGTAACATGCCCTTCGACCAGTTTACGATTGAGCAACTGGCGGGCGATTTGTTACCCAACCCGACGCTTTCGCAACGCGTGGCCACCGGATTCAATCGATGCAACGTCACGACGAGCGAGGGCGGGTCGATTGACGATGAATACTACATGCGATATGCAGTCGATCGAGTGGAAACGACGGCCACTGTCTGGTTGGGACTGACCGCTGGCTGTGCTGCCTGCCACGACCACAAGTTCGACCCGTTGACCCAGAAGGAGTTCTATCAACTCTTTTCCTATTTCTTCAGCCTCACGGAACGGGCCATGGATGGTAACGCTCTGCTTCCACCACCAACATTGAAGGTACCAAGTGCGGAGCAGTTAGCTTTGAAGACTCGACTGCAAGACAATCTGAGAATCGCAGAAGAGACGATCGAAGCGGTCTTCGCGAAAGTGGCTTATGTGGATCCATCCGTTGGAGTCGAACTCGGCGCGTTGACTCGGCGGGAGAACATCTGGTTTGATGATGTACTTCCCGAAGGAGCGGTCAAGCAAGGCAATGGTACAGAGCCGTGGAAGTTCGTTTCGTCCGCAGAGCATCCAGTTCATAGCGGTGAGAACTCGTCGACGCGCACGGCCGACGGGTTGAGTCAGCATTTCTTTACGGGTGCAAAATCAAAATTGAAGATCGCTGAGAACGACCGGCTATTCGCCTACGTTTTCCTTGACCCAAAAAATCCGCCTGAAACAATTCAGTTGCAATTCAACGATGGGTCATGGGAGCATCGAGCGCATTGGGGCGCCGACAAGACATTTGGTGCCGGCAAGAACAACGCGTCCAACCGCGCGATGGGTGAATTGCCTGAACTCGGCAAATGGGTGAAATTGGAAGTTGCTGCGGTCGATGTGGGTCTCAAACCGGGCTCCGAGCTGAACGGGTGGGCATTCACTCAATTTGGTGGGACGGTCCATTGGGATCAGGCCGGAGTTGTGTCGGCATCGATGTCGGACAAGCAACTCAGGTCGCAATTCGCCTGGGAGCAGTTTCGCAAACAGGTCAAAAGACCGGCCGTTCCAAAAGAAGTGCAGAAGATTCTCGACATCGAGCGAGAGAAACGTACGGAGGATCATCGTGCGAAACTAACTCGCTATTACGTCGAACACATCAACCCCGACACGATGGCTGTCGTGAAGGGCCCGATTGCTACGCGGGTTGCTGTCCAGAATCAGCTGAAAGCGGTCGACAAAGCGATCCCAGCGACGTTGGTGATGGAAGACCGCAAAGAAGCTCGCCAGGCTCACATCTTGGAACGTGGTCAATACACCGAGAAAAGGGAAGCGGTCAGTTCTGCCGTACCGACATGGATCCTACCGACGGCTGAAAACGCACCGGCCAACCGGATGGGACTTGCCGAGTGGTTGGTCGATCCCAGCCATCCACTGACCGCGCGTGTGACAGTGAATCGCATGTGGCAGCAGTTTTTCGGCATCGGGATTGTGCGAACGTCCGAGGACTTCGGAGTCCAAGGCGAACAGCCGAGTCACCCGGAATTGCTCGATTGGATGGCACTGCGATTTATCGAGTCGGGATGGGATGTTAAGGCGTTCCAGAAAATGCTCTTGATGTCCGCGACGTATCGTCAATCGTCGAGAGTGACGACGGCCAAACTGGCCGCTGACCCGCAGAACCGGCTACTCAGTCGTGGTCCGCGGTTTCGTCTCGACGGAGAGATGATACGCGATCAGGCCCTGGCCGTTAGCGGGCTGCTCGTCGGACGTATTGGCGGAAAAAGCGGCCGGCCCTACCAGCCGGATGGACTCTGGAAGCCGGTCGGATTCGGAGGAAGTAACACTTCCGTTTTTAAACAGGACCACGGCGTCAATTTATACCGCCGCAGCATGTACACGTTCTTAAAGCGAACATCGCCTCCACCGTCGATGACAACATTCGACGCCCCGAATCGAGAGACGTGCCAGGTGCGGCGAGCTCGCACGAATACTCCTCTTCAGGCACTCGTATTGATGAACGACGTGCAGTTTTTCGAGGCTGCTCGCAAGTTCGCCGAACGAGTGATGATTGAAGGCGGTGAGCAGACGGCATCTCGTTTGGACTGGGCGTTCTGCACCGTGACGGCTCGACGGCCCAGTCCGCGGGAGAGCGCCAGGCTGTTGGCCATGTTTGCCAGTTATCAAGAGGAGTTTCGCAAAGACCGCGAGGCTGCCGAGAAAATATTGAAGACAGGCGAATCGGCGCGCAACGCGAGCTTGGACGTCGTCGACCTGGCCGCGTGGTCGATGGTGACCCACCTACTTCTCAATTTGAGTGAGACCATTACAAAAGGTTAGGACAATGAATCCTATTCGCGAATTTAACCTCGTCGAAACACGTCGCCATTTTTTCGGGCGAGCCGCGGGTGGTATCGGATCCGCCGCGCTAGCATCATTGCTAAACGGTCCTGTCGGACACGCATCGAATTCGGCCTCGCGAGTTGGTGGGTTGCCCGAGCTTCCTCACTTTGCGCCGAAGGCAAAACGAGTCATCTATCTGTTCATGTCGGGAGCACCATCGCAACTCGACACCTGGGACTATAAGCCGAAGATGCAGGATTGGTACGACAAGGACTTGCCAGATTCTGTCCGCAACGGTCAGCGGATTACAACCATGACATCGGGTCAAAAGAGGTTTCCGATCGCGCCATCGATCTTCAAGTTTAATCAACATGGAAAACACGGAGCATGGGTCAGCGAATTGCTGCCCCACACCGCAGGTATTGTCGACGACATTGCCGTTTTGAGGACGGTAAACACCGAGGCGATCAACCACGACCCGGCGATTACCTACATTCAGACAGGCAGTCAGCTGCCCGGGCGACCATCGGCTGGAGCTTGGCTCTCGTACGGTTTGGGAAGCCTGAACGAGAATCTCCCAACGTTCATGGTGCTCCATTCAACGGTGAACGGTGGATTCGGCGGACAGGCGCTTTACGCCCGCTTGTGGGGCGCTGGATTTCTTTCCACGCGTCACCAAGGCGTCAGCCTAAGATCCAATGGCGACCCGGTGCTCTACCTCTCCAATCCGCAGGGTATGAGTGTGCAGATGCGGCGACGGATGCTGGATGAACTGGCGGAACTGAACCGCGACCGCTACGAACAAGTGGGTGATCCTGAGATTCGAGCCAGAATCGCCCAGTATGAAATGGCCTATCGAATGCAGACATCCGTGCCAGAGTTGACCGACATTTCGGATGAACCGGCCCACGTGTTGGATATGTATGGTCCGGACGTCAAGAAGCCTGGTACATTTGCCGCCAATTGCCTGCTGGCCCGGCGGATGGCCGAGCGGGGTGTGCGTTTTAGTCAGATCTTCATTCGCCAGTGGGACCAACACGGTAACCTGCCAAAGGACATTCGGCGGCAATGTGGCATTGTCGACCAACCTTCCGCTGCGCTCGTCAATGATCTTAAGCAACGGGGAATGCTAGACGACACGCTCGTCATCTGGGGTGGAGAGTTTGGCCGGACCATCTATTGCCAGGGCGGCTTAAGCAAGGCCAATTATGGCCGCGATCACCATCCCCGCTGCTATTCGAAATGGATGGCGGGCGGCGGTGTGAAGCCGGGTATTGTCTACGGAGAGACGGATGACTTCAGTTACAACGTCATTGACAAACCACTGCATCTTCATGACCTCAACGCGACCATCCTTCACTGTCTGGGCATCGATCACGAACGACTTACCTTTCGACACCAAGGACGCGACTTCCGCTTGACGGACGTCCACGGGAAAGTCGTGCACGACATTTTGGTGTAAATTGGTTGCCTGGCCGGTTTCAGGTTGTGAGTTTCCGTGGACAAAAAGATGTGTGGCACTGGCTGCGCCAGTGCCACACATTCCGATATTCCACACTCAACCTTCCACGAGTGAACAACGAAAATGAACGTTCGAAAGCTGCTGGTCCTGTTTCTGTTGGCTGTGGCGTTGACATCAGGCGGACCACTGCATGGCGGCGATGGCTCCTACAACGTGCTGTTCATTATTTCGGACGATCTGACATCAACGGCTCTTTCCTGTTACGGCAACCAGGTCTGCCGAACGCCCAACATCGACGCACTGGCCGCCAAGGGTACTCGATTCACCCGGACGTATTGCCAGGGAACCTACTGCGGTCCGTCGAGAGCTTCGTTCATGTCGGGATATTATCCGCACGCCACGGGAGTGCTTGGCTACAAGAACCCTCGTCCACAAATTGGCGACCGCGCCATGTGGTCTCAACATTTTAAGAATAACGGTTACTATTCGGCACGTGTAAGCAAGATTTTTCATATGGGCGTGCCTGGTGGCATTCAAGCTGTTAGCGACGGCCGGAATCATGACGGAGGCAACGGCGCAGACGATGCTGCGTCGTGGACCGAACGGTTTAACAGCCTGGGGCCGGAGTGGATGGCGCCCGGCGATGGAGAAACACTGGAGGGGAATCCGGACGGCAAGAGACCGGTCGTCGGCGGAAATACATTCGTCGTCGTGGAGGCAGATGGCGATGACTTGGTTCATTCCGATGGCATGACGGCGGCAAAGGCTGTTGAGTTGATTGAGAAGCATCAGGCTGAGCGGTTTTTTCTGGCGGTTGGATTTGTTCGACCCCATGTGCCGTTCGTTGCGCCACGGCCCTACTTCAAGCCGTTTCTCCCCTACAGCAAAATGATGCTGCCTGAAAAAATGGTAGGTGATTGGGACGATATCCCGAAACCGGGAATTAACTACAAAACCAGCTTGAACATGAAAATGGACGAGCGGCGACAGAAGAAGGCCGTCGGTGGGTACTACGCGTCGGTCGCCTTCGTCGACGCACAAGTTGGAAAAGTCTTGGCCGCGCTAGAGCGGACTGGGTTAGAGGATGAGACCATCGTTATCTTCACGAGTGACCACGGCTACCATCTTGGCGAACATGACTTTTGGGCCAAGGTCAGCCTTCGCGATGAATCTTCACTGGTGCCCCTGATCATTCGCGTTCCAGGGAAGAAACCGGCCGTCTGTAACTCACTGACCGAATTGCTAGACCTCTATCCTACGGTCGCTCGCTTGTGCGGACTGGACGTTCCAGACCGATTACAGGGTAAAAATATCTCGAAGATGCTAGACGATCCCAGCCACCGTGTTCGCGAGGCGGCGTTCAGCGTTGCCCCGATGCGGAAAGGGTTCTTGCTGCGAGAAGATCAGTGGGCGTACATTCAATACAAGGAAGATGCTTCGGGCGGAGTCGAGTTGTTTGATACGAATTCAGATCCAAAGCAGTACACAAACTTGGCTGAAAATCCAAAATACGCCCAGGTCGTTAGACGATTCAAGGAGGATCTTGCTGCTAAAATGAAAGACGTACGGACGAACGATTTAGGGATTCGATACAGTTCGGCGAACGCATCGAAATAACCAGACGCTGTCTCTTGTCAGGTGTGGAGTTACCTAATGAATCGACTGTCGACTTTACTGCTCATTGCGATTTGTTCGAGTCCACAGTGCCTGCTTGCCCAGGCCGTAGTGAAGCCTATTGAATTGTCTATTTGGAACAATGGAGCACCCGTCGGCGATGGCGGTAGTGAAAAGGTCGACGTTCGAATCACCGTGCATCAGCCCGCCAATCCGAATGGCACGGCGATCGTGATCTGTCCGGGCGGTGGGTATGCCACGCGAGTGTCGGGACCCGAGGGACACGGTATTGCCCAGTGGTTGAATAAGCAGAACATCACCGGTGTTGTGCTCGACTATCGCCTTCCCGAAGGCAGGGCAACCGTGCCACTGCTGGATGCGCAAAGAGCTATCCGCACGGTGCGGGCAAACGCGGCTCGTTGGAAGCTCGATCCCAGGCGAATTGGGATCATGGGATTTTCAGCCGGAGGTCATTTGGCGTCCACAGCAGGGACGCATTTTGACGGGGGTGAACCGAAGCACAAAGACCTTGTGGAACGAGAAAGTTGCCGCCCTGACTTCATGATTCTGGTCTACCCAGTGATCTCTTTCGGTGAGTTGGGACATGCTGGGTCGAGACGGAAGTTGCTCGGAGAAAACGCAACGGACGCGTTGATCACCAAATTCTCAAATGAAACCCAGATCACTCGCGATACTCCCCCCACATTCTTGGCTCACGCGTTGGATGACAAGGCCGTCTCTTCAGATAATAGTAAGATGTTCTTTGACGCGTTGAAACGCGTTAAGGTGCCGGCACGGTACTTGGAGTTAGCGTCGGGCGGCCACGGCCTCAATCGATATCAAGGGCCAATGTGGGATGCGTGGCAACTCGCATCGCTGGATTGGCTGGCCGAGCAGAAGTTGCATCGTCGCCCTAACAGTTCGGCTGGCAATTAATCGAGGCGTTTTTTCGCTGCACTCGGGAACGCACGTGAATCGACCAAGTGATCTTTCGAAGAGCAACTCTGGCTTCACTTTAGTGGGAAGCTGGTGCCTGGTGTTTGGCCTGTTCTGGCTGTGCGCCCTACAGGCGGTCATCGTCAATGCGCAAGACGACCCCAAGCCGCGCCAGGTTCAGATCGCCGACAGACTCGCTTCGAAACTCAAAGCCGGATTGCTGGCTTACATCGGCGAATCGGACGAAGTGGTTCGCGCAACCACGATCCATCTCACGCATCTGCTCGATTCGGCCGACCGACTGCCGAGCGGAGATAAGAAGTTCGCCGCGATTCTCCAATCATCCTTTCAGTTCGCTCGATCGCGATCTCGTGATCACGATCCGCTTGTTGAGAACCGCGCGGCGATTCTGGCGCTGGCCATCGTGTTGGGACACCATCGAATGGCGACATTGGTCGGGGGAATCGATATAGCAGATCATCGTGACAAAATGAAACAGTTCACAGGACGTGTTACGCTTCGTGGTCGTCGTGATTGGACGCAACACTTTTGGGTCAGCGCGGGTCTGGTGGTGCTGTCGAAAGGCGTCGTTAGCGACGTTGTTGGAGTGGCGAAAGAAGGATTCGATTCGGTGAGTGGCAGCGGATTCTCGTTCGCGGACCTACTGGCCGATAGAGCGGGAACATTATTTGCTATGGCCGCTACGCGGGACGAGAAAGCCGCCCGAGCCATACAGGATCGGCTGGCGAAGGGAGTTCGCGTCGACGATATTTTCCCGTCAGCTGTTGGACTGCCCGAGGGCATCTCGGCCGCCACACTTGAACGGAGTTACGGCGGGATCGGGGGCAATCGCTACCGCTCACTCGTCGATGAAATTGAGCGACGACTCGCCATCATGCAAGCGCGAACCGAAATCGAGTGGGCACCGAAGTGTGAGCCGAACGCGGTAGCGGCGGGTTTTGGCCAATTACCGTGTGGTTTTGCCTACCCGACGCTAGCGCCTTCGGCTCAGAACCCGCATAATTGGCTCAAGCCGTAGAATCGGTTCAGTCGATATCTTAAGGGTGTACCCTGTCCGTCTTTGCGCGGATGACCTCGCCACTGCCAATATCATGAGCTCGTTCATGTTTGCCATACGATTCGTATCGGTTGGGTTCATCTGCCTGGTAGTGGGATGCCAGGCAAGTCGACCGACCCAATTAGGCGAATCTTTTGCTGGCGAGCGGGTCTTTTCGACAAGCCGAATCCGCATTGTTCCGCCAACGGACGTTCGGGCCGCGGCCTATGTCGAACCGGGATCAGGCGGCGAGTGGGCGACGTTGGTGAAGCCGACCGGATTGCCGGTCGAGACCGGTGACGAAGTACCAGCTGAAATACCGCTCGAACCGCTCGAGCCGAGCGGTCCAGCGACGCCCATCCTGGCCGCGGCTTACGTGACTCAGGAAACCGAGCTTGAGTCGAAATTGACGCTCGGGCGACTTGAAGACCTGGCGTTGGCCAACAACCCGTCACTTGCCGAAGCTTATGCTCGCGTGAATGCGGCACGCGGAAAATGGGTTCAAGTCGGCCTGCCGCCCAATACGGTGCTGGGATATTCGGGACAACAGCTCGGAAGCGGCGGAGCCGCTGAGCAGCACGGCGTTTTCATTGGACAGGAATTTGTTCGTGGCGGAAAGCTCTGCCTAGATCAGGCCGTTGTGGCCATGGACGTGAAAAAAGCGGAACAGCAAGAGGCTATTCAGCAGCAAAGAGTGGTTACCGATGTGCGGTTTGCCTTTTACGATGTATTGGTCGCACAGCG
>DUDC01000210.1 GCA_012959465.1 Planctomycetaceae bacterium
GGCAGCGTAGTCAAACTGACCAACGTGCACGGCAAATTGGGCGTCCGTCGCTCGTATACGCGCTGCCATGAAATTACCTCCTCATAACATCAGATAAAGTCATTTGAGCGCCTCTTGTTCGAACGAGATGCGGTCCGCCGCAATCAATGAACGGGGCTGCATGACAAGAGATACCAGACAAAAGGCAAGCAGCCGGCTGGCGATCATACGAGGTTGAAGGCAGAGAGGCATAGCTGGTTGATCGTCTTCCTTGAGTAGCCTGAACTCTATACTGGCGAAGTGGCCCATAGCATAGCAAAAAGGGGCAGATATTCCACGATCATGCGGGCCCTTTCGGTTGATACCACGGGGCCGTGTGGCCCGACCAATGGTCCAGATGCTGACGGCAAATGGGCCGACGTCTAGACCTCATGGTTGCTGGAGGTAGGCGACCCAGTCCGGTGGACTGGAACGTCAACGACTCTGTCACTACCCACTAATACCGCCTCGGCTCACGAGGCCGAGATGCAAAGATTGTCGGACCGACGTTGCGCCCAACGTTGGCATAGCCTAGAACTCACTGGCCAACATTGCCAAATCCACAACGTCGAGAGAATGGACGTGGTTTACCGCAAAACGATAGAGTTACGTCATCGCTGCTCGCTGCAAACTTTTTTCGTGAATCGGTTTGGTTGCACAGTCACCAGTCGAAAAATCGCTCCCAAAAGCCAGCATGTCCGCGATCCTGTTATCCTTAGAAATAGGCGATCTATGGAGATCGTCCGTTTTCGTTTTCTTGCCCGCCGTGAATTCCCTTTGAAGACCAAATGAAGTCATCCTCATTCAGCGACCGAGCGACCGATCTACTCAGCCAACTTATCTCGCTACGCACGGTCAATCCAATGGAACGGCCCTATGCCGGCACGCATCCCGTCGAGCGACCCGTCACAGAGTATTTGCAGGATCTGTTTCAGCGATTCGACGTCGAAGTTTCGTTAGAAGCGTGCAGCGACTTACACGAAAATCTGCTCATTCGTGTCGCGGGCACAACCAGTGCCCCGGCATCATTGTTCGAGTCACACGTAGACACAGTGCCAGCGGATGGATGGACGGACCGAGCGTTTACGCCCCGTGTTGAAAAGGGCCGGATCTACGGTCGTGGCGCATGCGACGACAAGGGGTCGCTGGCGGCTATGGTTTTGGCTGTCCTAAATTTGCTAGAAACCGGGTTGCGACCGCCGCAAACGATTCTCTTACTGGCCGCCGGCGATGAAGAGTGTGCACAGACGGGTATCTGCCATTTTGCCAAGACGCATGAGGAGCAGATTGGGCGGGGCGTTTTCGGCGAACCAACATCATGCATACCGATCATCCAACACAAGGGCACAATTCGATGGGATATTTCGGTTCGCGGTCGCAGCAGCCACAGTTCGGAACCGCAAAAAGGCCGCAACGCAATTCTCGACATGCTCCACGTGATTGACCGATTGCAAACGCTGCAAGACGAGCTGACTCAGGGACATTCCACCACTTTCATTTCGCCGCCGACACTGACCGTGACAATGATCAACGGCGGTCAGACTCGAAACGCGTTGCCGGCCGAGTGTACGTGCGCCGTCGATTTCCGAATCGTTCCAGGAATGGACTGTGGGGAGGCGAGCAGGTTTGTGATCGATTCCGTCAATTCTCTCGGACTCGAAACGGTTCACGGACCGTTTCAGTGCTTCGCGCCGCCGTTGAGTACATCTCCGGACGATCCATTCGCTGTCGCCGCGTTAGAGGTCTGCCGCGAACAGTTGTCAAAGCCGGTCGAAATGACTTCCGCTCCATACGGATCGGATGCCTCGCGGATGCCGCCGGGCGGTCCGGCGATTGTGCTTGGTCCGGGAAACATCGAAAATGCACATACGATTGATGAGTCCGTCGAATTGCAACAGGTCGTAGATTGTGCACGCATCTACCAGCGACTCATGATGCACGACTGGAGCACCTAATCATCGACCGACAACCCATGGCACAAGACTCGAAATTGAACGGTCGCTTCACGCATGCGTGCGAAACCGCGCATTGACTTCTAACCAGTCAACATGGTCGATAAACTTCTCAACGTAGTCAGATTTGCGATTCTGATAGTCGATATAGAAGGCGTGTTCGTAGGTATCGATGACGACCAATGGAATCGCCATCCAAATGACGCCCATCGAGTGTTGGTCGCTGACCACATTGTAGAGCTTCCCGTTAACAGGGTGTTTCACAAGCATTGCCCAACCGGCGGCGGACTTGGCCGAGGCGACAAAGTCTAACGCCCATTTTTCCACCGAGCCAAAACGTCGGTCAATTGCAGCGCGAACGTCGGCGGCTGGATCCGGTGCTTTCGGTGCCAGGCCGTCAAAATACATCTCGTGAAGCAATACGCTGTTCCCCTTGCTACTAATCGTTCGCTTGAGCGCTCCATACGCCGCGCCATCAAGTGTTTGACCGGACTTGATCGATGCTTCAACCTTTGCATCAGCAGCTGAATATCCTCTCAACGCCCCGCCGTAATGAGCCGTGTGATGCGGCGCAATCTGTTTTGCACTTAAGAACCCCGGTATGGACGTGTGTTTGAGCGGCTTTGGCTGGCCGGTAACCAGACCGCTGTGTGAAAAATCAAGAGTGTGGGAGTCGTCGTCATCGGCCGACGCCAGGCCGGAAACTGCCATATTTCCAAAAGCGGCACCCGACGACGTGAACACAAAATCTCGACGATTGAATTGGGGCACAGTTGATCTCCTTTTTTTCTCTCTGTAGGTCGTTGGTCTCGGTTACAGTTTCAACGAGTGGGCGAATCGCAATGCTATTCTTTCCAGGCCCCAGCTTGTCGCAATGACTCGACGTGGTAATCGAACCAAACGTCACGGTACATGTCGATCATTTGGTCCTTCCGGTGTTTCAATCCTTCGATCTCCATGTAAGTGTGGTCGACACCAGCTTCCACCAGAGCATTGTGAAATTCACGAACGGTCCTGATATGCCCAAAGTCTTTCGTCCCGCACCATAGTTGAATGCGAAGTTTTCCCTTGATCTTATTAAGGTTCTTCTTAAGTAACTCATATGCATCATTGTCGATATAATTCTGTTTGTCAGGGCCGAGGTAGTTATTTGGGTAGACGTTCGGCTGACTCGGGTCAAAACTGTCTGCCGTGCGAGGTACGTTGCCGGCCTGACCGAAGAGAGAACAGAACATGTCGGGGTACTTCATCGCCAATCGAGTCGACCCGCGACCGCCCATGCTGAACCCTTCGATGCAACGACCATTGCGTGCTGCGATGGTGCAACAGGTCTGGTCGATGTGAGGAATGAGCTCGCGAATAATGAGCGTCTCACTCATGAAGCGTCCGTCGTAGGAGTCTTTGTAAAAAGTCCGCTTGCCACCGTTGGGTAGGACCATGATCATCGCTGGCCAACGGCCGGAGCGGATGCCGTGGTCGAGCACTTCGACATCGTGAAAGCTGTGAAGTTCGTTACCGCCTGCGCCGTGCAAGTTGTAGATGACCGGGTATCTCTCAATTCCGTCCGGCTTGTAATTCGGAGGTAAGTAGAGGCAGTAACCGACATCGGACTTGTTGGCCTTTGAATACAAAGTGCAGTGCGTAACGCCACGTGGCAAAGTACCGGCCTTTGGCTTATTGACCCAAACCGCGGATGGACCCGTTTGTGCCAAAACGGGTGTCAAGCCGCTAAGCAACACGAACGCAGCAACTAGGTACTTCCGCATCGTCTCCCTTTCAATTTGAATGATGATGTCGCCATTCTACCTGACAGCCAACGTGCCCATTGGAGGCCGACCCAGCAGTCGAGGCACCATCACCCGCTTGCTAAGATTGGGCCCACCCGGCCTTGTGTCGGTGGATTAGAGGATTGCCAACCACCATCGAAATCGACGTAACCCGGGTTGGAAGAGCAGTTTGTCCCTTGACGTGTGCTCGGCTGCCCTGTTGACTTCGGTGGCGTGAGTCGGGCCAGCTGCTGGGTGTTTTTAGCGTAAAACGTCTCTTTTTGCTCGTACAGACCTGGTGTGTCGGCGTTATCAACAGTGGAGTTTTCTCGACGACAAATCGTAGAAAAGAACATCGATGGAAGAAGAAACTCGCTCTCAGCTTGCTGATCGACTTGAAGACTTCGCCCGCGTATGTGCAGAACAAGATTCACCGTTTTACGAGCGGCTCTCGAAATCCGTGGCACACGACGAAGATACCGCGACGGAACGTTGACTGATGAACGTTTCTTAGTAAAGTTTGACGGACATGGTCGGTGGCTCCATTGGGAGCAATGAAGCAGTCTGGCCGAAACTATCCTGGCAGCATCACTCGTCCCCCACTTGCGACAACCGTTTGTCCGGTCATAAAACTCGATTCTTCGCTGAGCAAGAAACGGGCGACCGAAGCAAGTTCTTCGGGAGTGCCGATACGGCCGATCGGTGTAGCGGCGACAATGGTCCGGTGAACTTCTGGAGAGAGTGTGTGAGCCATCTCGGTTTCGGTCAGACCGGGGCAGAGGCAATTCAAGCGGATGTTGTGGCGCGCCCAGGCTTGAGCACAACAGCGAGTCATTGCAATGACGGCCGCTTTCGATGCCGAGTAGTGCACTTGGTTTTCTCGCTCCCGCAGCGCCGCGATCGACGAGATCGTGACAATACGGCCGAAACTCCGTTCGATCATCTCATCTTTCACTGCGTAGACCATGTTGAACGTCCCATCTAGGTTTACGTCCATGGTCTGCTTCCACGTTTTCCAGTGGACATCGGTGGCCGGTTCAACGATGCTGATTCCGGCCGAGTGCACCAGCATGTCAATCGGCCCAAACGCCTTGCGAGTGCCATCGACGATCTGCTGTGCTTGCTCTGGTTGGGAAACGTCTCCGGCGATTATCACACATTGCCCACCCGCCTGTTCAATCTCGTCCTGCATCGACTCTGCGTCGTCACGCCGCGACAAATAGTTCGCCGCCACATTTGCTCCTTCGCTCGCCAGTCGTCGGGCGACCGCTTTTCCTATTCCACGCGTGCCGCCCGTAATCAAGACCGTCTTTCCAGAAAAATCGCTCGTTGCCATGTTGCGTTCCTTGGCTCACCTGAGTTACCCACTGGTATTTCTAACCACCCATCTGTCCCAACGCAAAGCGAGAGAGCAAGTTTACGGCCGGTCACTCTTTCCGAATGACACAATCGGCGGATTTCGCTGAAGATGCTCCCCGCAAAACCGACTCCTAGCCCAACAGAATTCGCTACACTTGAACATGCCCTGTTCGCGAAGCGAGTTAAGGAGTCTAAATGTTCAAGAAAATAGCAAGTAAACTCGCTGAACGATTTCCACGACTAGCTGCGTTTGGATCGTGGATGAGGCGGCGCCGCAAGCGATTGATTATCAGGTTCATGGTGGTCATGCATATCGTTGGTGCATTGACTTCGATACGAGCCATCATGGAGACTCGAACGTCGCAGGGCGCTATTGCCTGGGCTGTTTCGCTGAACACCTTTCCATACCTTGCAGTGCCAGCCTATTGGGTTCTGGGGCAGTCGAAGTTCGATGGCTACGACCTTCTGCGCGAGTCATATGTTGATTCCAATGATGTCGTGAAGAAATTGCTGCAGCACCTCGAACAGAACGACATGTTGGTTACCCCGGAAACGCGTCGAGACAGGAGTCACGCAAAGCTACTCGAGAACTTGGCCAAACTTCCCTTCACTCGTCATAACCGTGTGGATCTTCTGGAAGACGGTCCCAAAACGTTTGCAAGAATCTTCCAGGAGATCAGCACGGCCGAGGAGTATATCCTCGTTCAGTTTTTCATCTTGCGGAGCGATGTTTTGGGTAATCAGCTCAAGGATGCGCTGATTGAGAAGGCCCAGAATGGAGTCGACGTTTACGTACTCTACGACGAGGTCGGCAGCCACGACCTCGATTCCTCTTACATTGCCGAACTCCGG
Organism: Planctomycetaceae bacterium; assembly: GCA_012959465.1. Taxonomy (GTDB): domain Bacteria; phylum Planctomycetota; class Planctomycetia; order Pirellulales; family Pirellulaceae; genus UWMA-0346. Next base: position 5,948 of record DUDC01000210.1, read on the forward strand.
TCCAGCAGCGCGAAGATCGTCCCGTTCAACACTACACAAGGCGAGAGACAGCGGTTCCGCCTCAATTTCCGCAACCACCGGAAGATCGTCGTCGTCGATGGTCGCGTGGCCCTTGTCGGCGGGCACAACGTTGGCGATGAGTATTTGGGAACGAAAGCGTTGCCGTGGCGAGATACACACGTGGCCATGGAAGGGCCGATCGTCATTGGTGTGCAGGCGTCGTTCGTCGAGGACTGGCATTGGGCAACCGGTGAAATACCAAAGCTCAATTGGATTCCCAACAAGCCGACCGGCGGCAATACCGTCGCACTCTGCCTTCCAACCGGGCCTGCCGATGAGCTGGAGACATGCACCTTATTCTATCTCGATGCCATCAATTCGGCGGAGGAGCGGTTGTGGATTGTGAGTCCGTATTTCGTCCCCGATGAACAACTGATGTCGGCTCTACAGTTGGCTGCCTTGCGAGGCGTCGACGTCCGCATACTAATCCCCGAAAATGCCGATCAGCAACTCGTCTACCTGTCGTCGTTCTCGTATCTAGAAGAAGCCGAAAAGGCTGGCATAAAGATCTTTCGTTACAAGGAGGGATTCTTGCACCAAAAGGTAATGTTGGTCGATAACCGTAGCGTGGCCATAGGGACTGCCAACTTCGACAACCGTTCCATGCGGCTGAATTTTGAGATCACGATGGTGTTCATCGACGAGAAATTTGCGCGAAAGGTGGAGTCCATGTTAGAAAAGGACTTTGCATTGAGCCGTCAGGTTCCCGTTACGGACTACACAGATCGTTCGCTCATGTTTCGTTTTTCCGTCCGGCTGGCTCGGTTGCTGGCACCAGTTCAATAGCCCTCAAACAACTCACTCTACCGCACCGGACTTGTGCCGGTGGAGCTAGGTTTGGAAACTACATCGGGGTGGCTGGATCCTTGTCAAATGAATTCGTGTCGCCGGCGAACCGATAACGGACGGGTTCTTGAAGAATCAACTCAATTCACTTCGCACGGCCATCGGAATGCGCCGGAAAATCGGCTTGTTGAAATCGAATCTTGTAGGTTCACCGCTGGTGCTGGGCGTCTTCCGTTCGTCGCTGGTCGTTCCAGCATTCCTGATCAGCGGCCTGTCAACGGATCAGTGAGAGGCGATTCTTGCCCATGAATTGGCCCACATACGGCGACACATGGTTGGGAGCCTATTTTGGTCGCCACGAGGTACTTCCCCGACCAATCGTTGTCCCGCCTGTGCGCGGTCAGGTCGTAGATGCAAAAGGTCGACCGGTGGAAAATGCAAGTGTCGTTTCCCATACACCTCGGCATGGGTTGCGACTGAGGGATGGCAAGTGGCTTACCACGCCGAACGAATCGACCATGAACCGAACGCTAGCGAGTGTCGGATGACGCGGCCATAGCAAGCCCAACAAACCACGCGAAAGCTACGATGACTATCGTCGCGAAACCTGTCCACGTCTGAACTCGGCTACTAGCGAGCCACGACTTTGGCAAACGGCATGCCACCCACCCAAAAGTCATGCCAGCCAAGAAACCGCTCAAGTGTGCGCCCTGGTCGGTGCGCTCGCCGCCCACGCCGATAAACGCAAGTAACAGAACGCCACCGATCAGCGGGCTCCAACGCCTGAGTGGTTTCTCCTGAACTGTCGCCCACGGTGGTAGCGAGTGCGCGACGAGGACACCCAGGGCTGCGAACACGGCGGTCGACGCCCCGACGGACGAGTGAGTCGGCGCCTGGAACATGGCGTTGATGAGATTCCCCATCGCACCAGCGGCAAGGATTGTCATCCAAGCCACACCACCGCCCAATCCCTGTCCAGCAAGAAAACCGAACAAAGCACCGAAGGCGAGATTCCCCACGATGTGTCCGGTATCTAGATGGAGCGTCAGCGCCGTCACGGTTCTCCACCATTCGCCAGCCATGACCTTTCCGGCCTGAACGCGACCAGCCGCGAGCCCCTGCAAGCGAAATGCCCAAGGAGCCGTCAGGATGCCGACAATAGAGATCGTTCCGGCGTAAACAAGCACGGCCAACCCAGCGCCACCATAGACTGTGGCGGTCGTACTGTTACGAGAAGATCGATCGCGATTCTCAAGACGATAGGCTTCTAGCTCGGACGCGGAGGTCGACAGGTCGTCGCCGTCCACAACCAAAAACCACGACCCGTCCCGGTGAACAGCGTCTGCGGAAATGCCGACAGCCTCCAACACCAGACGCGACTCCATGCATTCGTCTCGTTGACCCGTGCTGAAAACTATTTCGTAACCTGGCGGCGGTTCGTACATCGCCCTATCCTTGACCTAACTCGCCGATTTGGCAACCCTGACCCGTGAGTTCACCGTACCACACAAATCGCTGGTTAAGAAAACTGGCTGGTTAGGGCCGAAAACTCATTTCAGTTGTTGGACAGATGGTGTGGGCTAACGCAGACCCTCACGGCGTGGTCGCCCAAACCAATTCCAACGCTAATCATTCGCAAGTCGCTGTCAAAAATCCAGTCTACGAACGATGCACGTGCTGGCTGTCGCACCGACGTTTGTCAGGTTGAACAGACTTGTGTGGTACAGTGAGCCCGTTGGGCTGGCAACAAAAACGAGGCATCGGTTCTCGCTGCTCCTAAAAAACGACGCGGCACACGTTCGGATTAGATAAAGGAGATTGTTGCCCACTTTTGCAGCTGTTATTTTAGTGCTTTGACCGAACACGTTCATTCGATGAACGTAAACACTCGCGACGACAGGGAGCTATCTTTTATGTGTCGTGTGCCTTTTATGTGCCGTGTGCACGGACCACTCGCGGCGATGTTGACACTCATTTGCGGCCTCGCCAGCGGGCAAGAGTTGGCCGTTGGGTATCACAAGCAGGTCGTTGTGACCGCCAAGACGCGAATCGATTCCATTTACCCGCTGGCAAACCAGAGTCCCGCCAGTCCGCCAAACGGTTGGCTCGGCGGCTACCAATCGACCGTACAACGTTACGAGCTGTTCCTGCCACCACGATACAACGCGCAGCGTGCATGGCCGGTCGTTGTTTTTATCTCGCCTGGTAACCAGCCATCCGGATTTTCTTCGTTTCACAAAGCGTGCATGAGTCTGGGTATCATCTTCGCCTCGCCCTACGATGCGGGCAACAACTGCCCGGGTCCGCGGCGAGTTCGTATCGTGCTTGATGTATTGGACGACGTACGACGTCGCTTCAACACCGATGTGGATCGAACCTATCTGGGCGGTTTCTCGGGTGGTGGGCGGATAGCTTGCCAAGTTGCTTTCGCGTTGCCCGAGTACTTCGGCGGGGTCATCCCAGTTTGTGCGGCGGGCGATTTACGTGAGGAGTCATGGTTGCGTCGTCGCTGTATCGATCGATTAAGCGTAGCGCTGCTGACTGGTGAGCGGGACTTCAACCGCGGCGAAGTCGAGCGATTTCGAGGGCCGATTTTAAAAGACGTTGGTGTCCGTGCACGAATTTGGGTCCAGGCAGGCATGGGGCACAGCGTGCCGGGCGACGCGACCGTGATGCAAGCTATCAAATGGCTGAATGATGGAGCAACCGATCGGAGTCAGCTCGCCAAACGATCACCGACGACCCGCGCCGCGGCCGACGCAAGCGACAATCGCGCCGATCAGGCTCGACGGTTGCTCGCCGACGCCGAAAAGCTGATCCTGGACAAGTCGAGAACCTATGACGCACTGATGCTGATGAAGGGCATCACAGTTCGCTGGCCCGACTTGCCGCAAGCGAAACGAGCGACAAGGACCCTGCTCGAGTACGACGCCCAGGCGGACAGTCGATGGCGAGAGGACGACATTGCCGAACAGAGGCGTTTCCTATTGGCCCGCGTTCGCGGACTTGACGGCTATGCTAGCGGACCGCTTGCAAAGCAATATGAAGCGCAGCGAGTCGACATGGCTCGTGCCGCGATAAACTTATGGGGACAGGTCATTCTGGATGGGCAGGATGCCAAGGCGGTTGCGGAAGCCAAAGAACGGCTGCCCGAGCTGAAGAAAATCGTCGACGGCCGGTAGCGGGCATTCGGCTTTCATCGGTCAACTTGCCCCTCGAATCGGATCCGGTTGTTGCCAAGGTGACGGGCAGAGCGAGTCCAGACGTTCGAGATGATCCGTGGGAAAATCCAAATCAGCAGCGGCGACAGCATCTTGAACTTGATCGATCCGCTTTGTACCAACGACCAATGAACTCATGGCTGTTTGCGTCAGCGCCCAAGCTAAGGCGTATTGAGCAGGAGGCGTTTGCGCCTCATTCGCGAGCGTTTCAATGCCCTCGAGCTGGTCAAATAATCGGTCATCCAAAGGCCAAACCCATGCCGGTTTCTCGGCAACACGTGAATTCCCGGGCGGCGTTTTCCCTCGTTTGTATTTTCCCGTTAGCAAGCCTCCCTGCAGCGGCTGATACGGCGTAACACCAATCGAATGACGTTCGCAGAACGGCAGATCGTGGTGAAATTCGCGACGTAACAGGCTGAACGGAATCTGCGAGGATACGATCCGAGGCCAACCATTCTTTTCGGCCAACCAGAGCATTTCACATAGCTGTGCGGCATTGTGATTGGACGCTCCGATGTAGCGGACCTTGCCCTGCCGTACGACTTGCTCCAACGCTGCCATCGTAGTTTCCAATGGCACGTGCTTGTCGGGCCAATGAATGATGTACAAGTCAATGTAGTCTGTCCGCAGTCGCGCCAAACTTCGATCGACTTCTCGCAAGATGTGACTTGCAGACAAGCCGCGGTCTTGTGGACCAGGCCCCACCGGCGCGCAGACCTTTGTCGCCAACACCACCTGATCTCGACGATCTGCCAGAGCCTTACCGACAATCTCTTCTGCTGTGCCTCCGGGGCTTCCCAAGAATCGCTTGTAACCCTCGTACACATTTGCCGTGTCAACGAAATTGATGCCCAAATCGATTGCGCCGTGGATCAGCTTAATTGCGTCAGCTTCCGCCACTGGCTCACCAAACGTCATGGTGCCCAAACAGATCGGCGAAACCAGCAAGCCGCTCGAACCTAACATTCGATATTTCATCAATGACTCTCGCGTTGTTTTTTTTACGCAGGCGTTTTCGGTGGGTCGATATTGAAACTCGCCAATCTGCAAGGCAGTGGGAGCTTTCCGTTTGGTTTTAGTTTACGCGTCGGTTATCTTCACCGGTGGAGATTATAGAGTATCCGAGCCCCGTTAAAAATCGTGGATCAGAAACTGAATGACACAACCGACCCGCGGTGAGTTCGTCGCGCCGCCGGCTGATCAAGAACCAGGAGACCACTATGGACCGCCGATCATTCGCTCAATTTTTAACACTCGGCGCCGGCTCGTTGGGCCTTGGCCAAGCTTCGGCCCAGTCCGTCGAAGACAACAACTCCACCGCGCCAGACCAGAAGTTGAATCAGAAACAAAGTCGTCCAGATCCAGTGAATGTGGCCGACATCCAGGCGATGGCCAAGGCCAAGCTGCCGAGAGCTACCTTCGACTACATCACGACGGGCTCAGCCGATCAGATCACCTTGCGTGAGAACGTCGCGGCCTATCAACGCCTGCGTGTCTACCCACCGCTGATGCGAGGTGTGTCGGATGCCGACCTCTCGACAACAGTGCTCGGACAGAAACTCAAGCTCCCCGTCATGTTGGCACCTGTCGCAGCGCAACGCATGTACCATACACAGGGAGGCTTGGCGGCAGCGCGAGCTGCCGCAACTGCCGGAACCGTTTATGGCGTAAGTAGCAGCGTGGGACATAGCGTCGAGGAAATCGCCTCGTCAAGCAGCGGCCCTAAGTGGTTTCAGCTGTATGTTCCCAAAGACCGGAAAGTCGCACGCACCCTGGTGCAACGTGTCGAGCGCGCCGGTTACGGTGCGATCATCGTCACCGTTGACCTGGGCGAATGGAAGGACGCAGACCGCAGGAACCGCTTCACTCTGCCAAAACAGATGTTGGTCAAACATCTCCGCGACGTCGGTTTTAGTCAGATTACTGACAAGATGAGCTATGACGACATCATCAAATTCAACTCTGAGGCGTGGGACCTCTCACTTTCCTGGCAGTTCTTTGACTGGTTGCGAAGTGTAACGAAGTTGCCGCTGCTCATCAAAGGTGTGTTGCGCCCCGAAGACGCGAGAAAAGCGGTGTCTATCGGGCTCGACGGCATCATCGTTTCCAACCATGGTGGACGGCGACTCGACGGCATGCCAGCCACAATCGATGTGTTGCCAAACGTGATCCAGGCGGTGAATGGCGGTGCGGAGGTTTTTGTGGATGGTGGCATTCGACGCGGTACGGATGTGCTCAAGGCGCTTGCGTTGGGTGCGAAAGCGGTCTTGATTGGCCGGCCCTACGCCTGGGCATTGGCCGCGGACGGAGAAACCGGAGTGGCAAAAGTCCTGGAGCTCTTCCGTGAAGAGTTGTTAAACGCCATGGTCGCCACCGGCTGTGCCAAAGTCAGTGATATCGAAAGATCACTGATTGCGTAAATTGACTTTGATACGCCGTCGTGGCAGGCTCTGTGGAGTCAGCACTGAGCTAGAAGCCGTTTTTGACGGGACTTCACGACGAACAAGAGGAAAGGGCACGCAATGAGGTGTTGTATACATTGGGCATGTCTGTTGGTGAGTCTGAGCGTGTTAGTTTCAGAGTCGGTCGCGGAAGTGATCACCTGGAAGGCAACAGGAAAGGGAGGTGCCGTCGCGGCCGGTAAGATAAACTCGGTTGCCGCGGGCATGCAAATTCTCGAAGAGGGTGGCAACGCGTCTGACGCGGCCGTCGCGACACTGCTGGCTTTGACCGTTACCGACTATGGGCTCTTCGCAATCGGTGGCGAGGTGCCGCTAATCATCTACGACGCCAAGACCCAGCAGGTCAAAGTACTCTGCGGTCTAGGTGGCGCACCACTCGACCCCGCCGCGATCGACTGGTTCTATGAAAATGGTATTCCGGCGAAAGGCAGCATGAAATCGGCTCCCGTTCCCGGCGCGGTCGACCTTTGCGTGACCGCGTTAAGGCTTTACGGAACCATGTCATTCGAACGGGTCGTCCAACCGACGATGACGCTTCTCGATTCTGGGCAAAAGCAATGGCACGCCGACCAATTAGACACGATACGAAAGTTGGTCCAACGAGAAAAAGAAACCAAGGGATCTCGCGACCAGAAGCTGACGGCAGTGCGCGATCGTTTCTACAAAGGCGACATCGCGGACGAATTGGAAGCCTGGTACATAAAAAGTGGTGCATTATTGCGCAAACGCGACTTGGCAGCTCATATCACTCGCGTCGAAGACCCCGTCTCGGTTAAATATCGCGGCTACACGGTCTACAAGTGTGGACCATGGACTCAAGGACCCTACTTGTGTCAAACACTGCGTTTACTTGAGGGCTTTGATCTAAAGGAGATGGGACACCTTTCTCCCGACTACATTCACGTGATTGTCGAGGCGTGGAAGCTGGCGATGGCCGATCGGGATGAGTACTACGGCGATCCACAATTCGTGAAAGTTCCCCTCGAGCAGCTCTTATCGGATCAATATACGGGCCTTCGCAGACCGCTCATCGACATGCGCACATCGTCGCTAATGAGACGTCCCGGCGACCCCTTCAGTCCACACCCCCTCAAGGCGCAAACTGCACAGGAAGATTCGACGGCGAAGATTCCCATCCAAGACACCACGACCTGCGTGGTCGCGGATCGCTGGGGAAACGTCGTGGCAGCCACACCCAGTTGTAATTTGGCGGGCAACAAGCCGGGGCCGTCCGGCGTCACACAGGGCAATCGAATCCGAAGCCTCAACACGACAGCAGGCCATCCGAACCGAGTGGAACCAGGCAAGCGACCCCGCATAACGCTGACGCCCACATTGGTACTGAAGAACCGCAAGCCGGTTCTTGCCATCAGCGTAGCGGGCGGCGACCTGCAGGATCAAACGACCTTAAATGTGCTGCTTAATCACATCGAATTCGGTATGTTACCCGAGCAGGCGGTCACCGCAGCTCGTTTCAATACCTTCCATCATCAAAATTCGTTTGATCCCAATCCCGATCGCACGGCTACGTTCAAGGGAGCGGGAAAAATACGAGTCAATGAAGACATTCCGGAATCCGTTCGCAGGGTGTTGGCCAAACGAGGCCACAAGGTCGAGTCCACGAAAGGCCCGATCGCCAACCCTATCATGCTTTACATCGACCATAAAAATGGCCTGTTCCACATCGCGGGCGATCCTCAGGCAGGCCGCCATGCGGCGGCCCTCAAATAGAACCAGAATTCGCAACCCGATGCGCGTGCGGGGGAACAAACCTTGGCGGCATCAGTTGCCTGAATTCCGATGGACATGACGCTGGCAGTCAAAACAAAAAAGGTGGAAAAGTGAAACGATACAAGAACGTGGATGACTACATCGACAGTACGGAACACTGGCAAGACGAGTTGCGTCAACTGCGAAAAATACTAAATTCAACCCGCCTGGAAGAAACGGTCAAATGGGGCGGTCCGTGCTACACGTTTGACGGCAAAAACCTAGTCGGAATGGGAGCGTTCAAGTCATACGTTGGTCTCTGGTTCTTCCAGGGGGCCTTACTTACGGACCCACTGGAAGTCTTGATCAATGCACAAGAGGGAAAAACCAAAGTACTGCGACAGTGGCGATTCGAAGCGAAGAAAGAGATCAAAACCCGGCTGATCAAAACGTACGTTAACGAGGCGATTTCTTTACAAGAGGAGGGGCTGGAGATCAAGGCGGTACGCGGCCGAGCGGTCGTAATTCCATCGCTACTCCAAGCGGCTCTATCGAAGAACAAGCGGGCCAACGCGGGCTTCAAGAAGCTCACGCCAGGAAAACAGCGAGAATACGCCGGCTACATCGCCGAAGCGAAGCGAGAAGAAACCAAAGTCAAACGGCTCGCGAAAACAATACCAATGATCGTCGCCGGAAAAGGTCTTAACGACAAGTACCGGACTTGCTAGCGTCGGGTATCGTGGTTGGATGCCCGATTCGACGTTCTGGTCACTTTCGGCGAAAGTGACCTACGAAGTGGATTCGCCGGTTTTCAGCACTTGATGTCCCGCAGCATATTTTGCTACCGATTGTTGCGGCCCAATTTGATACAATTCAATAGACCGACGTTTTCAGTATTCTGGCAGGTGCCGAGATCGACTGATGAACCGAACGAGACATGGAGTGCGGCCAGAGCTGGGTGATCCGCTTTCGCGGCGAGAAGTGCTTCGCGTCGGCGGTCTTGTCGGCTGCGGATTGACGCTTGATAGTCTATTGCAAGTTCAGGCTGCCGCTGGGGCAAGTACCACCGGATCGTTCGGAAAAGCAAAACATGTGATCATGCTTTTCCTGCACGGTGGGCATCCACAACAGGAAACATTTGACCCAAAACCTCATGGGCCGTCTGACCTTCGTGGTGAGTTTGGCGCCATCTCGACGAGCGTTCCAGGCGTTCAGTTTTCAGAACTCCTGCCTCGCTGCGCTGGGATCATGCACAAGATGGCCGTCATCCGATCCATGTCGCATGACAACCCGAATCACGTGCAGGCGAGCCTACCTGCAAATACGGGCCATCGTCATCTACCCAACACAGCGGCCGGCGACTTTCCACCCTCGGAGAAGGACTTTCCACCATTTGGTGCCGTCCTTGATACCATCGGCCGACGCGATGTTACATTGCCCACTTGGGTGCGTATCGGCCCCTTGATGCGGCGAAGCAACGGCACCGTGCTACACGGTCAACTGCCAGGTTTCCTCGGAAAAAAACACGTCAGTTTCCCTATCGATCAATCGCTGCTCGGTGAAGACGTGAAAATTGGTGCACTTCAGCCGACGGCAGGCCTGAGTGCCGCGCGGCTGGTCGATCGCAAGCGTCTGCGCGACGAGTTTGAGTCGTTTCGCCGCATTATCGATACTCAAGGTGAAACGCGCGCGTTTGATGCCTCGTACACGCGAGCACTCGACCTGCTGAGTTCGGAAAAAACTCGATTGGCCTTCGATCTGACGAAAGAATCACGAAAGACCCGCGAGCGGTATGGGATGACTGAATTCGGCCAACGGTGCCTTTTAGCCCGCAGGCTGGCCGAAGCGGGAGTGCCGATGACGAATGTAAGCTACTGCCATACTCCGTCGGGTTCGTGGGACACGCATAGCCAAAACTTCAAGAAGATGAAGGAGTCGTTGGGTCCGACCCTGGACGCGGCTGTTTCCGCACTAATCGAAGATTTGGATGAGAGAGGCCGACTAGATGATACGCTCGTGATTGTCACCGCCGAGTTCGGCCGTACACCTAAGATCAACAATAATGCTGGCCGCGACCATTGGCCCAATGTGTATTCGATCGCGGTTGCGGGAGCTGGCATCCGGCCCGGTATGATCTACGGCGCTTCGGACAACGCTGCGGCATATCCACTACACGATCCTCACGATCCGAGCGATTTCGCCGCTACGGTGTATCATTTGTTGGGCGTACCACCCCAGACGAGAGTGTACGACTTGAACCATCGCCCGCACCACCTTGTCGTCGGCAAACCGATCAGCGGCATTCTAACGTAGCGCGGGACTCTACCGTGGACCAGATGAGTTCCAGCAGATTCTATCTCAGGATCTTGACCGCTTCGCGACAGCATTCGTTGAACAGCTTGCCACGTTTGCTCTCCGTCGGGTCATGACCATCGATGATACCGCCCAAATCAAGGCCCTCGCCCAATCGAGCAAGCAGGACGATTACCGATTACGGACGGTGATTGAACAACTTGTCATGTCAGAACTCTTCCAGACACGGCAGGCACACCCACATCGAAAAGATCCTCGCCGCGCGGTACGCCGTGTTAGCCGACCACGCCAGTTACCTCGCCGAAGCCGACGCGAAATCCGTCACCCTGGGCCCAACCCTGCATCGTGATAGCATCGCCGTCGTCGAGCATCACGCGCGTGTCGCCGTTGGGCAGTTCGATCGGACGTTGACGATTCCAAGCCAGCTCTAAAATGCTTCCATAAGCGTCAGGCGATGGACCGCTAATGGTACCCGACGCCAACAAATCGCCAGGGCGCATGTTGCAACCATTCGAGGTGTGGTGCGCGAGCTGTTGGGCCATGCTCCAATAGAGATACTTAAAATTGGATCGGGACAACAACACTGGCTCCGTGATGGCAGCCGTTGTCAGTGAGACTTCCAGCTCGATGCCAAATGCTCCTGGCTGCGATGATTACAAATAAGGCAATGGCGCGGGGGCCTGCGGAGGTCCGGGGCAACGGAAAGGATCCAAGGCGTCGAGGGTCACAATCCACGGTGCGATTGAGGTGCAAAAACTCTTGCCAAGAAACGGGCCGAGTGGAACGTACTCCCAACGTTGAATGTCGCGTGCGCTCCAGTCGTTTACGAGTACCAATCCGAAAATGTGATCCTCGGCGTCGTTCACCGAAATCGACTCCAAGAGTTGGTTGCCGGAACCGATCACGAAACCCATCTCTAATTCAAAATCGATCGCCCGACTGGGACCGAAACTGGGCACGTCGTCATCCGGTCCTTTTCGCTGGCCGTTCGGCCGATGCACCGGCGTGCCACTGATAACCACCGAGCTGGCGCGACCGCGGTAACCGACGGGCAAGTGAAGCCAGTTCGGCTGAAGCGCATTGTCCGCACCACGAAACATGGTTCCCACATTCGTCGCGTGCTCTTTCGATGCGTAGAAATCGGTATAGTCTCCAATTGCCATCGGCAGCATCATCTGGACGTCGGAACGAGGATGCAATGCGCGCTGACGAAGCGACTGGTTGTCACGTATCGTCGGCTCATCCACATCGAGCAACCGGCTTAGACGACAGCGTAACGTCCGCCAGACTGTTCGCCCCAAGGATCCGAGGCGATTCAACGTGGAGTCGCCGAATAATCCCGTTTCGCCAAACGCAGGGAGCAAGTCAGCTTCAGCCAAGACAGCCAAGTCCAGCACGGAATCACCGATCGCGACACCACATCTGGGCTTGCCATCTCTTGGTTTGAAACTCCAAATGGGAGGTTCTGGATCGGAAATGGATCCCGGAGCTTCTTCGTGTTCATGCTGTCCTCTGACAAGA
>DUDC01000211.1 GCA_012959465.1 Planctomycetaceae bacterium
ACCAGCGTCATAGTAACTATGCCTTAGCCCACTACTGGCGGACTCCTGAAGATTGTTGAAAATCTTCTTAGGAGGAAGTCATGAGCAACGATGCTCGCTCGTTTTGCACCAACGGTCCCATCCGGTCCGTCGCTGGCGGACGCCGCCAGGACAATGTTCGAACACAACCTGGATGCCGTCGCCATTTCCAATGCGGCCGGTCGCGTGCTCGGGTATATCACGGCCGTCGATCTGCTCAAATCCTTGCAGCACGAGCTAAAATAGGTATTGGCATTTCTTTCCTGCTCCTGCTTCTGAAAATATAAGCACGAACCGCCAGCGAGTGAGTATTTGGCCACTCTCGAAACTCACTCGCTTGCGCTTCGTGCTTGTATTGCTTGGCCAATGTGTGGCACTGGCTCTGCCAGTACAAAACCCGAGGCTAGCGCCTTCGGCTCAGTTTGTTAGCCGTGGATAGAATTGTCCGCACAGTTGCTCACCTTTGGGGATTGGCAACGTTCCATGCAGCAATGGTTGGTCATCATCGGAACACACCCCGTCGCGCACAGTGTTGATTACCGTCGCGCGCCGTGGCCGATCGGTGTAATTCTCGAACGAGCCGTGGACTGTCAGTGGGTGATGAAAAATGGCCTCGCCCATTTTCACTTCAGCGGCGACCGGGTTACAAAACTGTTCCCACTGCTGTTCGTTTAACACTTCCTTGATCGCATCCATGTCGCCAGCCAGCCCAGTGATCGGCAACAGATCCCAAAGATGGCTACGCGGGATATAATGCACGCATCCGTTATCGACCGTGCTATCGTCCAGGCCGACCCAACACGTTAGATGAGACATCGGGACTGTCCGAGTCCAATACGAGTAATCTTGATGCCAGGCAACGACGCCGCCGTGTTTTGCGGGTTTACAAAAAAGCTGATCGTGCCAAAAACGAACCGGTCCGTCCAATAATTGTGATGCGGCCGTGATAAACCGGTGACTCCACAACACATCGTGGAAGGCCGGCGAGATCCGCCAAGCGCCCAGAGCATGAAACAACACCAGATCGGGATCCGTGGACTCGTTCTTGTTGTACTCGTACCACAAATCTCGACCTGCTTGATCAACCGCAAAGAACGATTCAAGCTCTTCTCGCAGACGCTCGACTTGGGCGTCGGTCAACAGCCTCACGCCGCTGAGATATCCATTTTCGTGAAAGAAGGTCACCTGTTCATCAGTAAGTCGCCAGCTTTGGTCCTCCTCCGAGGGTAGGAACAACGAACTGACCATTTCATGGCGATGAGAAAGATCTTGAATCATGGACCTGCGAATACCTAAAACGAGACCGTGTGCACTTTTGGTTACTTTTCGGTGGCAGCAAGACGCCCATCACAACGAATGAGGGTAGTGTGTCGACGTAGCGTTGCTTACTTCCAACCCTCCGCGGCCAGCTTATCCATGAAGTTCTCGATATCTTTGCCTTGGTAAAAGGTGACGATTCCATCAAGGCTCTTTGTTTCACCGGGAGCGCAATCTTCAAATTGCGGATCGCTGTGCAAACACGGACAATGGATATTGCCCCATGGTCGGACGCACTTTTCCCAAGCGGTGACGACCCACTTGGTTTCCGTCGGGTCGTGAACAGCGGCGAACGGGGCGCGATACCGCTTGTTCTTGTCGGTTTGTTGACGAAAGCCTGGTGCACCGGCCAACATGACACAATTCTGAACGCGCAGACCACGGAGTGTAGACTCCGATCCGTTATGCAACCATAACTTCATCTCGACGCGGTCCTTCTTTGGGATCACTTCAGCGCCAAAACGGACCTTGTTCGGAAGTTCGCGTTCAATGCAAAAACGACCGTCCTTCAGGCGTTCCCACTCCAATCGTGGAAGCTGCACACCCAATCGAGTCCACATCGTGGGGACATGAGTATGTGCCAGATACAAAAGTTCTCGACGGCCGTCTTCGTGTATATTCCAGATCGCCTCGGGAACATCGACGACAAAATAGGAGCCGTCGTCCCACGGCGCAAATACACTCACTTTGGTTTCCCGTTGCGGTCGCATTGCGCCGTCCAAAAACCCAACACGAGGATGCCGCCCGCCAGGAAACGGCAGCACCAAGAGCGACTTGGTCGAGTCGCCCAACCGTTGCGACTCAATCTTCATTTTCTTACCGAGCGCTCGAAGTTCTTCAGCATCCACACCGGTCGCTGCCGAACACTCTTCCCACGTGTAGTTGTGATACCCGCGCATGTTCGTCAGCCAATAGAGCAATTCGGTGTCGTTTGGCGGCTGCCGAGTGTTGTCAGCCACCTTGTTTAACGCCACTTGGATCTTTCGGTCCTCGATCACTTCCAATGGATTTCTGGGGGCAATTGCCGGATCCACATATCGGGCCAAGTCACGCATCGCGATGACGCGGTACTTGTTCTCTTTGAGATAGTCGACGAATTCTCGGAATCGGTCTTGTTCGCTTGAGACCCATGGGTGCCGCAAATCGGGGACTCCGTGGAATTGGAGCACCGCAATTCGTCCGTGTTTGGCCTGCTTCACGGCCCGGATGAAATCGGTCATGGCCCAATCCGGACGTGCGTCACCGGCGGACGGGATCAACAACGGATGATCTAATCGTGGCTGATATGCAAAACCTCGGCCATGATCATAGTCGTACTCCGGGGCGCCGCCTCGTCGCGCAAAACGGATCCCCAGTTCTTGCAACGCAGCCAATGATTCAACCGCATACTTGTTGCCGGGATATGCGAGCGAAGTCGGCGCAGGGATCTCGTGCTCTTTGCACAGCTTGACGATGGCGGAAAGCTGCTCACGAAGTTCCTCTGGCGGTAGCCGGTGGTCGCGAGTGTGGTTTCCGATTTCAAAGCCATCCCGATGAAGCTGAGCGATTTGGTCCCACGTCAAATAGTGCTCTTTATCCTTGGCGAATTCGAAACCGGTCGTGATAAAGAACGTGGCGCCGAATCCGTTTTTCTTGAGCAGCGGACGCACGTATTCAAAATGCG
>DUDC01000212.1 GCA_012959465.1 Planctomycetaceae bacterium
GAGCCGGATTTGAACCGACGACCTCGAGGTTATGAGCCTCGCGAGCTACCGGGCTGCTCCACCCCGCGACACTTGAGTACTTCAAAGCATGGAATTCATTGTAACTGTATGGGTCATTTCGTCGACCCCTGCTGAGAGGTTGGAAGTTCCTTTTTCGACATTCCCACCCGCCAACTTGAATTTCGCGGTAAAGTTGTGGTTCTGCCTGCCGATCTAACTCGAGGTGGTCGGCGTTAAGTGTAGTTCTGGAAATGACTTCTGCTTGCCTGTTTGTTGGGCTCGCGATAGACTAGAGAGAAGGAAGCTTCTCTTCGACGACTAGGCAGCACAAAGGCCGCCGACTCTGAAGTTCGCGAATGATACCGGGAGTCAACTGCGTATGTCGGAATCGGAACGCAATCACGCTGACATGCCGTCACGTCAGGTTCCCCCATCGCCCATACCGCCACAGTCCGCCGGGCAGGTGCCGAATTCCGTTCCGGTAGCTCACGGCCAGCCGGGACCACCCCAAGCCGTGCCGTCGGCAAACTCAGCCGTAGCGGCTCCACCGGCAGCCGTACCTCCGGCCGGTAGTCCGCCTCCGGCAACCCGACCTCAACCGACTGCAGAACCACCAGAGAGTGCTCCGTCGAGTGCTACGGCGGACCCGAGCGAAGTGACCGACGAGGGCCCGGGTCTTTTCGCCGTGGCTCGAGAGATGGCGGGCAGAGTATTCTCAAATTCGCCGGCCTGGTTGGTCAGCTTGATTGTCCATATGGTCGTGATTTTGTTGATGGCACTGCTGACCCTGCCTATCGCCGGGAATCAACCGCTCGTCATGCAGCTGTTGTCCGATTCAGATTCCGATAGCAACCTGGAGTCATTGCAGGACTTGCAACTTGAATCGTTAGACGTACCCGATTCAGAGACCGTATCGTACGACACGGCGAATTCGGACAATATCCCGGCCGCGGCCGCCATTCCCAAGACGGTCCAATCCGTCTTCGAGAGTAGCCCGTTGAACGCACCGTCGATCCGGAACGGCCTTCGCGGCCGCGAAGCTCGCTCCAAGGCCGTGCTGCTGCTTGCCTACGGCGGAACGGACATGACCGAAACGGCGGTCAAAGAAGCGTTGATCTGGTTAGCGCGTCAGCAAAAGAAAGATGGTTCGTGGAGTTTGACGGGGCCCTATCCGGATGGCGGTGTGGAAGAGAATCGCGCTGCGGCAACAGCAATGGCTCTGTTGGCCTTTCAAGGGGCCGGCAACACGCACTTGCAAGGGCTCTACAAGACGGTCGTGGAAAACGGCATGCAAGCGCTATTGCGCCTGCAGGATAGTGAAGGCAACTTCTTTCGCGAAGGCCCGACTCACCATCGACTTTACACTCAGGCACAAGCCACGATTGCTGTTTGCGAACTTTTTGGCATGACTCGAGATGAGGAATTGCGAATTCCCGCCGAACGGGCCATTGAGTACGCGGTGAAAAACCAATCCCCCGAAGGTGGTTGGCGCTATGAGCCGGGAAGAGACAGTGACACATCCGTGACAGGTTGGTTTGTGATTGCGCTGCAGAGTGCCCGTATGGCCGGACTGCAAGTTCCCCAGAAGACGCTTGATCGAGTCAACGGGTTCCTGAATACCGTTCAGAAGGATGGAGGAGCTCAGTATTCCTATGTTCCCAATCGTGGAGCATCGAACGTGATGTCCGCAGAAGCACTGCTCTGTCGCCAGTACTTGGGTTGGGACCACGATGACCCCCGCCTCCGCAAAGGCGTGAAACTCCTCTTGAGGAGCCCAATCAATTGGGATGTTCCAAACACTTACTACTGGTATTATGCCGCGCAAGTCGCTCACCATATGGGCGGCCAGGATTGGGCCGACTGGAACTCCGTCATGCGTGAAGTGATTCCGGCAAACCAGGTCGCCAGCGGACGAAACAAGGGCAGTTGGAATCCAGGTTCGGATCGCTGGGGTCAAAGCGCGGGGCGGCTCTACATGACCTGTCTCTGCACCTACATGCTGGAAGTCTACTATCGCCACCTGCCGATCTACCAGCACATTGAGGTTCCCGAATTGTAAGCTGGCGTTGAGCTGTTCATCGTGCCGGGCTCAGCGGCGACCGCTGAACCGGCAGAGCTTCACAGCAGCTCTCGCAATATGACAATCGCCCGTGATGGCAGGTACACTAGAGGTGGTGTTTGTAAAGCCCATTAGTGATTGAGTTGTACCACTTCTATTTACCCATCGAAGAGCTCGCAGTGTCCAACGTTCAGCAACTTGCCAAGCGCGTCATCGGTAATGTAGAGACAGCCATCGTCGGCAAACGAGAACAGTTAGTCCTTGCCATGGTTGCCTGGTTGTGCGAAGGGCACATTCTCTTGGAGGACGTACCTGGGGTCGCTAAGACGATGCTGGCCCGGGCGATGGCGCTCAGCGTTGGCTGCGGATTCAAACGCGTGCAGTGCACGCCCGATTTGTTGCCGAGCGATGTCACGGGTGCTTCCATTTTTAATCAGAAGACCGCGGAGTTCGAATTCCGCCCGGGGCCGATTTTTTCACAGATCGTTTTGGCGGACGAGATCAATCGCGCCACGCCCCGCACCCAAGCGGCCCTGCTGGAAGCGATGGCCGAGAGCTGTGTGACCGTTGATGGCGTGACGCACCGGCTGACTCCTCCGTTTCTAGTGATCGCTACGCAAAACCCGATCGATCACGAAGGGACCTTTCCCCTTCCCGAGGCGCAACTGGATCGGTTCCTGATGCGTTTTAGCTTGGGATACCCGTCGATGAACGATGAACTACAAATGTTGGAGATGTTACAGCGTGGGCATCCCATCGACAGCATTCGCCCGGTGGTGACCGCCGACGAGTTGCGGAAATGTCAGAACGAGGTGCGCGAGGTCCACGTCGACCGGCTCATTCGTGAATACCTGTTGCAGATCGTCCATGACACTCGTGATCACGAGGACTTGGCACTGGGGGGTAGTCCCAGAGCGTCCATCGCATTGTTTCGCACGCAGGCGATGGCCAGCGTCCGCGGCCGCAACTACGTTTTACCGGACGATGTTAAGCGAATTGCCGCTCCGGTCATGACGCATCGTTTGATACTCAAGCCGGAGAGTCGATTGCGGAAAGTAACTGCTGAATACATCGTGCAGGAAATTGTTGCCGAAATCGCCGTTCCCACGATCGAACAAGGGCAGCCGTCATGAGTTGGGTGGTCGCCGCCATCCTAATACTCCTCGGAGCGATGGTCTTCCAACTTGGTCTGGTCGCATTTGCGATGTACGTCTTGTTGGGAGCGGTCTTGATCGGCCGTTGGATGACTCATTTTTGGGCCAAATCCGTTGTCGGTCAGCGACATGTCAGTCGCTTGATGGCCGAAGTCGGCGATCGAGTGGCGATCAATATCAATCTAGAGAATCGCGGTCGATTGCCGATTGCCTGGGTGTTGATGGAAGATCAACTCTCCAAACGTGCTCTGGGCGTCCGTCCACCAGCCCTCGGCGTGTCCGGCCAGCGAATCTGTCTCTGCTGGTTGCCACCCAAGGGAAAGAAACTGATCGCGTTTCGGTTGGAATGCCACCGCCGAGGATACTACCAAATCGGGCCCCTGACGCTCGAGACAGGCGACCTGTTCGGATTGCATCGTCGATATCGGGTCGTCTCCGATCCTCAATTCTTACTGGTCTATCCACGTGTCATTCCTCTAGTGGGCTACGACGTGTCGTCGAAACGACCGATTGGCGAGATGAAGATGACGCACCGTCTATTCGAAGACCCTACGCGGACAATTGGGGTTCGACCGTATCAAGCTGGTGACCCACTCAATCGAATTAACTGGCGGGCGACGGCTCGGACGGGCGAGTTGCATTCGCGAGTGTATGAGCCGACTTCGGTGGCCGGTGCCACACTCGTGCTCGATTTTCACGAGCAGGCATTTCCGGAAAAGGACGAACCGGTTCGCAGTGAGCTGGCGATTACCGCCGCAGCTTCCCTCGCACACGCTGTGTACGAGACGGGGCAACAGATCGGTTTGGTTACCAACGGCCGGGATGCAGCGGACCGCATTCGTGTCGAGGGATGGAAGGCCGAATGGCACCATCGACAGCAGATTCAACAATCGACGGAAATGCTGGATCGAAGTGACCGGTTGGCCCCAGTGATCGTACCGACCCAACGCGGGCCTGCTCAGTTTAACCAAATCTTGGAATCGCTGGCGAGGCTGGAGAAAACCGACGGCTTTCGGCTTGCCGACCTGTTGATTGAGACGACTAGTCGGATTCCGAGGGACTCCTCTGTCGTAGCGATCTTGTCTCATCTGGACGAGCGAGACGCCATTGCGATGGGGAATATGGTTCGACAAGGTTATGCTGTCACAGCGGTTTTGAATTCGTACGAACCTTTGGACAGGGCTGAATCGGCAGGTATGCTGATTGCCCAAGGTGTCGAGGTTCTGCTGCTAAGAGATGAAGATTCAATATCGGAATTGTGTCAACATTGTGTATTGAAGGTGTGAGCACCTGTCGTTGTTTCACTGAAAGTCACGAAGTTGATCAAGTGATCGAACACACATCCGAAACTCTGCGTTAGGAGCAGGAGTAGGAGCGAACTGAAAGAAAATGATCCACCGCCCTCGGCCAACTTGGATCGACTACATGGTCATCGCCGTGAGCCCGGCGTTGATTATTGCGATGTTGACGAGTTTCGCGTTCTTCCTGAACGAGGTCTTCTATGGCGGCTTTTATACGGGCCGTATGAATTTCATCCTCTTCATGTACGTGATGGGTGCCTGTTTGATCACTCGCATCGGTGTCGAACAGGGATCCACTCATGCCATGCTGTACGCCGTTCCGCTCGCCTTTGTGACTTGGATTGCCACGCTGCGATTTGTCCAGTACCAAGGTGGCTTTGCCACTGTCAGCGGACCACTCAACATGATGATTCTCGCCGTTCTTTGGTGGGCGGCATACGCCATCACTTGGGATTGCACTGTAATTGAAGAATCGGGTGATGTTGATGAGAGTGGCGATCGATCGGATGATGGCGCAGGGCTGTTCGACGCGCCTCTCGATGATGGTGAGGATCAGAGCCGTCTGCCCGTTTGGAAACGACTTTTGGGCATCGTTGACCGCAAGCATCGTCGACGCGCACACGGGCTTTCTGTTGTCATTTTTGCCTTTGTTGCACTCTGCGTATTTGCCATTGGGCAAATGATTCGGCCGACGGACGACCTGGTTTTTCGGCGATACCTTTTGCGTCTGGTCTGTCAGGTCATTGCCGGCGCGTTGGCGCTATTGGTCACTACCAATCTACTTTGTATTCGCCGATATCTTCGTCAACGAGGTGTCAGCATGCCCGGAAATATGGTCTCGGTATGGTTGATCAGCGGAGGTTGTGTGATCGCTGCCTTGCTGCTGGCGTGCTTGGTATTGCCTCGACCCAGTCCGGAGTATTCCCTGGCACAGATCGAATTGAACGATCAGGATGACGATCTTAAAACGAACTCGTGGGGTATGGGAAAGGGGAAGGAGGACGAAGACTCGATCGCCACGAAAACGAGGCGGAGTGATCGTGGACGGGAAAGCGATAAAACCGGCTCGAAAGATGGCGTCAAGCCGTCAAGGGAACCCGGTGGATCGAAGAAACGCGATTCGGAACAAGGCGATTCGGAACAAGGCGATTCGGAACAAGGCGACTCGGAACAAGGCGATTCGGAACAAGGCGACTCGGAACAAGGCGACTCGAAACAAGGCGACTCGGAAGAATCCTCGAGCGACAATTCGTCACGGCGGTCAAAATCGAATCTAGGTCAATGGTTGGGCCGCACTTTTTCGTCATTCATGAAGTTGTTCGTTTGGCTTTATTACCTTGTGGTCATCTGTGCAGTCATTTATGTGTTGTTTCGATTTCATCGACAAATTCTCGATGCCCTGCGGAAGTTCTGGCGTGACTTGATGGGCCTTTGGGACAGTCTGTTTGGCCGTTCATCGGAATCGACCGAGGCGACTCAGGCGCCCGCACCGCCGGAACCACCAGGCAAGCGATTTGGTGAGTATTCGTCACCATTTGCTGGAGGCTCCCAGTTCAGTTTAGAGCAAGCCGTGGCCTACAGTTATGAAGCACTCATCGCCTGGGGCCGCGACCGAGGCGTGCTCCGTTCCCAGGAAACAACTCCGCATGAATTCGCCGCCACACTTGCGGCCAGTTTTCCTCAAATTGGCAATGACGCGCGATCGTTGGCCGATTTGTACGGGCAGTTAGTTTTTGCCGACGGTAGTCTTCCCTCCGATGCTGCCGGACGACTGAAGAAGCTCTGGCGGAATTTACAGGCCGAATGAAGGGCGCCGATACGGTGTTTCGGCGAATAGCCGTCCTACGCCGATCCGTTGAAGATTTTACCCGTGCTGACCGTCTTGCCGGCCTGGCGGATCATTTCAATCATCGCCTCGCCGGTTTGTTTCTGCACCTGGAGAGCTTTGGCGGCAAGTTGCGTCTGGACTTTGTTTTTGACCACGGTCTGTTGAACGGCGGAAAACTGCTGAATTAGAGATTCAGTGAAACTCATGCCCATGCTCCTGACGGTCCGGCGTGTTCTTCTCCTATCGAAAGTTATGCCACTTGCGGCCGTTTTGGCTTCATGACGACCGGAATGGCTGGCAAGCTGTATCGATTGTGCGACGAGGCCGAATCTTGGCGGTTCGCATTTAGCGAACTGAGCCGCGGGAGCGCGAACCAACACGTTGTGGCTTTGTACGAGGCCATATTGATGTCTCACACGAAGACACCAAGACACGAAGAAAAGGAGAATTATGCCACTGTGGCCGGCATTGAATCGGATGTGGAATGTTCGCGCTTCAGCTGTTCGGTTGACAATGGCCTGGCTAGAATGGTCGATTCGGCTGGCAAGTGCTTTTACTTTACTTTGAGACGACGAAACGAGGTTGTATCGTGAAGCGGTTCAAAACCATGGCAATCGTAATGGTGGCCTCTCTTGTTGTGGGAAGTGTGTTTGCCGCGGAACTGACATTGAGTCGCGGCGACCACATCTGCTTGGTGGGAAATACACTGGGCGAGCGGTTGCAGCATCAAAACACCTGGGAAGCCTTACTGTATCAACGGTTTCCCTCGCACGATCTTGTTGTACGCAACTTGTGTTTTCCTGGAGACGAACCGTTCGAGCGGTTGCGGACGTTGGACTTTGGCGACCCGGATGTCCACTTGTCTCGCAGTAAGGCCGACGTCGTGTTGTTCTTTTTCGGATTTGGTGAGTCCTTTCGGGGCATCGAAAAAGTCGATAGTTTTGCGACCGAGATCGAGCGACTGATCAAAGAGACAAAAGAAAAAAACTACAGCGGCAAACAGCCTCCACGCATGGTCTTTTTTTCGCCGATCGCGTTTGAAGAGACGGGCGACGTTAACCTGCCTGACGCGGTGGAACAGAATGGCCGACTGCAGGTCTATGCGAACGCCATGGAGAAGGTCTGTCGAGCAAATGAGGTCGGATACGTCAATTTATTTGAGCCGACTTTGGCTTTGTTCGATTCGGTTGACGAGAGATTGACCCTCAATGGCGCTCACTTAAACAAGGCCGGCTACAAGGCACTCGGGCCGATCATCATCAACGGGATGTTCGGCTCGTCGGGCGAAGAGAAGCTGTCACTTCGGCTGCTGGCTGAAGTCGACGACAAGAACTTCCATTGGTGGCACCGTTACCGCGCCGTTAATGGATATTCAATCTGGGGGAAACGAGGAAAAGCGGGGTCCGACGGAACCTACCGCAATGTGGACGTGATGGAACGCGAGCGAGCTATTCTGGACGAAATGTGTGCCAATCGTGACGCCCGAATCTGGCGGCTGGCTCAAGGTCGAGAGGTGGCGGATCAGGTCGACGATTCAAATACGCTCCCCTTCATCAATCCCAAGACTAACGTAGGTGGCGCGGAAGACAAAAACCGAAAGGCGGGAAAACTTGGCTCTCTCGACTATCTCTCGGCAGCCGAACAGCAAAAACTGTTCCGGATGGCACCTGGTTATGAGATTAACCTGTTTGCGTCGGAAGAAGATTTTCCGGAGTTGGCGAATTCAGTTTCCTTGAATTTCGACAATCGAGGACGAATGTGGGTTACCACGATGCCGTCGTATCCGCAGTGGAAGCCAAAAACGAAACTGGATGATAAGTTGTTGATTCTCACCGACGAGGACAGTGATGGTCGCGCGGACCAGGTGAGAGTGTTCGCTGGCGGATTGCACCAACCGACGGGATTCGAACTGGGCCACGGTGGTGCCTACGTGGCTCAGCAGCAGGATATCTTGTTCCTGAAGGACACGGACGGCGACGACCGGGCCGACGTGCGGATTCGAAAGTTGGTCGGCTTCTGCACGGCTGATAGCCACCACGGTCTCGCGGCGTTTGAGTGGGGCCCGGGTGGAGCACTCTATTTTCAAGAGGGGACCTTTAAGCAGTCGCAAGTCGAAAGCCCGTACGGCATCACTCGTCTTTCCGACGCGGGTGTCTGGCGATACGAACCTCGGTCGGAAAAATTTGAAGTGCACGTTTCGCTGGCAATGGCCAACCCGTGGGGGCACGTTTTTGATAGGTGGGGACAGAATTTCATTGCTGACGCGTCACCCGGCTTCAACTATTGGGCCGCACCCATCTCCGGACGAGTCGCGTATCCCGACAAACATGCCGGTGGCGCTCGGGCCAAGAACCTCGATTGGGGTGGCTCCAAGTCAAAACGAAATTATCCAACCTTCATCAAGAAACGAACTCGTCCGTCGTCTGGGTGTGAGATCGTTTCCAGCCGGCAATTCCCACCGGAGGCGCAAGGTAACTTCCTTTTGAACAACGTCATTGGAGACCGCGCAATTCTCCAGCACAAGATAAGCGACAGGGATTCGGGATTCGAAGGCGAAGAAGTAACACCTCTTGTCTACTGCGAAGATGGCAACTTCCGACCGGTTGATTTGCAGTTCGGGCCGGATGGTGCGCTATACATCGTCGACTGGCACAATGCCCTGATCGGCCACTTGCAGCATAACTTGCGCGAGCCGAATCGAGATCACAGTCACGGTCGGATTTGGCGGGTCACTTACAAGGGTCGACGGACGGTTCAACCACCAAGAATCGCTGGCGCCAAAGTCGCCGACCTGTTGAGGCTCCTTGATGTGCCGGAAGACCGCACGCGATACCGCGTCCGCCGCGAACTTGCGGCTCGATTGACCGCCGATGTTGTCGGTCCATTGGAGGATTGGGTGAAGAGTCTTCGCGCTAGCAAGGAAGATGTCACCCACCAGTTATTGGAAGCGTTGTGGGTACATCAATCACACAACCTCGTGAACCAAGACCTGCTCTCAGAGCTTCTTCAATCCGATGACTTTCACGCACGCGCCGCGGCGGTTCGAGTCCTTTCCTATTGGGCCGACCGAGTTGAACAATCGGTGGGGCTGTTGAAGCAGCGAATTCACGACGATCACCCCAGGGTTCGTCTGGAGGCCGTGCGTGCTGCGACGTTCTTCAAAGCGGAAGCTGTTCAGGAAATGGTGCTCGATGTACTGGACCATGAAGTTGACGGCTATCTCGATTATACGCTGGACGAGACGCTGCGAGCCTTGGACTCCCAGTAGCGATTAATCCCTCTCCAGGATCAACGACCGGAGGTGGTGTCGGACGGCGTCGTGGTCTTCGACCTGAAAGCTCAGGCGAACGAGTTCATGGCGTAGGAGTCGAGCAACTTGAGGGTCCCTTGTCTGCTCAAGAAGGTCGTTCAGGAATTCACGGGCTTCGTTTTCGCCAAGGAATTCGCTCGCTCGCTGAATCGCCATTGAAAGCGAAGCGAGCTTATTGTCCGCCAGTTGGGCGGATTGAGCGGCAGCTTCTCGATGAGCCGCCTGCATTTCCAGTTGACGTATGTCAATTTCTAGGTGGCGAAGGTGGACTTCCTGCTCTTGCAGTTCTCGTTCGCGATCATGCGAGTGCTCCCGCTCCTGGTGCTCACGTTCCTCTGCATTCCGCGATTCGTGTTCGTGTAATTGTGCGTATTCATCACGGAGGCGCTCGATCTCTCCTTGGAGCTCACGGCGTTCGCGCATCAACTCTTCGCGTTTTTCAGGATGGAACTCGCGTCGCTCGAGAAGAGCGCCCAGCTCTTGGACTCGGGCCTGCAGTTCCCTGATCCGACGTTCAATCCCGCCGTGCGGATCTCCGTCCTCGCGATGATCCGCGTGATCGTGACCATCGTGATCGTGATTTTCACCATGCGGCGGATCATGTTCGTGCTCGTGTGTCGACTGGCGATGTAGCCGTTCGTCCGCGTCCTGGATGTCACGCCGCTTGCGTTCAAAGTCTCTGCGTTGTTCGGGGCTGAATTCGTTACTCGCAAGAGCGTGCTCTAGGTCTTGAATACTGGCGTGGAGTGCTCTTTTTTGAAACTCGATTTCTTTGATCAAGCGATCATTTTGTACCGGTCGCCGTTCTCGGTTCTCTTGTGGGGCTCGGTGTTCCGCTAACTCCTGATGGAGACGTTCGGCCTCGTTCTTGATTTCAACCCTCCGGCGCTCGAATTCCTCTCTCGCTTTGGGTGAAATTCCTTGTCGGTTAAGGGCGGATTTCAACTCCTTGATCCCGGCAAGCAGTCGACTCATTCGAGTCGCTAGTTCGGCTCTCGGCGGTTCATTATCTTGATTGTCTCGGCCGGCGCGTGGCGCTCGGTTGTATTCCGTTCGCTCGCGAACTCGCTGGTTGTTTCGCTCGTTCTCAGTTCGATAGCGGGCCTCAAGTTGCCGCTGGATGTTGTCGCGACGCCGGGTGAATTCGGGCGAGCCGTCGCTATTTCGCTCTAGGCGGTTGATCGTTTCGAGTTCGTCTCTCAACTGCTGGCGGAGCCGCTCTGGGTCCCGTTCGTTCTCTTCCATATCAGAGAGGCGACGCAGCATGCGACCCCGTAATTGCGTCAGCTTGGAGCGGTCATCGTCCGACACGTTGGCGCGGAGTTGGGCGTTGATTTTACTTAGTTCCCGCTCGATCGCCTCAACCGCCTCATTTTTCTGCGATTCGTTCGTCTGTTCCCGGCGGGCCAGTTCCCGGCGGTCCACGTCCGCGGAGTCCTTTTGGGCGTTCAGTGGGCTGTTGAACACGACAACGGTGAGGATAATGCAGCCCGTAGCAGCAACCGACCAGACAAATACTGGGGGTTTCGACCTAGCGTATCGGCTGGCGTCTTCATTCTTCACAGCGAGCTCCTCGTGTTTCGATGTGCGAGATTCGGTTCCTATGGGCGGCTCCTGGGGAAATATAGCACGCTGCGGTGGTCGTTGGCACGAACAATCGAACCGACCGGTGGGCTGGTGTTGAAGATTTGGAGTAGAATCGGCGGTGATCCTGCGTTTCAGTATCTATGGCGACTCTGTGTCGCGAATCGGACAGTTGGGTGGCCGCACAAATCGAATCGCCACACAACCGCACAATACAGGTTTTTTATCGATTAACCGGGATCGAGGAGTTTAGAAAATGAACAGGTCGCAAGGTATTTTTTCTGCTGCCGTTGGACTCACATTATTGTCAATCGGTCTGGCTGTGGCCCAGCCGCCGGCGCCACCCCAAGACCCAGCGCGGGGCGATGGTATCGGTGGCCGAGGTCCCGGAGGTCCCGGAGGTCCCGGAGGTCCGGGTGGACGTGGACAGGGTGGTGAGCGAGGCGAGCGTGGACAGGGCGGTCGTGGACAGGGCGGTCGTGGGCAAGGTGGATTTGGCGGTCGAGGAGGTCCCGGTGGTCCTGGCGGTGCCGGTGGACCCGGCGGCATGATGAGGATGTTTCCCATCATGATTGCCCTTGATACCGACAAGAACGGCGAGATCTCGGCAAAGGAAATTGATAATGCCGTCACCGCGCTGCGGACATTGGACAAAAACAACGACGGGAAATTGTCAGCGGAAGAACTGCGACCGAATTTTGAGGCCATGCGAGGCGGCTTCGGCGGCCGTGGTGGATCCGGACGACCTGGTGGGGACGGCGCTGGACGACCCGGCCGCGACGGTGGACGACCTGGTGGAGACGGTGCCGGAAGACCTGGTGGCGATGGCGCTGGACGGCCTGGCGGACGACCTGGCGGCGACGGTGAAGGACGCCCCGGTGCGGGTGGTGGTCGAGGCGACATGATTGCGCGGATGATGCAGAACGACAAGAACAATGATGGCAAACTGAGCAAGGACGAGGTGCCCGAACGAATGCAAGCGATCTTCGGTCGTGCCGATGCCAACAACGACGGTTTCCTAACCAAGGATGAGCTCACCAAAATGGTCCAACAGCGAGGCAGCCGAGGTGGCGATCGTGGCCGCGGTGACGAATCCGGCGGGCGCGGAGGCCGAGACCGAGGTGATGGCGGTGGACGAGGCCGTCCCCAGTCGGACTCCGACAGGTAAACTCATTGAACGACGAATTGCCGTTCCTGAATCTTGGGGCGGGGGCAATTGCCCCCGCCCCTGTTTATTTCTTGCCGTTGGGGTTTTGAAAGTGAATTGCAAGTGATTAGCGTTGGTCTTGGTTGGTCGGCCAAGCAGTCAAGGTCCAGGAAGATTCGACGCCAACCTTCGAGCGGACTTCAACGCCCCCACCATTTGTCGAACAATTGAAAGAAGTTTCGGCCCGAAACAGTCAGTTTTTATCTAAAGGTTAGTGTGGTACGGCGAGACATGCGACGCTGGGCATAATATGATAGCAAGGGCCATGTTTTAGAATCGACCTCATCAGTCCAACCCGATGCACGACCACACCACGTCAGTTCGAAATGGATATCTGTCAATCGATCTGGGTCATTGGAATCACTGCTTCAAGATGTGTGCGGGTCTGATCTTTGTCACGATGCTGTGGGCAGTCATCGCATGGTCACCTCCGACGCGTTCCGCCGAGCCGGCCCTAAAGAAATGGAAAACGTCAAGATTCGATGTTCCCCAGCGCTACTACCAAATCAGTGGCACGGAGGATCGCAACAATCCACTCCTCCGCCCGCTTGTGGAACCATTTCGCGGTGAGCGGTTATTCGTTCATTTTCGACTTCGGTATTCTGCGGAGTCGATTGACTTGCCATCGGCAGGCGACGGCGAGTTTTTTTCCTCTGGGGTGTGCGGGTCGTTCAAGTGATGTGCACGGTAAGGTCGTTAGAGAGATCTTGAGCTAACAATGAACAGAAAACGATTTCAGGTTTTGGTATCGCACGTTCTCGGCGCCTCATTGCTGTGGCTGGTAAGCATATCGCACGGCATGGCTGAGTCGCCGCCGGACGTCAAAGTTACCAATGTTCGTAGGGTCTATCATAACGGTGAACATAATGCGTTTACTGACCTTGTGCGATGGAAGGGGGAATACTGGTTGACGTTCCGCAGCTGTCCAGACGGACACATGGTTCACCCGACTTCGTCCATTCGTGTGCTATCCAGTTCGGATCTCAAGACTTGGCAGGAAGTGCACGCGTTTTCGGTAAACAAGCGAGAAACCAGAGATCCTCACTTTCTTGTGTTCCAGGGGAAGCTGTTCATCTATACGGGTACCTGGTATTCCGGTGAAACCACGCTGCCACGTAAAGACTACGATCTGAACAAGCACCTCGGTTATGGTGTTTGGACGGCTGAAGGCAAGAAGTGGAGCCGGCCACAACCGCTCGAAGGGACCTATGGCCATTACATTTGGCGAGCTGCTGAATACGACGGCAAAGCATACCTCTGTGGACGTCGGAACCGAGATCATGCTCAAGTCTATGGTGAGCGAGATCTGGTCGAGTCGGCGATGCTTGAAAGCGACGATGGATTGGTCTGGCGATTTCACTCTTTGTTTCAAAAAGATCGCGGTGACGAGACCGCCTTCCTGTTCGAAGAGGACGGAAGCATCTTAGCGGTCAGTCGTAGTGGCTCCTCTCCGGCCCAACTGGTTCGGTCCAAGCCGTCGTATCGTAAATGGACACGCGTGGACTTTCCCGATTACATCGGTGGACCATTGTTGAAGCGGTGGGGAGATCGCTACTTGGTTGGCGGACGCCGCAACACCAGCAACGGTGCAAAGACGGCACTTTACTGGTTGGTGGACGAACAGCTGCACCAGTTTGGAGAACTGCCGAGTGGTGGAGATAATTCCTATCCGGGGTTCGTCGCCTTGGACAGTCGACACGGTGTCGTATCGTGGTACTCCTCCCACGAGAAGAAAGACGGGAAGGCGATAACGGCCATCTACATGGCGGACTTGGAAATAGTGGAGGCGGACTGAAATCCTGTCCGGAATTATTTGTGTTATTGATGACGATGCGAATGGATAACAAAACGATCGCACTTTTTTGCCTGATCGCTTTCTCGTTTCACAAACAAACGGCGCGGGCGGACGACGAACTGCAATTCAATCGAGACATTCGACCGATTCTCTCGGAGAATTGTTTTCAGTGTCATGGACCGGACGAAGAGGCTCGACAGGCCGACCTCCGGCT
Organism: Planctomycetaceae bacterium; assembly: GCA_012959465.1. GTDB lineage: Bacteria > Planctomycetota > Planctomycetia > Pirellulales > Pirellulaceae > UWMA-0346. The sequence continues at coordinate 14,453 of DUDC01000212.1, forward strand.
GGATGTTCGAGACGTGGCGGTCGATGCCGGTGCCCTTGTGGCGGGAAATCCCAGCGAGAGTGAATTGTGGGTTCGTATTTCGAGTGACGATCCCGATACGGTCATGCCACCCCCATCGTCAAAGAAACAACTGACTACTGCCGAGCGTGCTACGGTAAAGCGGTGGATTTCCGCAGGTGCGGCGTACCAGCCACACTGGTCATTTCTTGCACCCGCGCGTTCCAAGGTCCCGGCGGTGAAGAATAATGCGTGGCTTCGAAACGAGATTGACAATTTTATCTTGGTCAACCTCGAACGACATGGCCTGACGCCGGCGCTGGAAGCTGGGCGAGAGCGGATCATACGACGAGTCACGTTCGACCTGACCGGTATACCGCCGACGCTCGAAGAGATCGATGCGTTCTTGAACGATCGCGACGAAGGAGCCTACGAACGGCTTGTCGATCGGTTGCTTCGTTCCGAACGCGTTGGGGAACGCTTGGCGAGCGACTGGTTGGACGTGGCCCGCTATAGCGATACGTACGGATACCAAGTCGATCGGGACCGTCACGTGTGGCCCTGGCGAGATTGGGTCATTCGCGCATTTAACCGCAACCTGCCTTTCGACCAGTTCCTGACGGACCAGTTGGCAGGTGACCTGCTTCCGGCGGCTACCGAGGAACAGATTTTGGCCACGACGTTTAATCGACTCCACCCTCAGAAAGTCGAAGGTGGAAGCACGCCGGAGGAGTTTCGCATCGAATATGTAGCCGACCGTACTCAGACGTTTGCCACTGCGATGTTGGGCCTGACTTTAGAGTGCTGTCGTTGCCACGATCACAAATTTGATTCGATAAGTCAGCGGGAGTATTACCAACTAACGGCGTTCTTTGACAAGATTGACGAGTTTGGTCTCTATTCATACTTTACGAGTTCCGTCCCGACTCCGACTCTGTTGATGCCGAACGAAAAGCAACAGAATGAGATGCGTCGCCTCGAGAAGACGGTCGCCACTTCGGAAGAGAGCCTCATCGATTCGTCCGAGCTGTTTGAGAAATGGTTGCAGTCGGATCGTGGTGAGCTCACGAAGCAGGAGGCTCTTGTCTCTGGCCGTATAGCTCACCTCGATTTCGAGACAGTCTCGGCGGCCAACGTCGCAGTGGATGGTGTTGTTGGTAAGGCGGCGCGGCTGAGCGGGGACGATGCAATTGGAGTCGGCGTTGGCAATTTCCATCGCTCTGAGCCGTTTTCCGTGGCGTTCTGGATGAACACGCCCGACCTCAAGGAACGGGCGGTCGTCTTTCATCGTTCTCGCGCCTGGACCGACGCGGGAAGTCGCGGATATCAACTGCTGCTTGAGAACGGGCGACTCAGTTTTTCTCTGATCCACTTCTGGCCTGGTAACGCGATTCGAATTCGCGCCAAACGAGTGTTGCCGTTGGGAGAATGGCAGCACGTTGCGATCAGCTATGACGGTTCCAGTCGAGCTGATGGTTTGCAAATGTGGGTCAACGGTCGTCGAGAAGATTGTGCAACGGTTCGTGATAATCTGTCGAAGGAAATCCGTGGTGGCGGTGGTGACAAAATAGCGATTGGCGAGAGGTTTCGCGATCGTGGTTTTAGTGGCGGATCTGTCGATGAGTTCAAGGTGTTTTCCCGGCAGCTGTCGGCGATTGAAGTTAGGCAATTACACGACGGCGAATCACTTGTGATAGCATTGGAAACGCCGGCAACGAAGTTGTCGAAAGAGGATGAAAGTCGATTGCTAGAATACTATCTGTTGGCAATCGATGTTCCGTCGATGACACGACGTAAAGAGCTCCAGCAGCAACGTCAAAAGAGTTTCGATTACATCAACCGCATCCAAGAAATCATGGTGATGCGGGAGATGTCGAAACCGCGCCAGACTTTCTTGCTCAAACGAGGTGCGTATGACGCGCGCGGAGATAGCGTCGAAGCGATGACGCCAAGTGCCTTGCCCCCCTACCCTGCCTCGGCCCCTCGCAATCGACTTGGACTGGCGAAATGGTTGACAAGCGTTGACCATCCATTGACTGCTCGACTCGTCGTCAATCGATATTGGCAGCTCGTGATGGGAGAGGGCATCGTCCGATCCCCGGAGGACTTCGGCAGTCAAGGACAGCCGCCAACTCACCCTCAACTTCTCGATTGGTTGGCGGTCGATTTTGTCGAGAAGGACTGGGACTTGAAACGGCTGTTGAAGAAAATTGTCATGTCTGCCACCTATCGTCAGGATTCGATTCCGTCCGGGGACTCGCGACTGCGCGACCCGTTGAATTTGCAATGGTCACGGGCGATGCGTCACCGCTATTCCGCCGAGATGTTGCGAGATAATGTGTTGGCTGTAAGTGGTCTGCTGGTTCATCGAATAGGTGGGCCGCCGGCAAAACCGTACGAGGTGGAAGCCTCCTTCAAGCCGACCAAGAAGGACAGTGGCGATGGGTTGTATCGACGCAGTGTCTACACGTATTGGAAGCGCACCGCACCCGCTCCGGTGATGATGGCGCTCGATGCATCAAAACGCGATGTTTGTCGAGTCAAGCGGGAGCGCACGACGTCGCCGTTGCAGGTGCTGGTCATGCTGAATGGGCCGCAGTTTGTCGAGGCGGCGCGGGTCTTATCAAAACGCACAATGGCTGAAGACTCGACACTTGATGGTCGGTTAAGATTGCTGTTTCGACGGTTGACGAGCCGCCAGCCCGGCGAGGCAGAGTTGTCGGTCTTGAGAGAGTTGTGGGAAAAGGAACGCGAGCACTTGCGGGATAATGCCGAATCGATTCGCGGTATCCTTGTCTTGGGTAATGACGCGAAAACAGACGACCCGGTGAGATTGGATCATGCCACACTGACGATGGTAGCCAGTGCCCTCATGAACTATGACGAGTGTATCGTGCGACGTTAGCAATAGAGAATCAATCCATCGAAATGACCTTCAGCAGGTGTACGATGAACCAAGTTAGTACGGTAGATCGAACTGCCAACGCCATAAACCGACGGTGTTTCTTGAGCCGGTTCGGCATGGGTGTCGGCGGGTTTGCATTGGCGGATCTCCAACAGCGTCAACAGGCCTTCGCCGAGACAATTCGGCGAGATCACGCGCCCAAAGCGAAGCGAGTGATCTTCTTATTTCAAGCTGGCGCACCGTCTCAACTTGACCTCCTCGACTACAAGCCTCTTCTGAAAGAGAAGCACGGAACGGAGTTGCCGGAGGAGATTCGCCGCGGACAACGGCTGACCAGCATGTCCGGCAACCAGGCGAGCTTGCCGCTGGTGGGGTCGCCGTTCAAATTCGCCAAACACGGAGAGTGCGGTCATTGGCTCAGCGAGCTATTGCCTCACACGGCAAAGATAGCCGATGAACTGTGCGTGGTTCGCTCGATGCACACCGAGGCGATTAACCACGGACCCGCCGCGACGCACGTGCAGACTGGTTCTCAGTTTCCGGGGCGACCAAGCATTGGTGCCTGGTTGAGCTATGGGTTGGGAACGG
>DUDC01000213.1:0-299 GCA_012959465.1 Planctomycetaceae bacterium
TCCGGACGATCCCCGAATTGGGTGGCCCGGCGAATCGCTTCTTCGGCCGCGACAAAGTAGTGATCCAGCAACATCCCCGACGTGACGAGGCCGGCTCCGTTGTTGTCGAAACCATCGACCTTCACCTCCGCCGGAAAATCTTCCGCCGGATTCCAGACCTCGACATCGAGTCCCAACAAATCCCCGATCGTCTGGCGATACTCCCAGGCATTGAGTCGACGCAGCACACTGTGCCCGCCTGTGTCACTGAATTCCGCATGCGCGGTGGTGATCTTTTGAGTCAGACGATCGATCATTTT
>DUDC01000213.1:314-2623 GCA_012959465.1 Planctomycetaceae bacterium
ATCCGCGCTCGGCTGCGGCTCATCTTTCGGCGGCATTTCGGCGAGATTGAGCTGATCGACAATTTCCTGATAGCGCTCCAGTTCCGTCAGATTGCCAATTTTGGCAGGCAATGTATCGAAACGCCGATCGGACTTTTGCTTTGCTTCGCCGTGGCAACGAATGCAATGGGTCTTGAGGAAGGCTGATGCCTGATCGTCGGCGTTGGCGATCGACGTCGATGCGAGTAGGAAGGCGAGTATGAGGAAGGAGGAAGGATTTGTCATTAGTTATTTGTCATTTCTCATATGTTATTGGGTGCGCAATCGGTTGCGGAATTACCGGGTTTACTTTTGCTTTGCTGTTTTCACGGATGCGTTGAGGATACGGCACAACTGCTTGCGCAGTATCACCCATCGCGCTCCCCGAAATGACAAATGACTAATCTCAAATAACTAATGACAAATTTAACTTTACTATCCGATCTCCATCGGACTAAACGTTCCGGTGCTCTTGCCGAAATGATCCGACTCCACCCCGAACCAATGCAGCGTTGAGAGCCATAGATTCGCAAGCGGCACACGCTTGTGGTCTTCCTTCGGGCAAATGACATGGCCCTGATGTTTGATGCCGCCTCCGGCAAGGATCACGGGCAGATCCCTGTTGCTGTGCTTCGAGCCATCGCTCATGCCACTGCCAAAGACGATGAGCGTGTTGTCGAAAATCTGTGCTTCCTTGAGCTGGGTGATGAAGTTGCTGAGCTTGGTGGTAAAGAAGGCCTCGATCACCTGCAACTGCCCGACACGGTCCTCGGATTTGCTGTGGTGCGAAAGTCCGTGGTAACTGCCGAGATCGAGCTCGGCGGTCCTGAAACCGAGCGGAATCTCAAGCGTCGCCACCCGGGTCGAATCCGTCTGCAAGGCCAACGCGATCAGATCAAACAGGAGCGCCATCTCGTCGACATGTCTTCGCTCTTCATCGAGCACGTCGTCGATCGGCGATTTCGGTTTCGGGCGGTCGAGCCATTCCTTGGACATCTGCAAACGCCGCTCCACATCGCGAACCGATGTCAGATACTGGTCCAACTTATCCCGGTCCGGCGCGTTGAGCTTTCGATTCAGGGCCCCGGCCGAATCACGCAACGCATCGAGCACACTCGAGCGATGCATCAGTCGAATGCGTTCGGTATCGCGCTCGGCCTTGTCCGAATCAACAAAGAGTGCCTGGAACAGTCGAGCGGGATTGTTCACCGGCGGAATCCGCACTCCGGACCGAGTCCAACACAACGAAGTCCCCTCTCCAATACCGGTTGTGATAGACGAGAACCGCGTAGCGCTGCCAACATGTTCAGCGGCAGCTTGATCGAGAGTGATGTTCTTCTCCGGAAATCCAGCTGATTCCTCTTTCCTGACACTGCTCAAAAAACCATGCACTGCTTTGTGCCCACCGTTGAGTGCGTGATCCAGGTTTGAGAACACACTGACATCGTCGCGATGTTTCTCCAACGGCCTGAGTGTGGAGGTGGGAGTGTAATCCTTACCGGCCTCTTTCGGAAAAAAGTTTCCCGGATAAAAACCAAGGTGATTGCCAACGCAAACTAGACGCTTGGGCGAATTGCTGCCGTGGGAAGAACTGGCGGCGAAGCTCTCGAAGACCGGGAGCGACAGAGTCACGCCCACCCCCTGGAGGAACCGTCGGCGATCGAGTTGGGATTTCATCTTCATGCCGACTTTCTTTACTGGTTTCAAAGCTACTCTGTTTCCACGAGCACGCGAATCTGATCGATATGCACGCTACAGTGGAGCTTCAGATTCAAGGTGAATCGGTCTTTGGAAAGGAATATGCGATCCCTGCCCTTTCCCGGTCGTTTGATCCTTAATGGTAGCATGAGCAAGGAAGCACAGCGCGAGTACCTCAAGAAGTTCAGGGAAGAGCTGATTACGTCAGAAGAGGAAGCCCTGTTGAAGCGTGGGGCCTCGAACGCCGGGTATCACTATTTTGGTTCCGCCAAGACCTTTGGCCTAATTGGTAAGGCCTTTGCAGAGGCCATGGTCAAGTAAGGGCCAGCTACCCAGAGAAATGAAGGAGTAACACCTCAGACGCAATGTCACGGTACGTAATGCGGGGCGTGGTGCTGGCTGCACCACGTTTCTTCTTCGCGTATATGCGAGGCGGTTTGCCGTTGGCTGACTTGACCGCGTTTTGGACGGTTTCGATGTTGGTGCCGAGCTTGGCAGCGATTGTGCCGTGACTGTCTCCGGCGGCCTTGAGATCTGCCACCTCGCCCTCGATTTCCCGATAAACAGGCCGTTTTTCAATGGTGCATTTAGAC
>DUDC01000213.1:2672-2962 GCA_012959465.1 Planctomycetaceae bacterium
AAAAGGTGGCGTGAGGCCAAACCGAGAGTCAGTACTCGTGGTGGGTGACTGGACTGCAAGACCCCGTCGCGGCACGTCGTATGGCGTCACGGAGTGTCGTAGTATGTCGCATGACAGGGGAATGGCGAAATGCCGCGAACGCGATGCGTCAAAGGCTTCTTGACGCTATGTGTCGCGTCTTGTCATAATTGGTCGTGCTTTGTCGAACTTTTGTCCTCGTGGCACAATTGGATAGCGCGTCGGCCTCCGAAGCCGAAGGTTGCTGGTTCGAATCCAGCCGGGGATACTTT
>DUDC01000214.1 GCA_012959465.1 Planctomycetaceae bacterium
GTACATCACCGGACGGATCTATTTCGACGAGAACGTCGGACGAGGCGACGGCGCAGTTCCCCGCCTCGTTCTCCGAGGTCCATTGCAGGCCGACGGAAAACCGCTGAATGTCGGACACTGGTGTGCGGCGCCATGCCTGGCGGATTTCGACAACGATGGCGACCTGGATCTCCTCTCTGGAAACATGCCGATGTACGTTCGCAGTGCCGACAAGGCTAACGAACCTGCCATGTTGCAATATTACGAGAACCTGGGTACACGCAGCAAACCTCAGCTTGTCTTGCGTCCATTCCCGACGAATGGGACGATGCCCCGCGCCCGATTGGCAACACCTCGCGCGGTTGATTGGGATGCCGATGGCGACCTCGATTTGGCAATAAGCGCCAGAGAGAACATCTATTTGTTCGAAAATCAAGGTACGAGCGCAAGTCCACTATTCCGGGTTGATCGTAAACGGATACCAAGCCACTGGGGTGGTTCTCCGTTGACCGTCGATCAATTCCGCGACTGGAATAACGACGGACGCTTGGATGTTGTGAACAATTACGTGGTGCGATTGAATTCGGGCGTTGGCAATCCTTGGGCTTGGGAAAAGACCCTGTCGATCCTGCCACCGGGAGAGTACATCGAGCACCCGGCCGGCATCGGCGATGATTGGTTCTGGCCGTTTGTCGCGGATTTGGACCAGGACAAGAAGGTCGACGTGTTGTTTGGCGACTGGCATGGCCACGTCTGGTTTCATCGCAACCTCTCGACTCCCGAACGGCGTCATTTTGACGTGACGGGTACAAAACTGAAAACCACGAACGGGACTCCGATTAAGGTTGGGCCCATTGGAAAAGATCCGACAGTGGATTTTGATGCACTGCAGGGAGCGCGGACGGTTTTGACCATGGCCGACTTCGATCGCGACGGATTGAACGACATCGTCGTCGGCGATACCTACGGCAAGATTCGTTATTTTCGCAACGCCGGAACTCGTTCCCAACCGGTCTTTGACGAACCGGTGGGAATTGGTGATTTGGGCATCCGACTGCTCGTCGATGCCACCGACTGGAATCAAGATGGCTGGATGGACGTGATCGGCGGCGCAGCCAATGGACGTGTGCGGGTTTTTCTAAACAACGGCCAAAACTCTCGGATGCAATTTGCCCAGGGATTCGACCCTGAACTACCGTCGATCACGCAACCGCGAACGCTGGCGGTCGACCTCAACGGCGACGGTGACGACGACTTGTTTCTCCCTAGCACACAGGGATCGTGTTTTGTGGAACGGTCGTTCCTAAAAGCCGGATACGCCGAGGGTGTTTTGATTGGCGTGGAGCGAAGAAGACCTCGCTGATCTCCACAATGCCGACCGACGCATCACAGAAAAATCAAAAGACACCGGGAATCACTTCGCCGTCACCCAACTGCAACGTGCGATTCAATCGCGGATCCACCACGACGGCATTCGGATTCAACCCCAACGCGTGGTAGATCGTGGCAACCATATCAGGTGGGCCCACGGCTGTTTCGATCGGATAGGCGCCGTTCGCGTTCGACGCCCCGACCACGTTCCCACCCTGCACACCGCCACCCGCCAGGACGGCCGAACCACATTGTCCCCAATGATCGCGGCCAGCGTTCTTATTGATCCGAGGCGTGCGACCAAATTCGCCCATACAGACGACCAGTGTTTCGTCGAGTAGTCCACGATCAGAAAGATCGCTCAACAGCGAGGACAAACCTTGGTCTACCATCGGCAACAGTTCGTTGCGTAGACAATTGAAATTGTCCTTGTGTGTGTCCCAACCGTCACACTTGGTCATGTTGTTGAAATGAACACCAACAAACGACACGCCCCGCTCGATCAAGCGACGGGCAAGTAGCAGACTCTGGCCAAAGCGATGTCGGCCGTACTGGTCGCGGAGTTTTGGTTTCTCAGATTCTAGAGAAAACAGGCCTTCCCCATCTGCGGAATCGGTCAAATCGAGTGCCCGCCGCCGTACGGACTCATAGTCTTTCAACTTATTGAGACCACCACCGAATCCATCGAGCATCGCCAACAGTTGCCTTCGTCCCGATCGACGTCCCGTATCGGCGCTTTCTGGCAACGACAGTGCCGCGACGGCATCCTTTTCTCGCGGGTCTCCGTTGATTGCCAGTGGATTGTATTCCGGACCCAAGAAACCGGCGCGACCGCCACCGGCGATCGGTGTCATCGTCATCCGTACCTGAACTTCTGGAATCGCAACATAGCCCGGAATAGACGGCACCTGATGTTTGAATTTCGAAATGACACAGCCCATGTGCGGATCGTCTTCCCGCGACGGAGGGAGAATGGTATTGGCACCGAGAGGTTGCTTTGAGACCCGGCCTGTCAACGTGTAGTACGTCATGAAGGGGTGGTCGCCGTTGTTGTACCCGAGCGATCGAATGATGGAGAGTCGCTCTGTCTGCTCGGAGAGCTTTGGCAAGTGTTCGCTGAGTCGAATGCCAACCGTTCTGGTCGAAATCGGATCGAACGGGCCGCGGAATTCACTAGGTGCATCCGGCTTGAGATCCCACATATCCAAGTGCGATGGACCGCCCAACAGATAGACCAGGATACAGTGCTTCGCCTTTCCACGACCCGCCTGCAGCGGGGAATCAGCATTCGCAGCGCGACCGCACATCGCAGCCCCGCTGAATAATGCTGTTGTGCCGGCCTGGAGAAAGTTCCTTCGGTCCATAGCTCGAGTCCTATTGAGGTCACAGCCATTTTATCGCAACTGTCGGTCCGTTCAAACAGATTCTATTGAATAGGTCGTTCTGTCTTCGTGTGAGAGAATAACGAGGTTCCCAGTATGACGTTCTATCGTTGCCAGAAACAACATCTCAGCATGCTCCGGCTGCTATACTGCGAGCCCTGTGAGTAGCAACTCGCTCTTGAAAGCCATTTCCTTCCTGTTCGATGAGCCCGCGATGAAAACTAGACTCTTTTGCCTTCTTATCCTCGTCGCTTTCGTTGTCACCGCTAATGTGCCGCTCTCGGCCCAACAGGCGAAAGACGCTGACCGGTTTGAAATCCCCGCGACGGATGAAGGACTCCCGGGCGCCGGACCGATTCGACGATACGATTGGTTCCGAAACCTTTGGCGGCAGAAACGTAGTACTTGGGCGACTCAAGTGCGGACGGACCAAAACGCCATCGTCTTTCTCGGCGACTCGATCACTCAAGGCTGGGGCCCCAACATGGGTAACAAGTTTGCCGGCATGAAAGTGGCAAATCGGGGAATTAGTGGCGATACGACGCGCGGGATGCTCATTCGGCTCAAAGAAGATGTCCTTGCCTTGAATCCCCGCGCTGTCGTCATGCTGATGGGGACCAATGATCTCGAAGAAAAGGCGGAACCCGAAACGATCGCCGCCAACACGAAGCTGATTATCAAATCGCTGAAGGCACATCGGGCTACGATGCCTATCATCCTCTGCAAGGTCTTTCCCAGTTCGGCCACCAAGAGTCGTCCGGCCGAAAAAATCAGGAAGATCAATGAGCTCTATGCAGCGGCGGTGAAGGGAGATCCGCAAGTGATCGTCATGGAGACGTGGATCCTTTTCGCAGATAAGGAAGGCAACGCGACGAAAGCCGAGTTTCCGGACCTATTGCACCCAAACAAGGTCGGCTATGCGAAATGGGCCGCCGCCTTGCGGCCAATTTTCGCCACACTCGGCTACCTCGAAACCGAACCCGACGACTTCAAGGTTGAGCCCGGGTTTGTCAGCCTGTTTAACGGCAAAGACTTGACGGGTTGGAGTTTTCACGCGACCAAACCTCGGGGAAAGCAAAAGCCGAATCCAAATCGTCCAACACGGCCAGTCGTCAAAGACCCTTTGGTTTTCGATGGCCAGACGGCTAGCGATGATGGAAGGTACGTTGCCGTGAACGGTCGGCTGGTGGTGACCACTCCAGCCGAAGGACGACGAATCCAACAACTCTGGACCACACGGGAATTTCCCGGAGATTTCGTTCTCAAACTCGAATTCCGCGCCACACCCTATGCAGACAGCGGCGTTTTTATCCGTGGACCGCAGCTCCAATGCCGCGACTATCTACTCGCGGGTCCATATACCGAATTGAAGAATTACCGGCCCCAGGACTGGAACGAAATGATTGTGACGGTGAAAGGCAATGTCGCCCATTGCACTTGCAATGGTGAAGTACTGAACGCTGCACTAGCTGTCCCGTCGACCGGCGGAATCGGGCTTGAAGGAGACAGAGGACAAATTGAGTACCGCCGAATCCGTCTCAAAGAACTGCCTTGAGCCGTTTTTGCATCTTCTAATTGCCTGTTTGAGACACTGACATCGCATACAAGCACGAAGCGCAAGCGAGTAAAGTCTCGAGAGGAGCCGGCTTTACCAGTGTCTTTACGTTGCTCAGCAAACACTGGCAGAGCCATTGCCACACATTCGCGGGCCTTAGGAGAGCCAGTAACACACCTTGACATCAAAGCTGGACTTTCGCCTACCGTCCACGATAGAATCTGATTCCAATCCCACCTGCCTCCCTCCCTCCCACCAGGTAGTCGCAAATGATGATGGTGCGAACCACCCATTTCTCTGCTGGTTCTCCTTGGCTCGCGGCCTCCATTTTCCTCCTTCTCAATACATCGTCCGTGGCTCAGAATCCGTTACCCCGGGAATTGGCTGGTCATGTGGCAGCGGTTAACGCCGCGGTCTACACACCGGACCAACGGCACGTGATCACGGTGGGCGTCGATCAAACAATTCGGATTTGGAATGCCGCTTCCGGCAAAGAGCTGCGCACCTTAACGGGTCATACCGGACCCGTTATGAGCGTGGCAAGTAGTCCAGACAGCTTGGTACTTATCACCGGCGGAGGCGACAACGCCATTCGCATGTGGGACGTGCCGCGAGCCGATCCACTGCGAATCCTCCATGGGCACGAGTCGTCCATACGGGATGTGGCAGTTAGTACGGACGGAAAATGGGCCGTCTCTTTCGCCGACGATCTGACAGGACGTCTTTGGAGCCTCGACGATGGCAACGCCACGATGCAGTTGAATGGAATGACCGCGGCGCCGGTCGCTGCGGCCGTTCGTAACGATGGAAACCAAATCGCCAGTGGTGATGAAACGGGAACGATTTACACGTGGGAAACGCTGGAAGGCTCTCTGGACGGCCGTTTGGGAGCGCACCTGGGACCCGTGCGAGGATTGGCCTTTCACCCAAACAACCAACAGCTCGTCTCCATAGGCGAGGATGGTCTGCTGAAAATCTGGCAACTCCCGCTGACGCCGCCACGTGAACTGACGGGCCATGATTCACCCATCCACTGCGTGGCAATGACGAATAACGGTCAACTCAGCGTGACCGGTAGCGAAACCAGTGTGCGAGTGCACCAGGTTTCCACTGGTCAACCGCTTCGCGAGTTATCAGGCGCTTACGGTGCGGTGCATGCCGTGGCGGTCAGCGGCAACAATGCACTGGCGGCCGGGGCTGGCCCGGATGGCGTAATCAAACTCTGGAATTTGGCCGACGGCGCTGACCGATTGCAAATTGCCGGACACGACCAAGGGATTCTCGCCTTGGCATTTCATCCCGATAACACACGCATTGCATCGGCTGGCGAAGACGGGACCATTCGCCTTTGGAGGCTGCCCAAGGCGGCCACGCCGATGGCGGGTCACTCGGCGGATGTAGTCTATGTCACGATCAGTGCCGATGGCGCGATTGCGGCCACAGCATCAGTGGATAAGAGCGTGCGACTTTGGGACGCTCTCACGGGACAGGCCCTGCGAACTCTTGCCGGGCACCTCGAGCCGGTTTCCCGAGTGGTAATTAGCGCCGATAACGCACAGGTCGCCAGTGGTGACACTTCCGGTGAGGTCCGTTTTTGGAACCGGGCAAGTGGTGCGGCGGAGGGTGTTCTGGGAGCACACGACGGACCCGTGCAAGGGATCTCTTACTCACCGACGGGCCAACAGTTGGCCACCGTCGGTGCCGATGGTTTGCTCAAAATTTGGCCGCTGCCAATTTCCACGCCGCGGACGTATTCCGGTCATACAGAGGCGTTAACGGCAGCGGTAATCACATCCGACGGCAAATGGGTCGTCACGGCCGGTACCGACAAGTCGATTCGCGTTTTCGACGCCGTGACGGCGCAACAGACGAGAGCCCTACCCGATGTCCCCGACGCTGTGTCGTCGGTGGCCATAAGTCCCGATGACGTGCTGACTATTGCCGGAACTGCGAACGGGAAAATTAAGTTCTGGAACACGGCCGACGGCACAATATGGACGGGCGCTGTGCCAATAGCCGCAGGTGCGCTGGCATCGCCATCTGTGCTTAGCGGTCACGACGGGGCCATTGTTTCGCTGGCCTTCGACAGCCAAACCAAGCGAGTTGTTTCGGCGGGCGCCGATGGCACGATCCGCGTTTGGCAACTGCCAATGGCACCTCGGCTAATTTCCGACAACGCCGGGCCATCCGCTGTGTTCGTCGTCAGCCATGACGGCAAACTCTCCGCCGCGGCCGGCACGTTTGAAGGCAAACCGGCCGTGATTATTCGCGACATGGCCGCCGGCTATCCGGTTGTTCAACGGCTGTTAGGACACGCCGCGGCGATCACCACAATGGCATTCCAAAACGACGGAACGAGGCTCATCTCTGGCAGCGCCGACGGAACAGCCACCGTTTGGAACTTATCGGACAGCAAGTTCCCGCAGCTGCAAACCGTCAAGCTGGGAGCCGCAGTGAGCGCTGTCGCGATCGCTGAGGACGGATCCGATCTATTCGCCGCCTCCGGCAACTTGATTCACCAACATCGCATCGCCGACGCCAGCGAAGTCCGACGATTGACCGGACACTCGGCGGCCATTACGTCGCTGACCGTTGCTGGTCCGAAGCTTCTCTCCGGTTCGACGGATGGCACAGTCCGATTGTGGACGATCGCGACCGGTGCAGCTGCTGGTCAAATGATTCATGGGTCGCCGGTCAACTTCATTTCCATAAGCAGCGATAAGAAACTCGTTGCCTCGTGTGGCGCCGATAAGCTGATCAAGATTTGGAATTCAGCGAATGCTACTGTGGTTGCTTCACTGGCCGGTCACGCCGGTCCCATTGTCGCCACCGCGTTCAGCCAAGACGGATCGAGACTCGCCAGCGTCGGGAATGATGGTCTTTGGCTCTGGGAACTTGCTGGCAAGCGACTCTTGGAATCAATTCCGCTGCCGCAGGCCGAGCCGCGCGGTGTCGGCTTTGCCGCCGAACATTTGGCTGTCGGTGCCGCCGACGGCACACTCCGACTGTTGACGCCCCACCTACAGCAGTTGATCGATGCGCACCAAGGCGGTGTTTCGACAATCGCCCTCACGCCGGACGACACAAGAATCGTCAGCGGTGGACACGACAAGACGTTGAAACTCTGGAAGCTCGCCGATGGTCAGCCGCTCGCCACATTTGCTGGACCAACAGATCTGCTCACCTCTGTTGCTATCTCGCCCGACAGCAAACGGGTCGTTGCTGGCGGGTTGGACAAAACCCTTCGAATCTGGCCGCTGCCCGCTGCAGCAGTGAGTCAGCCGCTGGCCGCCTCGGAACAATGGCAGTTCTCAACGCCCATTCTCAGCTTGAGCCTGGCGAGTGATGGCAACCGCGTGGCCATCGCCGGAGCCGATATGGTCGTAAGGATTTGGGACATCAAGCTGGGCCGCGAGTTGGAACGTCACACCGCTCATACGGCTGCCATTGCGGACGTCACTTTCACCCCTGATGGCAACGGCCTGCTAACGGCCAGCGCCGACAAGGCTGCCCGACTAACCGACCTTTCACTCGACCACGTTGCAGCGATGGCGGGTGCGAACGTTGAATCTCTGTACGACGTTTCATTCCTTCCCGATGGAAAACAGGTCGCTGTGGCCGGTATCGGCAACTCGCTTTCAATCTGGTCGGTCGGAGAAAACGGCGAGTTAGTGTCCGTGTCGCAATTGCCGCCGGTTGAGACCAGGCTGGTGAATTTATCTGTCCGAGGTGACGGCGCGCAAATCGCGGCGTTGGACATGAACGGAAGTGTCCATGTGTGGACTATGCCAGATGGAAAGCTGGCCTATGTGCTCGCTGCCCCCGACGTTTCAGTACCAGAGAGTGGGGACAGTGCGAAAGGCCGCGGCCAAGTCAATTTCAGTGGCGACCACACCAAACTGGTTGTCGGTCAGGGAGTCACCGCGCGGATCCATGCGGCAGATGATGGGCGACTGTTGCAGCAATGGCGAGAATCCTCGGCTGTGTCGGCGATCGCTGTCACACCCAACGGCGCAGCTTTGGTAGTCGGCCACATCGGAGCTCAAAACAATACTGCTCTGCTTACATTTTCGCTGGAACGTCTGATCGAGGCCCACGATGGCGCAGTCCACAGTTTGACGTTCAACGCCAACGGCAACAGCCTGGTGAGCGGTGGCGACGACAAAATGGCCCGACTTTGGACTGTAGCCGACGGGACACTGCAGCGAACTTTCGGCGGTTGCGAAGGACCTGTGACGAGCGTCGCTATTACCCAAGACGGCACGCGAATTGTCGGGGGCAGCGCCGACAAAACCGTCCGACAGTGGCTGATGATCCCACCGGCTGGCGAGCTGCCCTCAGACACTGTCGCTCCTATGTCCACCGTGACCCTACAATCTCCCGTTCATAGTCTGAGTGTCAGCGTCGACAACCTGAAGTTGGCAGTGGCGACCGAGGATCACATGGTGCAGGTGCTGGACCTCGCCGATGGCCATCAACTTCAGCGATTTTCCGATCACGTCCAGCCAGCGGTCGGCGTGGCATTTGCGTCCGATAATAAGACCATTGTTTCGATCAGTGAAGAGTCGGCTCGTGTCGACACGCTTTCGATCCTCCGCGCAATCCGCGCGAGCGAATCGCCGCTCAACGATCTGGCTTTGGCCAACAACGGGGCACAGGCGGTGACGGCTGGAAAGGAAGGCGTCAAACAATGGAATCTCGCCGCTGGCAACCTGCTGAGGGAATTTGAACTGCCGACAGCAATCGATGCGACGGCGCCCAAACCGATGGCCGATATGCCAGTGCCAGAGGAGAAGGTTCAGATCGAGTTTCATTCAGTTGCGGTTGCTGGTAACACTCAATTGGCCGCCGTCGATGTCCACCAAAACCTCGTTGTTTGGAATCTGGGCAACGGGCAAGTGTTGGCGCAGGACAAAACTGAGGCGACCGTACACCGCCTGCGATACAGCCCCGATAGTCAGAAACTTGTCGCCGTCTGCCAGGACGATCACCTGCGGTTTTACAATCCGGCCGATGCCCAGCTGACGTTTGATCTCGCATCAGACAAGCCGTTGGTTGGCGTCGTCTTTACAATCGACAGTCGCACCGTGTTAACAGGTGGCGAGTTGCTACAACAGTGGCGATACGCTTCACCGACAGCTAGTCGTACGCTGACCGGTCACGGTGGACCGGTACTCGGTTTGACCTTCAGCCCCACCGGTCGTTGGATCGCCTCGGCCAGTGCAGACCAGACGGTGCGAATTTGGGATGCGAATACCGGTGCACAAGTCAAACAGCTGACCGGTCACCAAGGGGCGGTCTATTCGGTCGCCTTCAGTCCCGATGAATCGTTGCTTGTTTCGTGCGGCGCAGAAAAAGGACTTCGAGTGTGGGACGTGCTGGGCGGACGACAACTAAAACAGATTTCGATCGGTCAAGCCAGCCTGTACTCCGTCGAATTCCTCGCCGATGGTAAGCGAATCGTCGCGGGAGGGATCGAACGCAAGATCTACATCCTGGATTTGTTCAGCGGTCAATTGCAAAACACTTTGGAAAAGCACCCGGACTTTCTCTATCGGGTAACACTTAACAGCGGCGGTACTCGCCTGCTCTCCTGTGGATATGGTGGAAACATCATGTTATGGAATGTAGCCAACGGGCAACTGCTCTTTGAAACCAACATTGGCCAAGTTGCAAATTACGCCGATCTGGCGCCGAATGGCGAACGAATCGTCGTCGCTGCCGCCGATGGCAAGGCCTATTTCGTGGATGTTCCGAGTAACGCGAGGTAGCGAACGAAGATGAATTCTGTTCGACACACTTGGCGACACACGGTGCTTGCCGTGCTCTGCCTGCTTCCGGCGGCAAGCGATGCCGACGATCTCGTCTCCGGGCTTGGCCTAGGCGAACTGGCGAGCCAGTTCATGGTGAAGGACTGTACTGGTCCAGCGGCAGGCAAGACCCTCTGTTACTACTGCCGTTACGCCGAACGTCCTGTGGTCGCTCTATTCGTCCGCGAGTTGAATGACGAGGTCGCCCAACTGGTGCAGGATATCGACAAGTCGGTGGCCAAACATCAATCTCAACGACTCGCCGCATTCGTGGTGCTGATCGGCAAAGATACGCCGTCCTCCGAGAAGCGGCTCAAGCAGGTCGCCAAAGACCGTCGACTGCGACACACTCCGTTGACAATTTACCGCGACCAGCCGGCGAAGTTGACCGACCTGTATCGCCTTGCGCCAGAGGCAGCGGTGACCGCTCTCGTCTGGCAGCAGGGCAAAATCATCCACAACAGCGCCTACCCCACGTCCCGATTGACGGCTGGTCAAAGGAAGCGTTTTGTCACGTCCCTTGAGTCCGCGATCTTACGACATTCCAACCAGTCCCCCCAAAGCCCTTAATGTGCTCATTTCAGCGACCAAAAATAATGGCAATGTTTTCTAGGAATGGCCGTTGATATCCGATAGACTTCATGTTGCATCAAAGATCGTTGATGCGTAATGCTAAACAATTTAACGTCGAGTGTCCGTTCATCTGTCAATGGAGAAGACACATGTTGAACTTGCTTTCTGGTCGACGCAGCAGCGACTGCGAAGGGACGACGCGTCGAGATTTCATCCGCGTGGGTTCGCTAGGATTTGGTGCCCTGACGCTACCGCACTTGTTGCGATCGCGTGCGGAGGCGGCGGCGGCAGGCAAGGAGGTGAAAGACACATCGGTGATTTGGCTCTGGCTGTCGGGTGGTCCCACTCACGTGGAGACTTTTGATCCCAAAATGACTGCGCCCAGCGAGTATCGGAGTGTCACGGGCGAAGTGGCGACACCGATGCCGGGCGTGACGATCGGAGGTACGTTGCCGAAGATCGCCGCTGTGGGCGACAAGATGGCTTTTGTTCGCTCGTTCGCTCACACCAACAGCGGGCATGGTGGCGGAACACACTACGTGATGACGGGTTACGACAACCGAGGCATCGATAATGGTGGATTGCCGAGCCGCCCGTCGTTGGGCTCGATCCTATCGCGTACTCGCGGCGCGAACAACTTGCGAACAGGCATGCCGAACTACGTGCGTTTGAACGGCATTGGCTCGGATGGCCCGGCGTTCCTAGGTGCTGCGTTCAGTCCATTTGACCCCAACGGTCAGGCGCGAAACAACATGTCGTTAGTGGTCGACAAAGACCGGTTGGACGATCGTCGTGGGCTGCTCAAGGTGCTAGACAAGGCTAACCGAGCTGCCGATCGAAGCAAGCTGATGGACGGACTGGATGCTTTTGAACAGCAGGCGTTCAATTTAGTACTCAGCCGCTCCCAACAGGCGTTCAACCTCAAATACGAGCATCCTCGCTCGGCCGACCGCTATGGAAAAGGCCTTGGCCAGCAACTGCTATTGGCGCGGCGTCTCTGTGAGGCCGGCTGCGGCTACGTCACGGTGAACTATGGCGGATGGGATATGCATGGTCAGATCAAGAATGCCATGACCCAACGATCACCGCAACTTGACCAGGCGGTTTCCGCACTGGTCGAAGACATCAGTCAGCGGGGTCAGGACAAGAATATCCTGTTGGTGATCAGCGGTGAGTTCGGCCGCACACCGAAGGTGAACGGTAACGCTGGACGCGACCATTGGGCTCCTTTGACCACTCTGGCGTTAGCCGGTGGTGGGTTAAATATGGGGCAGGTTGTCGGCGAGTCGGCTACCAAAATTGACGTACCCAAGACCACACCCATCGGTCCTCAGGACTTGATGGCGACGATATTTGATGTGCTAGGGATCGATCGCAGGGTGCAGTTCGTGAATCAGGCCGGGCGACCGACCTACATGATTGAAGACGGCAAACCGATTGCAGAATTGGTATAGCCGATCCGCACGATGGGCGGGCCAAAACTTGGCCCGCCCGTTTTTAGCTGGCCACCTTGGCCACTCCCGCCTGTTTCAGGCTCCTGGAGGGAGCTTGCTCACCTTGCCGACAAGGAAATCACCATGAAATCGATCCGACTTATTCTGGTGTTTGCTTCGTTGTCTTTCATTGCCACGGCCCAACTGGTCGCGGCGGACTTCCCTGGACTCGGCCCACCCGGCGCACTTCAAGAGATGCAGTTTTCCCAAGCGGGTGAGCTGGTACTGCGTGGACCCAACGACCGTACGCAATTGGTCGTGTCTGGTCGTTACTCCAGCGGTCAACTCCACGATCTAACGCACGAGGTGACCTACACGTTGTCTCCCAACGGTGTCATCCAAATTGACACCGAGGGATTCGTTGTGCCACTGGCCAATGGAAAGGCGACAATCACCGCGACAACAACCGCTGGAATGGCCGCGACGATGAGCTGTGAAGTGATTGAATTCGAATCCCAACGTTCGATCAATTTTGCCGACGAGATTGTCCCCATCTTCACCAAAGCGGGTTGCAACGCCGGCGGCTGCCACGGCAAATCCGGCGGACAGAATGGGTTTCGACTCTCCCTTCTCGGATTCTACCCTTCCGAGGACTACGAGTGGCTGGTGAAGGAACATCGGGGCCGACGTGTGTTCCAGGCCTCGCCGGAATTCAGCCTGTTGCTGACGAAACCGCTGAACAGGGTCCCACATGGCGGTGGACGTCGAATTGACGAGGGGTCGTACGAATATCAACTGTTGGTCCGCTGGATCGAGCAGGGGATGCCTTTCGGTGAAGAGGGTGACCCGACGGTCGAGCGTATTGAGGTGCTTCCAAAACACCGCGAAATGAATCGCGGTGCGCGACAACAGCTACGGGCAATCGCCATCTACAACGACGGTTCGACCCGAGATGTAACCCGGCTGGCCACTTATGAGGCGAATGACACCGAAATGGCCGAGTCGACCACCTCGGGACGGGTTACGGTGTTTGACCGTCCGGGTGAGGTCGCGGTGATGGTGCGATTCCAGGGCCAGGTAACAGTGTTTCGCGCCAGCGTTCCGCTCGGCGTACCGATCACGAACTTGCCTCCGTCAAAGAACTTCATTGACGATCAAGTGTTTGGCAAGCTCAAAAAGCTCGGGATTCCGCCATCGGAATTGTGTGACGACTCGAGCTTTGTGCGACGAGTCTACCTCGATATTACCGGACGCCTGCCGACAGCAGGACAGGCGCGTACCTACGTCGAGTCGAAAGACGCGGCCAAACGAGACAAATTGATCGACCAGTTGTTGGATAGCCCCGGATACGGTGACTACTTCGGCAATAAATGGGCCATGGTGCTGCGCAATCGCCGTGTTCCCCAGCGTCTGGCCGTCTCGTACCGATTCCATGACTTCATCCGCCGATCGCTACAAGACAATGTGCCCTACGACCAATTCGTGCGGAGTGTATTGGCAGCATCAGGTGATGTCGAAGTGAATCCGGCGGCAGCCTGGTACGTCAATGTGCGCACCGCGACTTCACAGTTGGAGGACACTGCCCAGTTGTTTCTCGGGCTCCGCATCCAGTGCGCGCGTTGCCACCACCATCCCTTCGAGCGATGGAATCAAGACGACTATTACAGCTTTCAGGCGTTCTTCTCGCAGGTCGGCCTAAAAACCAACCGAAAGGGACTACAGAACGCGGAGGTCTTTCATCGAGGTGGCGTTGCGACCGCATCCAATCCTCGTACCAAACAGGCACTCAAGCCGAGCGGATTAGGTGGCGAGCCGATTGATGTGCCGTCCTACGAGGACCCTCGCCACGCGTTGGTCGATTGGATGTCGGCGCCGGATAATCCGTTCTTCGCTCGAGCCCTCGTCAACCGTTATTGGAAGCACTTCTTTGGCCGAGGCATTGTCGACCCAGAAGATGACATGCGAGTGACCAATCCACCATCGAACCCCGAGTTACTGGATGCCTTGGCTAAGAGTTTCGTGGACAGCAAGTTCGACCTCAAGAACCTGGTCAGGACGATCTGCCGGAGCAATGCTTATCAGCTCAGTGCCGAGCCAAACGAGTACAACGAAAGCGATAAGCAGAACTTTTCCAGCTTCTACCCACGTCGAATAAACGCCGAGCCGTTGTATGACGCGATCAATCAGGTAGCTGGCACCAACGTCAGCTTCGCCGGGATGCCGGTAGGCACACGAGCAGTTCAGCTGCCCGATAGTGGCTTCAACGACTATTTCCTGCTGGTCTTTGGAAAACCGCAAGCGGAAAGCGCCTGCGAGTGCGAACGCAGCAGTGATGCGAATCTCGCGCAATCACTGCATCTGCTCAATTCGACGGATATTCAAAGCAAACTGGCGTCCAACACCGGGCGGTGCCGCCAACTCGCCGAATCCGAACAAACGGACACCGAGAAAGTGACCGAGTTATATTACGCGGCAATGGCTCGTGCGCCGGACAATGGCGAACTTGCCCATGTTTTGGAATACCTGGACGGCAAGACAGACAAACGAAAAGCGTTTGAAGACGTGATGTGGGTGCTTTTCAACACGAAGGAGTTCTTGTTCGTCCGATAGGAGAAGCCAACCTACTGCCACGAGCAGCGTTGCGAGGAGTAAATTCATGTGCGAGTTGGTCAAACGTTTTCTTTCCAGCCTTTTGTTCTCTTGCTTCGTCGTTTCCGTTGCCCTGGCCCAACTACCTGCCACTCGACTAACCGCAGTCTTTCCTCTTGGAGGCAACCCGGGCAAGACGGTCGAGGTGACGATCTTTGGTGCCGACCTTGACGACGTTGACCGGCTGTTGTTTTCGCACGCCGGCATCACGGCCAAGCAAAAAATGGACGACCCAGGTCCGTTCGACAAAACGCCCCAAGTTGCCGTCAATCAGTTTGTCATCTCGGTCGCGGCCAATGTGCCAATCGGCTCGTATGAAGTTCGTGCGGTTGGCAAATACGGCGCTTCGAATCCGCGTGTTTTCGCCGTAAGCGATATCCCCGAAGCTGTGGAAGTCGAGCCGAATGATGATCAAGAAAACGCCAACGAGTTGACGCTTCCTGTCGTGATCAACGGACAGAGCAACAAGACAGCGGACGTCGACTATTACCATTTCACCGCTCCGGCCGGACAGCGGATCCTAGTGACCAGTTTTGCCCGACGTGTAGACTCCCGCATCGATAGTCTCGTTACGGTCTACGACGCAAACGGACGAACGGTGGGAAGTAGCGGCGCGGACCAGGGCCGCGACTCACTTGTCGACTTCACGACGCGGGCTGCAGGCAAGTACTTCGTCAAGGTTCATGACACGACCTACCAGGGCAGTTCAGAACACGTTTATCGCCTTTCCATTGGCGTTCTACCGCACATCGACTTCATCTTCCCGCCCGCAGGCCAAGCCGGAGGCGGGCGGCAATTCACGATTTTCGGTCGCAACCTTCCTGGAGGTAAACCGTCCGGCATGATGTTGCGAGGGCGCCGCCTCGATTCGCTAGTTGCCACGATCAACATTCCCAGCGGGCCGGCTGCATTGGCCCTCGATTTCAGCTCCACCATTTCTCCAGCGAGCGCCGGACTGGACGCCATCGAGTACCGCGTGAAGGGGCCGCAAGGATTGTCCCAACCGACTCTGATCGGCATCGCCACGGCGGCCTCCGTTCTGGAGGTGGCCGACAATGGCGAACCGTCGAAGGCGCAATTGCTCACGATGCCCTGCGAGGTGATGGGAAAGTTCTATCCGGAACGCGACCGCGACTGGTTCCAAATTGAAGTGAAAAAAGACGAGTCGATTTCGATCGATGTGATTTCTCACCGTTTGGGCCTGCCGACCAATGTGAGTCTGCTTGTCCAACGGATCACGCCGGCCGAAGGTGAAAAACCCGAAAAGGTGCAGCAGCTGGCATTCCTGTACGAATCGGCCAACCTCGACGGCGGCTCCGAATTTGACATCCGGCATCATGACGCTTCGTTTCAATTCACGGCTCCGTCGGATGGCATCTATCGATTGATGGTCCGTGATGCCTATGCGGATGTCAGCGCGGACCCACGCCGCATCTACCGACTTGTTGTGCACAACGGCGGCGGTGACTTTCGCCTGGCCGCAATCCCCGAACAGTCCTTCTCGAGTGTCTTGCTGCGAAAGGGCGGCCAAGTGGGGATTCGCGTAGTAGCCTTCCGCCGCAACGGATTTGAGGGAGCGATTCACGTGGCGGCCAACGGTTTGCCAGCTGGTGTCACCTGTGCTGATGCGATTATTGGACCCGGCAGCAATGTGGGCATGCTGGTGTTGACCGCCGCGACCAATGCAGCGCCATCAACGGCGATGGTAAAAGTTATTGGAAAGGCCAAAGTTGGAGCGACGGACGTTACGCGGCTGGCGCGATTCGGCGCCGCGTTAATGCCGACAACAAATCGCACGAATCCCAATCAAAACATGCCGACCGTCGACGCCAGGCTGACACGCGATCTCTGCGTTTCTGTTTCCGCTAACGAAAACGCATTGGTTTCGATCCAGGCGGGGGAAGGCAAGACATGGGAGACATCTTGTGGCGGTAAATTAACGATCCCAGTCACCCGTGAGGGTACCTTCAAGGGTCAAGTAAATTTCATGGGCCGCGGACTTCCCGGAATCACCTTTCCCGTCGCCAACGTGGCGGCCAACAAGACGACGGGCGAACTGCAAGTAAACCTCAACCGTGCCATTCTGCCGGGCACCTATACCATCTATTTGGACGCAATTGCCCAGCAAGTCGAATATGCCCGCAACCCGGAGGCCGCCGCCAAGGCGGCTGAAAGGAAGAAGGAAGTCGACCAAATCAAGACGAAAGCCGACGCCGATGCCAAAGCTGCCGCGACGGCCAAAACGGCCGCCGACAAATTGGCCGCCGTCACAACCGCAACGGTGACGACCACAAGATCCGCAAAGACGGCCGCCGACAAGGCGCTGTCCGCGGCGATGGCGACCGCGAAGACAACTTCCGATGCGGCCGCAAAGGCGGCTGTTGCAGCTGCCGCGACTCCCGACAATGCAAATCTGACCGCAGCTGCCACGGCAGCAAAAAAAACAGCAGATGATGCAGCAGCGAAAGTCGTGACAGCGAGCGCCACCGCCGCCACGGCCGACAAGACGTTGGTCGACGCAGTGTCAAAGGCCAAGGAGGCGGCCGAAGCGAAGGCGAAGACCGACGCAACTGCCGTGGAGGCCGTAAAAATGGCTCAACTGGCTGCACAACTCAAAACGAAAACCGACCAACAAGCCACCGCATTGACCAATGCGGCAAAACCAAAAAAACTCAATGTGCCGGTCGTCTCCAAACCAATTACGATAAAGATCGTCCCTGCACCTATCACCGTTGGCGAACTTAAACCAGTAACAGTAAAACAGGGTGAGAAAGTGGAGATCTCGGTCGCGATCACGCGCCTTTTTACCTATGAGGGACAGGTCCAATTTAATACCGTTCTTCCCGCCGGCGTTACGGGAGTGTCCATTCCAAGTGCCACAGCGCCTGCCAAACAATCACAAGCCAAGTTAACCATCACCGCGGCCGCGAACGCAACAGAGGGGCCGCACCAGCTGAACATCCGTGGGACGTTAAACATCAATGGTCAAAACTTGATCGTCGAGCAGTCACTGCAGCTGATCGTACAAAAAGTTACGGTGACCAAATAATGGGTGCGTCGACATAAATGCAG
>DUDC01000215.1 GCA_012959465.1 Planctomycetaceae bacterium
GTTAATGTCGCCTTTCCAGGTGGTTCGACGCGCGTGCTGACTCCGGCGATGGACAAGCAGCTGTATCTGCAGTTGTTAACCGCCGACGACCTTAAGGTGCGCGACAACGTGACTGGTCGGCCGTTGACTTCCCAGTTCAAGCTTCCTGTTGAATCTGAACCAGCTCGTGAATGACGTCGGACAGCTTGTATTCCGGGCGTAGGTCTAAGAGCTTCTCCAACTTTCCAACGTCGGGTATTCTCCGCCGAACGTCTTCGAAGTCTTTGTCATAGGCATCTGCGTAGGACTCGAATTGGATTTTCGATTTCGATCCGGCGATCTCGATCACACGTTCGGCCAACTCGCGAATCGAAACCGGTTCGGCGCTGCCGATGTTGATCACTTGCCCATGGGCTGCCGGCAATTCGACCAACTCGATGACGAACCGCACCACATCCGCGACATGTGCAAAACACCGAATCTGCTCACCGTCGTCGTGGACGATAATCGGCTCTCCGGCGACTGCAGCGGTCACGAATCGTGGCAGTACCATTCCGTAGGCACCCGTTTGTCGAGGGCCAACAACGTTGAAGAACCGCCCAATGATCACCGGCAGGTTCGATTCGCGCCAGTGGGCCAGCGTGAGAAACTCGTCGATCGCCTTGGATGCCCCATAGGCCCAACGAGGCCTTGTCGTGGCGCCCAAGACTAGATCGTCTTCCTCCGTCCAAGTCTCTTTCGGATTTTTTCCGTACACTTCGCTCGTACTCGCTAGAAAGAAGCGAACGTCGCGACCGCGACTGTGTTGAACTTTGAGTTCATTCAACAACAGTTGCGTGGGATAGATATTTCGTTCAATGGTCTCGATGGGGCGTTGGGCAATCAATGCAACCCCTACGGCGGCCGCCAGATGATAAACGTCGTCTGCCGACGCCACCAGTTCCGCCACCAAAGTGGCCTCGGAAACGCTTCCCGATACAAACTGAAATCGTTCGTGGTCGCGAAATGTTGCCAGGTTAGCCGACCTGCCCGTTGACTCGTCGTCGACGACGGTGACGTGTTGCCCTAAGCCCAGCAGTCGTTCGGCCAAATGGGAACCAATGAACCCGGCCCCGCCGGTAATCAGAGCACGTCGCGACATGGCATTTCCTGATGGATTGGAATGGGAGGAATGAGCTGTTTACGTAGGATATAGGCTTGTAGTTCATGGCCATTCTTTTGTTGGGAATGGATTTTCGCTTGGTTTGCCGATCCGATAGACTACATGAAACGTTTAATTTTTAGGCTACATGCTCAAAATCGGCTGATTGGGCCCGAGGGGTGCGTATCAATCGAGAATTTTCGGCTGACTTGGTCCTTTGGACCTCGTTGCCGCGATTTGAATGACGGCGGAAGACTCGGAAAAAAGGAATTAATATCCATGTGTAGTACGATGCATCGTGTTCCGGCCCTTGGGCTTCAGCGGTATTGTCTGCTGGTCCTCTCGTCCATCTTCATCTGCTTGACGGTTTTGGCGGCGGTTGGAAAGGGCCAAGAGGAGGATTCGTCCCCCGCGGCTCTACGCCTTTATCAGGCGGCAGCCAACGCTCAAAATACCGGGTCGTATCGGTTTGCCGTGGGCGAATGGGAGAAGTTGATCAAGAATCATGCCAAGGATCCGCTGGTACCCAAAGCTCGCTACTATCTCGGCATTTGCCGTTTGCAGGTGAAGGACCTTGCTGGGGCTGAGTCGGCGTTCACCGAACTGATCGCCAAGTCGCCGAAGTTTGAAATGATGGAGGAAACGCTACTCAATTTAGGTTGGTGCCAGTATTCGATAGGCCAGGCCGGACCGAAAGAAAAGCTGGTTGCCGCAGCGGAGACGTTTAAGCAACTGCTGGCAAAATATCCGCGTGGCTCCCGCGCCAATGAGGCGATTTATTTTCGTGGCGAGGCACTCTATGCGGTCGGCGATACGGCTGCTGCCGTTACCGCATACGAGCAACTGATTACGAACTTTCCAGAGTCAAACCTCGTGGGCGATGCGACCTACGCATTGGGCGTCGCACAGCAGGAACAAGGGAATCAGGCGCAAGCGATTGAGGTTTACGACCAGTTCCTAGGACAGTTTAAGACGCACATGTTGGTCACGGAAGTTCGCATGCGAAAAGGCGAGGTTCTGTTGGCCCAGGGCAATCCCGCGGACGCGGCGAAGCTATTGGAAGTGGTGTCGCGAGTACAAGATTTCGAATTGGCTGACTACGCCCTGTTTCGTCTGGCGTTTGCGATATCCGAACAGGAAGAGTTTGCTCGCGCTGCAGGAGTCTACGCTTCGTTGCCGGTACGGTTCCCAAAATCGGCCTACGTTCCTCAAGCTTCCATGTCGGTTGGACGTTGTTGGTACCGCGCCGCTCAGTGGGACAAGGCCGAAGCCGCGCTGTTGACGCATGCGAAAAACAAGAACGACCCATTTTACGTGGAGGCGGTTCATTGGTTGGCTCGGATACGGATTCAGCAGAAGAAGCCACAAGAGGCTCAGCAACTGGCTGCAGCGGCCATCGCGGCCAGCGGTGATAATCAGGTCAACTTCCTTGATCAGGTCATGTTGGACTTGGCCGATGCCCTCTACGCAATGCCCGATAATCGCAACGAGGCGATGCAACAATACCTGCGACTCGTCGACAAACTGCCGGAGTCACCTCAGGCTCCACAAGCACTCTACAACGCGACCTTCTTAGCCTTGGAATTGGGTCAAATGAACCAGGTTGACGCATTGGCGACACGCTTTGGCAAGGCCTACCCTGAAGATGACTTAGCGGCGGACGTGCAAGTCGTACGGGCCGAGTCTCTGTCCCAAAGCCAAAAGTACCCGGCGGCAGAAACCGCGTTTCGAAAAATCATTGAAGGTTTTGCCAAACATCCCGAAGCGAACAACTGGCGTCTGAGGCTAGCGTTTAATCTCTTCCTGCAATCAAAGTACGGAGAGACTGT
>DUDC01000216.1:0-13083 GCA_012959465.1 Planctomycetaceae bacterium
CGGCACCGCAAAACTACACGGCACCGCAAAACTACACGGCACCGCCAAACTACACGGCACCGCCAACGCAAGACTACACGCCACCCGCACAAGACTTCACAACGCCAAGCTACCCACCCACAGAATACTCGCCACAATCTAGCTACGACACCCGCGGTGGGATCCCCGCCGGAGCCAACGGCGGCCTCAGACCTGGATACGGTACTTCGCCAGCGGGTTCCAGTCTTCCGTCAACTCAACCGACACCGAGCTACGGCGCGGGAGCCGGCAGTTCGTACAATGCAACTCCATCGCGACCCTCGACGG
The DNA here is from genome assembly GCA_012959465.1 of Planctomycetaceae bacterium. GTDB lineage: Bacteria > Planctomycetota > Planctomycetia > Pirellulales > Pirellulaceae > UWMA-0346. The sequence goes on from DUDC01000216.1 coordinate 307, forward strand.
ATCCCGGTTACGGAACTGGAGTACCAGCTTACCCAACCACTGACTCCTATCAGTCGTCGGGCAACACTGGAACTGGCGCGACTAGTTACACACCAGGATCGACAACCTCCCTTAACAACACACCGTCGACGGCTCCTGCCTATAGCCCAGCCAGCACGTCGTCCACCAACTATTCCCCATACGGCCGGTGATGTGTGTTGGCTTGTTGCCCTGCAATAATGACCAATCAGAAAACGGGAGCTTTTCAGCTCCCGTTTTTTTTATTCGCCAAGGCGGGCGATCGAACGTCGAGAAAACTACCAGGGAGTCATTCCACCGTTTGCACAAATCGTCTGACCAGTGACGAATGACGCCTCTTGGCTCGCGAGATACTGAACGGCCGTCGCCACATCGTCGGGTACGCCCCATCGTCCGGCAGGAACCATTGCCACGTACTCGTCTTTCATCTCCTGAGGATCTGACTCGTGGCGTTCCACGGGAATCCAACCTGGAGCCACCATATTGACCGTGATGCCGAACGGTGCAAGCTCTTGTGACATGCTTCGGGACCATCCGATCTGTCCACCCTTTGCCGCGACATAAGCGCTAAACGGCGAAACACTACGGTGAAACACCTCGCTGGTAATGTTAATAATGCGGCCCCAGCTTTGAGCCTTCATGCCTGCGAGGGCCCGCTTGGTTAACAGAAAGGGACTCTTGATGAAAAAGTCCAGCATGCTTTGATACAATTCCCAATCGTATTCTTCGATCGGCTTGAGCGGCTGATCGCACGTCGCGTTCGAGACAAGAATGTCGACCGAACCCCAACGGTCCTCTAACTCGGATATCAAACGGTTGACGTCGGCCTCGTCGGTGACGTCCGCCCGAACCAAGAACGTGTCGACACCGGCCGCTTCATATTCCTTCAACGCCGCTTCAGCACGTCGTTCATTGTTGAAGTAGTTGACCGGTACCTTGGCTCCAGCACGACCTAAGCGAAGACCGATCTGCTTGCCCAGTCCAGTCGAATTGCCTGTGACCAGTGCAACGCGTCCCTCGAGTGAAAATGTCATTGACGCCTACCAGCCCATCAGCATGTTCGACTCGATAACCTTTCGCGCGTCCTCAAGATCCGTACCTGTCTCGTGCATGTAGAGACGTATTGCGTGCACTTTGTCACCGGACGCTTTGGTTAGACAATCGCGAGCGGTCGTGCAAGGGTCCTCGATTTGTTCGGTCAAACCCAGCGCGCCCTTTGAAATAACCCAAGTGTCACGTGGCCGTTTGGTCATTCGAATGACCTCGTCCTGTGGGTATGCGTCCTTGACCACTGACACGGCAGCCGTTTCGTCGTCGGCCCAAGTGATGATGATATGTGCGTTGGTCTCGACCTCAAACAACGGCATGATTCGACTCCTACTTTATCGCCTTTGTACGGAAGTAAACTCCTCCCAAGCGACCATGTTACCTCTTCTCTCACATTCGCCAAGCCAGACGCCACGATTTTGTTCCGCCTTTCCCCTAATTGAAGGATTCCGAGGACTGACGGTTCGAATCGCGATTGCTGCCGCGTTCAGAGCGGGACGAAAGTTGACAATTAGGCGGATAGGGCTAGTCGCGCCGGACACGCGCAGATAACCTCTTAATCGCCATAGTATCTACCGGCCGAGCAGCATCCAATGAGCCGTAGGCGCTAGCCTCGGATTCTGGCAAGATCACGCGAACTAACGATGAGACCCGACGCTAGCGCGTTCGGCTCAAAAGCACTGGCAGAGCCCGCCCCCACGCAATATGAGTTTCTTATCCGGAGTAATTCGGTGACACCCGCCAAACGAAGACGAATTTGGCCGCTGATCATTGGGGCGATGTGCCTGGTCCTGGTTCCCACCGCTAACCGGGCCGTCCGTCCGGAAATTGCCCGCTGGTACTTGGCCGCCGCCGAAGACGAACTTGTCGACGGCATATGGTACGCGCGGCGTAAAGCAGAAAGTGATGGGGCGATAGAAGAGAATCGGGTGTTGGCGAAGGGGGCGATCCTCCGCGCGGACCGCTTATTGGAAGAGTCGGTGAGTTGGGGTGGAAGAAGTTGGCACTATTTCACCATCCGATCCCGGCGAGATCGAGTAGTTGGCAATGTCGATACGGCCATTCTCAATCTGGAGGAGGCGATCAAAAGGGCTCCTCCCACCGAAAAATATGCGCTGCTAAGCCTGCTCGCAAGCCTCGAACTTAGGCGGAGGTCTGGTCGCGCAATCGGACTTTACAAGAATATTCTGGAGAGCGTCGAGTCTTCTAGCGACCAGCGGCTCCATTCAAACGCCTTAAATGGGCTGGCCTATTCGCGAGCAATCCACCGCTTCGAACTTGATGCCGCGCTGAAGGACATCGACCAAGCGATTGAAATTCACGAGGCGTTGGTCGCCGACTTGCAGGCCAATTCCTGGCGTGCCTCCTGGTTTTCCAAACCAACCGAACCGGAACCGATCGATGCAACATTGATCCAGTTTCGAGACACCCGCGGGTTTATCCTGCTAGGTCTAGGCAACAAGAAGGCTGCCCGAGCGCAATTCGACATAATATGGAAGTCGTTCGACGATTGGTTTAAGCAACAACAGTCTGCCGATGCAGCGTTCCTCATCAACGAAAGGAAATCTCGCGTCGACATTCGAATGATCCCCAATCACCTGGGGGCCACGCATCACTCTGCGGCGGTCATCATGTACCACCGAATGTTGACGTTGGACCGCAACGCGGACCAGAAAGAGCTTGAATCACTCGACAAGCGAATTCGATCTCTCGGTTACGAGCCGACTCGGCTTCTTTTCTAGACATGTGCGGCGAAGACCGACGGCCACGTCGGAAACCACGCCGCTTCATTTGTCAGGGCACGGCCATACATAGCGACGTTCACATTGGAATATATCAACTCTAGCGACAAAAAAACGCTCGCTATCCATGACAGACAACGAGCGTAAAAAGCGAGGCCGAGGGGACTCGAACCCCCAACCACCGGATCGACAGTCCGGTACTCTAACCAATTGAGCTACGGCCCCTCAAAAGGTTGTGTTGAATTGTAGCTCGGCGAATCGCCCCTGCAAGGGGTGGATGTTGAAGGAGCTGGCGGTCATCGCGGCTCCTATTTTGGGCGTCCGAAGGCCCATTTATGACGTAGACTTGAAAGTCACCGTTGGCCTCCCCCAAGCCCGTTACAATGGTCACAGGCAGCTCAGCGAAATGCTCAAATTGATGCAGGATTTCATTCGGTCGGCAATGCGTTTCGACCCCGATTTTTCGCGAGAGCAGTGGCTGTACGTCTTTGCTGGCGTCGTCGCCGTTGGATTTTTCGCCATGCGTGGCTTTGGCTCACGCACCAACTATTGACGTTTGGGGATGGTTGGAAAATCAGTCATCCATTACCACTCACCAGCGGAAGTCCGGTTGTTGCTAATTAGCTATGCATCCTGGGCATCACCTCGCCTTCCATGATGATACGCGCCTCGGCCTCCGCCAATTCATCGAGTCGTTCTTCTACGTTTTCGACTGTTGTAAACAGGTGTGCCAGTCGGATGTAGGTCGAGTGGTGTCGCGCCTCGGTTTCGAACAGACTATCGTAGAAGTCCGCCAACTGCGGATCCCCAACGTGCTGCCTCAGTAAATCGAACCGCTCACATGACCGAGCCTCGATTAACGCGGCGACCAATAGTCGGTCCACGGCTCTCTGAGGTTCCATTTTGCGAATGAGCTCGTTGAGCCGTCTTCCGTAAGCGCTGGGCTTAAGACGCCGAAATCGAATGCCACGCCCTTTGAGCAATTCGATGACCAGATGAAAATGATCGAGTTCCTCCTTCACGATTTCGGTCATGTCGCGACAGAGTTGCTCGTTCTCAACATAGGCAAACATCAAGTTCATGGCCGTTCCGGCGGCCTTTTTCTCGCAGTGCGCATGATCGATCAGAATTTCGTCCAAGTGATCACGAACTTGATGCAACCATCGCTCGGGAGATGTAGCCTTGAGGTGTAACATGATCGACATTCAATTAGATTGTGGTCATCGATTTCATTTTGTGAGCCGCAGGCGCCAGCCTCGGGTTTTTCAGTCACACGATTCACTTCACACGATAATTGGGCAAGACCCGACGCTGGCGCGTTCGGCTCAAACAACTCGCACACATCAATCAACAGACGATCTGATCGAAGGAAGAGACTGTCGTATGGCCGCACACGTCGGCGATTTCCGGGTTGCCCGGGCGTAAGCACAGTACGGTTTGTAGCCCTGCCTGTCGTGCAGCATTTAATTCGTCGAGCGAGTCGCTGGCAAAGAGAATTTCATCGGAACCAACACCGATCTGCTCGGCAATCAAATGGTAACTCGCCGCGTCCTTTTTCGGGCCAGTCGTTGTATCGTAATGGCCGCAAAAAGAGTCGAGCAGATTTCCGTACTGGGTATATTGAAAAAACAGTCGCTGGGCCTGAACACTCCCCGATGAATAAATGCGAATGTCGAGGCCCCTCGCCTGCCAGTCATTCAATGCTGGCAACACATCCTCGTACACGTGCGAGCGAAGTTCACCGCTTTCAAAACCCGACTGCCACACCTGGCCTTGCAGTTGCTTGAGACCGGTCGCCTTCTTGTCCTGGTCCATCATGCCGATGGCCGCGTCAACAACGGATTGGACACGATCCTCTTCCCCAAGAGCCTCCCACCATTGAACCGATGACTCGTAGCCCATGTCAGCGGCAATCGCCTCTATCGTTGACGCAAACTCTTCGTCATCAAAATGCGCTCGCACGTACTGTGGGATCTCTCGGCGAGCAAACGGGAACATCTCATCGTACACGAAGCGTATCGAGGAAATCGTTCCCTCGATGTCTAACAGTATGGATCGGCAGTTCATTTTGGCTTGTAGGTCCTTGGCAACCAACGTCTACGGCGGTGTCACGCGAATCAAGGACCATCCCTGTTTGAATCAGAGTTTGACCATTGGGTCGATTTCATCCGACGGATCGATGAACTCGGGCCCCAGACAGACCGGTGCGTATCCTGCGTGAACCGGGTCGTCAACATACTGAGCAGCCCAACCCGTCGTGTCGGTAAAAAGACGAATACAGCGTATCGTGCGATCGTCGCACAAATTGAACCAGTGTTTGGTTCCGGCCGGCACATTAATCAAGTCACCGCGTTCCACTAGGATTCCAAACACAGGACCATCATCCGGGTGAATGTGAAACACGCCGCGTCCTTTGACAGTGAAGCGGACTTCATCTTCGCTGTGTGTATGCTCTTTGTTGAACTTGTCGAGCATCGCATCCAAGTTGGGCGTATCAGGCGAGACGTTAATGACGTCCGCCGTCACGAATCCTCCCTTCTCTTTCAGTCGCTGGATCTCTGCGCTGTAGGCGTCCAGAATCTGTTGATCCTCTGCATCCGCACCCACCTTGCTTTCAACGTCCCAATTTTCAAACCAAATACCGAACGGTGCTAGAAACTCAGAAATCTCTTCCGCGTCGGTGATTTGCCGGTCTTGTTCGGAGATTGTTACGATTGCCATGGTTTTCCCTCTATCTGGATGGAAACATTGTGTGTGTTTAAGTTTTGACTGACTCGGTCAGTGTGGGAATGCCATACGACGAGCCTTGCATTCGAACAGGAATTCAAGAATTTCGATGTGTCGTCGAGCCTCTGCCAGATCTCGGCCCCAGGTGTACAATCCGTGCTGATGAATCAAGTACGCGTGAGCAATGGGGCGGTCGCTCGCTTGACAAACCGCAACGTCGGCCGCCAAAGTGGGGATCTGTTGCGTGTTTCGAAAAATGGGGATCCATTCACGGTGTGCGTGAGTGCTGACGCCCTGCAACCCCTTCAACATTTCGTAACCAGTAAGCTCCATGCCACCTTCACCGAGAAATACGTCGGAGAGAAGAGTGGCCCAGACCGAATGTGTATGAAGTACGGCGCCGATATTTGCATCTTGAGCGGCGGCGATATGCAGCAGAGTCTCGGCCGATGACTTTGGTTGCCCCGCTTCGGTTGGCTCGCCGTGTTCGTCAACCAAGACAAAATCGCCGCAGGCAAGACAGCCTTTGTCTTTTCCGCTTGCAGTGACCAGCAGCCTCAACGGGTTGCGTTGAACGACGACGCTATAGTTGCTGCTGGTCCCAACCGACCACCCCTTAGAATAAAATTCTCGGCCGATGCGGCGCAATCCGTTGATTTCATCAACCCAATCCTCCAGCAACGTGGGGACGGGGCCATCGACGATCGGCGGTGAGTCAAGAACGGACAATGAATCGACCTCTCAGATGTCGCGAGCACGACCTAGCGAACCGCTCAATTTAGCAGAGTTACTGGCCGATTTCCAGAAGTGTGCCACTGGCCGGAGCGAATGCACTGGCGGAGCCGGCACTTAGGTCCGTCAACCTTGCAATCCGAGTTGCTTCATCTTTGCCCGGGCTCGAGACAGTGTAGGGCCGATACTGTTTTCCGGCAGCCCAACGGTCGCGCTGATCTCGCGGTAACTCATACCTTCCAAATGGTACATGCGAATGACTTCCGCCTCTTTACCGTTGAGGCCGGTCAAGAGTTGTTCGATCTGGTCGCGATTTTGAATTCGTTTGAGACCCGGATCGTCCGAACTCTGTGCGGGAGCGGACTTGGAATTGGTTCGTGGTTGTGTCTTTTGTCTCAACAAGTAACGCACCGTGATGCGGCGACAGATGACCGTCAGATAAGTGGCCAAACTGCTCTTCGCTTGAAAGCGTCGCAGGACTGCCATGTCGTTACGAAGGAGCTCCACGAACACCTCGGCAATGAGATCATCCGTATCGGCTTCAGTGAGGCGAATGGACCGAGACTGGGCCGTGTGACGGACAACGTGCGATACAAGCCCAAGGATGCGATCCACAAAGTCTTCCCACGAACGCGGTTCTCTCGCTAAACAACGTTCAAGCAATCGGCGATCAACATCAGATAGGACCACAAACGTCACCTGCGTTGTGTGATAAGAAGACCAGTCGAAGTGGCCGCAACCCTTATTTTACGTAGGCCCCGGCGGGCAGGCAAGAGAAACGGGGAAGGGCAAGGAAGACAGGGGGGCTATGGCGAGAGTCGTTTTCTGCCGTCGTTCCTTCTCATTTTCCCATCCTCACCGCCCCTGCGGCCCCGTATTGACATCGCCTAATGACATCCTTACCATGCCCACTCAGTGCGATGGGGTGGCAAGTCCTTCCGACACAACGACTTTGCTGATATTCACCACGCGTAAAATCCCGGTGCCATGGTGAGCAATTTCCACGAAAATCGGACGTTTTGGCGAGGTCGGAAGTTGCCGGTTTATATTGTGCCTCCACATTTCCCTGTTTCGGATTGGAGCTTTCGTCCTTATTTTTCCGATAAGCATCGGTAACCGCACCAAATTACTACCTGGGCCGCTCCTGCAGACGTCGACTATGCGTCCTAGACGGCTTTTCAATGTTTCGCTTTCGTGAGGAGATTAGTCGATGACGCACGTTGTGGCTCAACCCTGTTTCGGTTGTAAATACACCGATTGTGTCGTAGTCTGCCCTGTCGAGTGTTTCTACGAAGGGGAGCAGATTCTATACATCCATCCCGAGGAATGCATCGACTGTGAAGCGTGCGTTCCGGAATGTCCCGTTGAAGCAATTTTCCACGAAGACAATGTTCCCGAGGAATGGGCTGGATTCACCGCTTTGAACGCGGAAATGGCGTTAACGACTCCCGTGATTACTGAAAAAGCCGATGCTCCATTGTGCGACTAGCACGTCGAACGTCGAAGTGAATCAGCAAAGGCCGCAGTTCACTCCTGCGGCTTTTTTCGTGGGTGTGGCGGCCCTCGCTGACACGTCGGGTTACGGTTGGGAAGCGAGGGAGGCTAAGCGTCAAGGAAAAGTCACGTCTGCCCAAGTGTCCGACATGATCGATCGCACCGCATTTTTCGCCGTCTGAACATTGTGATGCCATCTAGCACATGACGCCTCGGTAGAATCTCGTCTACCGCCTGTTAGGAGCAGGCTCAAGCACTCCGGGATGGAGTCGAGGCCGCCACAATTCGTGGCCTGCGCGACACAACGGCACGGGACGGCCGGAAACTGTGTCGCCTCCATCGACATAAGGAAGTGCGCGATGAACTCTACTTTTCCTCCGCCCGTTGCGAGCCTGGTATTAGCGGTTGTGATTGCAACTGGCTTGGTTAGTCCAGTCGACGCGGCTGACGTCAGGTTTGACGTCGAACCATTGATCGCGTGTATGGACGTCACAGACGATAGCTTCCACGCAATGCACCCCGACGAACGACTGGTTGAAGCTCGGATTCGACTCTCATCGCTGGTTCGGTTCGGCTTGAAAAGCGAAGATCTGCGCATGTTCATCTCGGTTCATACTGGCTCCGCTTCAGTGCGCGTCCACGATTTCCAACCACACACCACCGCCCACTCGAGATATGTCGGCAATTTGAAGGTGGAGGCTAACGAGGAAAAGCTCCGTTCGCTCGGCATCACAGCCGCCGGAGCTCTCGATGTGGTCAAATTATCAGGCAACGGCAGTCTGTCCGATAAGGAGAGTCGGAAGGTCCAGTACGAGTTGCTTCCTCCGGTAGAGACGTTGACAGCCAGTGGAACACTCGACCGTGGTACGGGTGTCTATTTCAAACTAAAAGGATCTAGTCAATCGACACTGGAAGGGAGCATGGAATACGTGATCATTCTGCGTGTGCCTGCGGAGTGGCGAGGCGGGATTGCCGTCGTGCAGTGCGAGGCCTTCCGGAAGATGGGCAAGTCGGCCGGAAAAGACCGCTACCTCTTAGCGCTCTACTTGAGTGGCGACGGTCAAGCGCAACGGCGTGCTGAACGACTGCTACAAAACGAGCGGAACTTGCGACAGCTTGCTCAACAATCATCGGACGACATCCGCGAACATGCCTATCCCTCTTGGGCACATCGAGTTGGCAAATCCCTCGCTCTCGTCGACCCCAAGATCGCCGACGACTGGCTAGACCAGATCGTGTTCTCACCGGATTCAACGAGCGTTCGAGGTTACGAACGACTGCCGAGAACAATTCGCCAAGCAAGCCAGGCATATGCTCGTGCTCGGCGTGACTTGTTGTCACTTTGAGAAGCGTTACGTGCGCAGAAGGATCATCGGCGGGGGACGCCCTGGGCCTAGAGAGCCTCGACAACTAGATCGCCTACTTCACTCGTCGAGTAACCCATCTTCGCTGCACTTTGGCTTTTCATCTTGGTGCCCGTCACGCTTTTGACAGCTTCCAGGACATTGTCGCCTGCGGTCTCGTGTCCGGTTTGTTGAAGTAACATGGCGACAGCGCTGATCGCGGCGATTGGATTGATGACGTTTAAGCCAGTGTACTTCGGCGCGCTGCCACCCATCGGCTCGAACATGCTCGTGCCACCGTCGTCAGGGTTGATGTTGCCGCCGGCCGCGACGCCCATCCCACCTTGGATCATTGCACCGAGGTCGGTGATGATATCCCCAAACATATTTGTGGTAACGATCACGTCGTAGTATTCAGGATTCTTCACCATCCACATGCAGCACGCGTCAACGTGATTGTAATCGGCCTCGACATCGGGGTAATCTTTGGCCACGTCATTGAATGTTCGCCACCACAGATCGTGACCAAACGTCAAGACGTTCGTTTTGGCGACTAGCGTCAGACGCTTCCCCTTAGGGTTGTCACGCTTTTGAGTAAAATCGAATGCCCAGCGAATACAGCGCTCGCAACCCTTGCGGGTGTAGACCGCAGACTGCATCGCCACTTCATCAGCGGTGTGCTTCTTCAGGAATCCGCCGACACCACAGTAAAGATCTTCCGTGTTTTCGCGGACGACGACGAAGTCGATGTCCTCGGTCTTCTTACCAGCCAACGGTGTTTCGACACCGGGGTACAACTGCACCGGGCGAAGATTGATGTACTGATCCAACTGAAACCGAAGTTCCAGGAGCAACCCTTTTTCCAAAATGCCCGGCTTCACGTCGGGGTGACCAACGGCTCCAAGGAGAATCGCGTCAAACTTTCGTAACTCGTCCACCGCGCCGGCTGGTAGCGTCTCACCTGTTCGCAAATAACGCTCGCCGCCAAAGTCAAAATCAGTTGTTTCGTATAGAAATGAATACTTTTGCGCCGTGGCCGCCAACACTTTCAACGCCTCAGCGGTCACTTCTGGACCAGTACCATCTCCGCCAATTACGGCAATTTGCATTTTGTCAGACACGTTCTTCCTCGACTTGGCTTGCTGCTAATAGAATTGGACGCTGGAGCTACCACGGAGCACGCTTATTTCCGTAACCCAAAGCGTAAGCGAGAGTGCCGCACCGCTTCACCCTCGCTTGTGCTGCGGGCTAGTGCGAAAGGCGACTGGCTCAACGAGAGATTAAATTATCACTCGCGACAACGTATCTGCAAAGGGGACCGGCTCTTGCACAAAGCAGAGCTTTGCACCTAGTTCGGACTGAAATCGAACTGACTGGTCGTTTCGGACCCCATTGGGTCGCGAATGAACTTGCGATAGCACGAGCAGCAGAGGTCGTATCGGCGGCGCTGATAGACGTCTTCACTTATCAGGGAACTCTCTTCGTCGTCCAGGCGTTCTAAGATCTCTTCCAATTCCACGAGATGATCACGGTCTGCTTCTGTTTCCAGTGCATCGCCAGACTCCATCGTCGCTTGAACTTCCACACGGACGACATACCTCAACTCTTCGTTCGCGTCGATGGATTTGCCGCACCGGTCACAGGAAAAGTGGATCATAGTTGACTTTCAAAAGGTGTCAGCAGAAGAGAAACCGAAAAGAAGATGTATCCGCGATTCCTTCATCGTAATACTGGTACCATCCACGAAGCAAGGCGAATCTTCCTCATGTTCCGATTCTCCCCCCAAGTGCGAGTGCCTGAATCGGCGGCGCAAGGGTTGACGGTATTAGCGAAGCAATGGGACGAAGAAGACGAGCTTGTTAGAAACCGAGCCAACGCGTGGTGGAACGAAAAACTGATTTGGCCACCGATGAGTGCTGCAACTCCGGCAGCGCTCGACCGATTTTCGCTTGAATCCGGTACGTATCGCCCTAATCCTCGGACAGTAGAGTTCCATAATCGCTGGTCACTTTCGGCGAAAGTGACCTACTCTGCGCCTAGCGTCGCATCGTAGGGGATTGCGAGTACCCTCGATATTGGGGTCGGAATTCTCCCCTCAGATCGGCGACGCCTCGAGGGGCTGGAACGGCTGTCATGCGTTGCAGTTTACGATAGACGTTCGGGTCGGCTAGATCGTACGCAGGGTAGTTGCCGGGGTCCGGCATATCCCAAAACTGTGGGTCCGTTGGGCTGAGCCCGTTGATTGTATAATCTCCAATATCAAGTGACATGCGAAACGGCAACTCCTCCCCTGGCATGTTGATCTGGACATCCAAGTGACGAGGCAAGGAAACATTCCACTCGGGATCGTGTCGGTGATCACTCGCCCAGACCGACGCCAACAGACGCCCTTGTGCATCGCGAACCTGCTGTTCGACAATGAAGCCATACTTCGGATCGACGACCCAAGTCCGCCAAAGAGGCTCACCCTGACGAATCCACTGCGATTTAATTTCAAGATTTCCATCCTCGCGGACAATAGGCCCCGTGTATTGGCCGAGTGGATCGATCGACAACACACCCAACGCCTCGATCAACCACGACGGTGGGACGGGCATCAATTGATTGGCGATCGTTTGACCGTATTGGTCGTGTCTGACGTAGAGCAAGGCACCCGGCGCATGCCGACCCCAAATCCACAGAAACTGCTCGTTGCTACCAACGTCCAACTCAGACGTTGCCATGAAGCTGCCCGTCAACTTAAAACGGTTTGGACGCTCGAAATCAATCGACGAGCGTAAGGAAACGGGAGCTCCCTCGATCCGCAGCTGGATGCCGTCGGCACTCAATCGTTGAATCGAGTCGCTCGAGCGGCCGATATGGTCCAGCAACTGTGGTAGATCGGGTTGAGAAGTGAATACGACGGGGTGCGTCGGGGGAATCAAATGGCAACCAGTTGTGCTAAGAAACACAACCAGAAGTCCGCCAACTCGCAGGGGTGACCACTTCAAGTCAGTTTCCTTCCATGGAAATTTGGTTCTTGCCCTATTTACTACGTTGCACGATTCAGCGAAGTTCAATCGCCGGCCGGAGGACCTCCTCCAACCAATAGACCACTCAGCGCCTCTTGCAACGCCACCGCCTGACTTGGATCGGGCAACTGCATAATGACTTTATGTTCCGAATCATCCTTGGGACAGTGAACGACAATCACCTCCCGCCCTTGTTCATCGCGCTCATTCCCCTCCTGTCGCAAGATGCGACGGCGAATCATGAGTAGGCAGAGAACATATCGCAGTTCGATTTTTTCCGGGTTGGCCTCCAACTCGCGAAAAAAATGCAGCATTACGTCGTTGGGAGCCCAGCTAACCTTCTTGGTATCCGACGACGGTATTTTGGAAACCCACCAGCCAATCGAGTCACTTGGCGCCCCTTCCCAAGCCTCATGACTGTAGTCATAACGCACGACCTCACTACCCTCGGCCACCAACACCGAGTAGATCGTTTCACCCGGGCGAAGTTCCCGTTCGGTCTTGGCACAACGTCGTGTGCAGCGTTTGACGTCAAAGTCCAACATCCAGCCGTCCTCAAGTTTTGTTGAGCTGGGCGATACTACGGCATCTAGGCCGTTGTCTCAAGAGAAAACGGCCGAATTAGAGCGATTTCCCGGGAAATGTGTGCCTAGGACGCCAGAC
>DUDC01000216.1:13167-17680 GCA_012959465.1 Planctomycetaceae bacterium
GTTTCGGTGTTTGAGTGTTGTCTCGGTAGCGACGTCTGCGGGCCTATTTCGCCATCGCAATCCGATTCACGGCATTCAACAACGCCAACACGGTGGCTTCGACGGTATCGGTTGAAACGCCACGGCCTCGGTACGTCCTCCCTTTGTGCTCGACCTCAATGGAAGCTTCACCTAAGGCGTCGCGACCGATCGTGGCGCTTCGCGCCTGGAAGTCCTTACACACCACTTCGACACCTGTGATCTTCTCACACGCCCAGAAAGCGGCATCGATCGGTCCATCCCCACGATCCGACTCGGCCGTCAGTTCCTCGTCACCGCGGCGGAGCGTCAGGCGAACCAGGGGGGCCTGGTCGCTTCGACTTTGAACGTGGTAATTGACCAGAGTCCACTCCGCGTCGGGCAGGCCGTGCAATTGTTGATCGATGATCGCCGAGATGTCGCCATCGTAAATCTCTTTCTTCTTGTCAGCCAGACGCTTGAACTCGTCGAATACCGTCTGAAGTTGCTCACCAGTGAGGTGATAACCCAGTGCACGGGCGCGATCGGCCAGCGCAGCGCGACCGCTGTGCTTTCCCAAGACCAAATCAGTCTTGGCGAAACCGACGTCCTCGGGACACATGATCTCATAGGTCGTACGCTCCTTTAGCATGCCGTCCTGGTGAATACCGGCCTCGTGGGCGAATGCATTTCGACCGACAACGGCTTTGTTTCGCTGAACGTGTAAACCGGTAATGCTGGAGACGAGTCGGCTGGTGGGAACCAAACGCTGGGTCGTAATGCCCGTTTCACATTGATAGACGTCATGGCGTGTCCGGAGAGTCATCACTGCCTCTTCCAACGAACAGTTGCCCGCTCGTTCACCGATTCCGTTGATCGTGCACTCGATCTGACTCGCACCGTTTTGCACGGCGGCCAGGCTATTAGCAACGGCCAGGCCCAAGTCATTGTGACAGTGGACACTGATCACTGCTTTGTCGATGTTCGGCACGCGGTCAACAAGTGTGGCGATAACCTGACCCATTTGTTCCGGTATCGCATAACCGACCGTGTCGGGAATATTGACCGTCGTGGCCCCCGCATCAATCGCCGCCTCGACGACACGACAGAGAAAATCTCGCTCAGTTCGGGCGGCATCTTCGGGCGAAAACTCGACGTCATCGCAGTAATTCAATGCCCGTGTCACGCCGGCCACCGCCCGCTCAACAATCTCCTCCTGATTCATCTTCAATTTAAATTCACGGTGGATCGCGCTGGTTGCCAGGAACACGTGGATGCGGGGGTGACTCGCGTTCTTCAACGCTTCCCAAGCACGGTCAATGTCCCGGTCATTGCAACGGGCCAGGCCGCAGATCGTCGCACCATGAATGGTCTGAGCAATCTCACCGACGGCTTCAAAGTCACCTGGAGACGCGATAGGAAAGCCGGCCTCGATCACGTCGACGCCCAGATCATCCAACGCCTGGGCGATCTCCAACTTCTCACGGAGATTCATGCTTGCTCCGGGCGACTGCTCGCCATCACGGAGCGTGGTGTCAAAAATTATGATGCGACGGTTTTCACTCATCGAAGAATTCCTCAAGAAAGGGCACAAAAACGCTTTGAATTAATTGCTGCTATAGCCGGCCATTGACCGGCATCAGCAACAACAGGTGTGCCCTGGTTGAAATCTCGCGACGAACCAGCGTCAGCGATGAATCGGATATGGGAAGTTGCACTGAGTTCATAGTTCAAACAGAGGAAATGTGGTTCTAATGACTCCGCCAACATGGCAAAAAAAAACCCGAGGGCACAAGGCCTCGGGATGCCGATCGGTTCGCATTAATGGCGTGCCGTCATCCCAAGGGACGTCCTCGTAGTAGTAGGCCTAGGTTTTGCAATAGTGAATTCATTCGAACTGCTCGAGTCGAAACCTGATGATAGAGGCATCCGCTTGGAAGAGTATCCTACCACCTCACGAAGGTCAAGTCAGAACGTCGATTTTAGGCCCGTCGACCAAGTGGCCTTGATCTTCTTTCGACAATTCTGTGGGGTACTGTATATGTGGATTGACAAGGAATGAAGAAAACTGCCTAACTGTACGATCGAACAACCTTCAAAGCCAAACGTCGAGCGAGGCCATGGCCGGCGAAAATCTTGATTATACGAGCGTTCCGGCGACTCGGTCGTCGCATCAGAGCAATTCGCCATCGAGCGAACAAAACACCGATCGGCCGTATCTCGGCGTCAAATTCGAGTGCTGTCAGGTGTATCAACGGGTCTACATGAACCGATCTGGCGACGCGTATTCCGGCCGCGGCCCGCGCTGCGGCAAGCAGGTGCAGTTCCGAGTGGGCCCCGGTGGAACGAACCAGCGGTTCTTTACCGCTCGTTGAACGCGTACCGAAATCTCTCTTGCCGAACGAACGAGCGCCTCGGTATCGTAAGACCACCCGGTGAGGTCCTTCGTACTACCAGAACGGACAGCTGACATGTTGTTTGCGGATTATGCAGGATGGAACGGCTTTCTAGGGACGCGTGGTTCGTTCATGCTCGACTTATTATTCCTCGCCATGTTCGCCGTCCTTCCGGTGATGGGTTGGAGCATCTACCTGGTCAAGTATCGCAAGAATTACAGCCTGCACAAACGCGTGCAATTGACGCTAGCAGTGATTCTGCTGTTGTCGGTGCTGCTATTCGAGGTGGATATGCGACTGTCGTCGACCAAATGGACGGAGCGGGCCGAACCGTCTCCGTATTTTACGCCGGACGTTTGGTGTGGGGCCAAGTACGCTTTGATGATCCATTTGCTGTTCGCGATTCCGACGCCGTTGCTGTGGATCTACACGATCGTCAAAGCGCTCCGCAACTTTCCCTCGCCGCCGGTACCGTCGGATTACAGCGGCCAGCACATCAAAACAGCCAGACTCGCCGCCATGGGCATGGTCCTTACCGCGGTGACGGGCTGGTGCTTTTACTGGATGGCTTTTGTCGCAACCTAGTCGCGACCTGGGCCGCCGCTCTTGCAGAATGCGCCGATCTGAAAGATACTCGTCCTTTTGCAGTTCGGCAGTGCCCGGTCTGGCAAAAAAGAGAATGGCCGAGTGGCGGAATTGGCAGACGCACAGGATTTAAAATCCTGTGTCCATTACGGGCGTGCGGGGTCAAATCCCGCCTCGGCTATTGACTTACGTCGATTCAGATTCTTCGAGATCAACTGATGTACCCGGGTACACTTTGCGGTTCAGCTTCTCAGCGATCCGCTGCGAGACCTCTTCGGCTTGCTCGTCGAGGTAGAATCGCATCGTCGTTGAGATGACTGAATGGCGCATGATGGTCTTCAGATCGGGCATGCTCACCCCTGCCCTGGCCAGCTTCATGGCGAAGGTCCGCCGTAGGTCGTGGGCCGATGCGAACTTACCTTCGTCGTTCACGACGATGCGATGGAAAGCCTGAAAGTAGATCTCCCCGAAGGCAACATCACCTTTGATATCTATGTTGGTCTGGCCGATCAGATGATGATTAGCCAGGTGATCTTTTAAGGCGTTGTACGCCATCTCAACAAAAGCATCGGGACCTCCCTGAAAGAAACCATAGTCCGTGGTTGCATCATCATGGAAAACGCTGCGCAGGAGTTCCACGTCCAACCGATCCAGACCCCGCATGTAGCGGCCGACGAGATCACGGATTTCCTCTTTGGCGATAAGTTCTTCTACGGTCAGCGTCATTTTATGTTTCCAGATAGGTGTCAAGGGTGTTGTGAAAGTGTCGAATTCGCGCTTCCTGGTAGTTACCCAGGGTTTCGCTTCCCTTCAGTGATGCAAGGATCCCAGACCATTGCCGTTGGAAGTTGGCCGTGTCCTGGTCGAGGACGTTCCCGAGGCGATTCCCCTTGAAGGTCGGCACGGTTGTGTAGGAATCTTGGATCCCAAGCTGCACCGTTGCTGCGGGTGCTGGTCTCGAGCCAATATCCGGAATCGGCTGAAGCAACATGATGTCATGGATACACTTGTCCACGCCAAGGGGTCGAAAACGATATATCAGTGGAATAACAATACCCGGAAAGAAGCAGGCATTTGGAAACAGGTGATATTCAATAGAGTCCAACATCTCGCTATTTGACACTTTAGACAGGTCGACATGCATCGTCTGTGTCAGCTGTGCTCGCAACAGGTCAGCATGACGTTGCCTCGCTCTCATGCCATCAGGCAAGGTGTCTGGATCGTGCCCGAGGAACTTGAAGAGTTCCGGTTGGGTGACTTCACGTTCGAAGTGTGGGTTGCCACTGCTCAGATTCTGGAAGAAACGGCTCACGTGAGGACTGAAAAGGTCGTATTGGGTGTTCGCCCAGCTTGAAGCATAAAGGCCCTCGGGGTGGGTGCCGAGCACATGAAAGGCTTCAAGAAATCCCTCCATGCACATCTTCCAGTTGCCGGGCAAAATCTTCTGCGTATGCATCGTGATGTAGCGGTCTTCCAGATTCCAGTTGGCAAAATGGTCAGGCAGCACTTCAAGATAATCAACGAGGGGGCCTGCT
>DUDC01000217.1 GCA_012959465.1 Planctomycetaceae bacterium
ATGGCCGAGTGGCGGAATTGGCAGACGCACAGGATTTAAAATCCTGTGTCCATTACGGGCGTGCGGGTTCAAATCCCGCCTCGGCTATTGACTTACGTCGTTTGATCAACGGCCTCGCTGGGTACAATACCCCGTGTCGTCGGGTACATCCGCGAGGACCGAGCCGCTCTCCGATCGTCACGGAATGTTGTTTCGCATTGGTAAAGTCGCGATACTTATCAATATGTTCGTGAACTACCGCAACACGTTTATGGTCGTTGGACGGTCGCTCGTGGCAGTGACTGTATGTGCGGCGTTCCCTCTGGATGAATGAAGCGACTGGACATCGTGACTCCCGATCCTGATACGATAAACACATGTCTATTAGGAATTGCCCAAAATGCGGTGCACGAACCAACGGAGTCTCGTGCTCTAATTGTGGTTCGACGTTGGTGAGTGGATATCCGCTCGATCGATCGGTTGCCGTGTTCTTGATTGCGCTTTTTGTCGCGTATCTCGCGGTCCTCGCTAAATTCACATTGACTCCGTAGCGACCGTCCTCCATCGGCCGTCGAGACCATGCCCAACCCGTACGACGCACCTCACGACCTCATTAGCGACGACGCTGCACAGGTTTCCAATGCTCCTCCAAAACGCTTTCGACTTCGGTCAATCCCCGTCGTGTTCAGCTATCTGTCCGCCACCGCTATTTCCCTAGTAGCCGCCCTCGTCTTGATAGTCGAGATATCCGTCGTCAACTCCAATTCGTTCACGCTCGCAGACAGCGTCTTCTGGCTCGCTACCAGCATCTTCTGGTTCGTCACATTTCTCATGTCAGCGATTCTGAACTGTGTTGCGGCTCAAATGTGGCTTCGCATGCGTTGGCGATTTGCAATTGGTGTGCACGTCGCCAGTTATGTCGTCTTCATGTTGGCAGTTGGCGCAGTAGATCCAGTTTGGTTCGTGCATGATTTCTATTTCGAACTTACTCCGTAGCGACAGTTTGGAGTGCGGTGACTTGTCACCGTTTTTTTCTAGAACTGATCCGCCTCGATGGCGGTTCATTTGCACAACACATGGCCAGGCACTAAGTTGAATTTGGTGGCACGCGATCGTTTGATTCACGGAGCGCTCTCTAGAGCAGGACCGTTTCATGATGGCCACAGAGCCCCAGGAACCGAGTGCACCCCGCCCGCGACGGCGACGCCGGATGATCAAACTCTTGGCCGTGGGTGGCTTGCTGGTGGCGGCTGGCCTGTTCTACCGTCACTATTGGTTCGCTCGCCCGATTGGGTCCGGGCCAGCAGGTCCGCCGGTCACCGCCCAGCCGTTCCAACAAGCTTGGACCGAGCGCCCTGTGCTGCTATTGGGAATCGGTGACAGCGTAACGGCCGGACTCGGTGCCAGTCACGTGGACCTTTCCTATTTCTCGCGTCTGGCCCGCAACCCAAAGGGCGAGTTCACCGAGATGAAAGGCCGGTGCCTCGCCGCGGTGATACCCAGTTTGACAACGAAGAATATCGCTGTCTCCGGCAGCAACTCCATCCAACACCTAGTGCAGATCGAAGATCTTGAGGCGCACGACGTCGACGTGATGGGCATCGTTGTAATGACCACCGGCGGGAACGACCTTATTCACTGGTATGGTCGCGGTAAGCCTCGTGAGGGTGCAATGTACGGCGCAACGTTACAACAGGCTCAACCGTGGATCGCGTCATTCGAGAAGAGACTGATGAAGATGATCGACCTGCTCGAAAAAAACTTCCCGGGCGGCTGCGCCATTTTCCTGGGAGACATTTACGATCCGACGGACGGCGTTGGCGATGCTCCGAGTGTCTTTCTACCCAATTGGAAAGACGGCTTGTCCATCCATGCCGCCTACAATAAAGTGATCCACCGCTGTGCTCAGCAAAGAGAATCCGTTCATCTCGTGCCGATCCACGAAACGTTTCTTGGCCATGGCAGCCACTGCACACAGTTCTGGCAGCCTAATTATCGGCGTGAGGATCCATGCTACTGGTACTTCTACAACATCGAAGACCCCAATGACCGGGGTTACGATGCACTGCGACGCATCTTCCTGTTAGAGATGAGTCGCGTGTTCTGAGCCATGCGCTAGCGTCGGGTCTTGTATTGCGTGAAAGACCCGAGGCTAGCGCCTGCGGCTCAAAGAAAACACTGGCAAAGCCAGTGCCACACATTTTTTTCTTCGTTCGATTTCCAGGTCCCACCTCTGGTTACAATAACCAATCACGGTCGAACTGCCACCGCAACCTCATTTTTACCTTGTTGGTCGGCCCTCTGTCCAATTCACAACTACCCATGAGATAAGACATGCTCCGTCCCCCTGCCCTATTATTGTCTTGCCTTTTCATCATCGCCTCGGTGTCTGCAATTGCAGCAGACGAAAAGCCAGCGCCGAATTCAAAGTCACGCGTCTTGATCTTAGGCGACTCAATTTCAATCGGCTATACAGCGACCGTTCGCAAAGAGCTTGAGGGCATCGCGATCGTCGTACGAGCGACCCGTAAAGGAAAAACCGAAAACTGTGCGGGTACCACTAACGGTGTTAAGCACATTGACCGTTGGCTGGCCCAAGAGGTTGGAAAATGGGACGTCATCCACTTCAATTTCGGACTGCATGACCTCAAACGAGTCGACTCGAAGACTGGCAAGAACTCGAATAGTGCAAGTGACCCGCGGCAAGCCGAACCCGACGAATACGAAGAACAGCTGCGATCGATAACCAAGAAGATCATCGCCGCGGCGGCAAACAAGAAGGTCATTTTCGCTTACACCACGCCCGTCCCCAAGGGTGTCAAACCACGACGCGATATCGAGGATCCTGCCCGCTACAACGCCATTGCCAAGAAGGTAATGGACGAACTAAATGTCCCGATCAACGACCTCTACAATTTTGCCTTGCCCCAGCTCGGTG
>DUDC01000218.1:0-9908 GCA_012959465.1 Planctomycetaceae bacterium
TGTTTTAATCGCTTTGGTGCTGTTTTCATGCGAGACCCTGTCGGTCGCCAGCAGTGGCCAAATGCTCTGTTTTAGTCTGTTTTGCGCCCCAATCGCGCACAAAACCAATGCCGGTCAAAACAGGTTCCGTCAGATCGGGCGGCAGCGCGGTTACCATGGCGGCATGACCGACCCATCCTTAGCGCTTTCGACGTCTGTCCGCGCACCAAGGACGCGCTCTGCGAACGCTGCTCGATCTTATCCGCCCACTGCCTAGTGGGCATCGATTGACGCTGTTGGTCGGCTGGAGGGCCGCGTACTTGATTATGCTTTGCAGCGTAGAGAGGACTCGCCATGGCGGCGATGAGCGCAATGCCGCGAACCAGGTCGCGTTGATGATCGTGTCATTGGGAGGTCCTTTGTCATTCTCTTGTCTTCCTCGCGTTCAAGGATGCTTGTCGAGTGTGGCGATCGGGTGGATGTGGAATGTCCCCAAGTTTGGTTGCGCCATCTGTGCTGATGTAAGCTCGCAGGAAATCTACACGATGCGAGGCCACACGGTTGAACTCGATCTTCTTTGCAGCCACCTCGATCATGGAAGCATCTAGGTGAGCGACAGATACAAGAACACCAGGACCGTCAGCGGAACCATGGCATACGCGCTTTTCCGAAAGACCAATTGAGCTAATTCGGTCTTGCCCCAGTTGATTAGCAGGTTGACACCGATCGTCAAGAAGATCAGCGTAAACAGGATGACGTAAGAGACGATGAAGTACTGATCGGCCTTGACCATGTATCCTACCGCGGGCAGTGTTTCACCCTGAGACAGGTGAAACACCAGCACACTTAGCAGTGCCGTCATCACCAGCGTCATGCGGGCATCGAAGTTATCCTGTGGCACCAGGAAGACGAACATGCTGATCACGATCATCATTATCAGTGGAAGGAATAGCTTGAAGAAATAGGGAAACACAATACGATCGATGACGATGTTGGTCTCGTAGATGGAAAATTGTGTTGCATGACGGGAACCGGTATAGCTCGGATCGCCGAACGATGATGGTTCATCATAGGTGCCGGCAAAGTCCACTCGCCGCACGTATAACCACTCTTCAGGATAGATCTCCGTGATCGGCGCGTGGTTCAGATGCTTCGTGTCCATCACGAGCGTGAGTTGATTGGCGTCCTTGGT
Source organism: Planctomycetaceae bacterium (assembly GCA_012959465.1). GTDB lineage: Bacteria > Planctomycetota > Planctomycetia > Pirellulales > Pirellulaceae > UWMA-0346. The sequence continues at coordinate 1,172 of DUDC01000218.1, forward strand.
CTTGTGTGACAGCGTCATGGGCAGGTGCTGCGAATCAAACGGAAACATCTGCAGCTTGAAGGGATACAGGTACTTTCCCTTAACCTTGTAGCAACGATACTTGACCGGATTCGTCAAGTCCTCGCGCAGTACCTCGTTCGTGTTCTCTTCAGAGAAAATACTGTTCACGAAATCGATCTTGCCCGTATCGATATGGTCACCCACCCAGCGGAACCAGAGGAAGAACTCGATGTCGAAATTCTGGCCCACCACGTCCACGCTGTTGATCCGGATAAAGTCGATACCCGCATAGACCACTGAAGTCAGGTAATAGGGTACGTCGTCTAACACGAGGACTTCTTTTGCTTCGATTCGATTCTGGAGAGTGCCTAGCACGTTGGGTTCGGTTACCTGTTTGATCTGCGAGAAGGCCGGCTTGAAAACAGCATCTTCAATCACGCTGATGACAATCGGTCTTTGCATCGCGCCATGATCGTCGAAGTAGAGGTTGCCCGTGATTCCGCGTCGAGCGGTTTCCGTTGAGTTGATCTTTGCCAGTTCGTCTCGAATGGTCTTTCGTGTCGTACCTTTCTCGTGGATAGCCTCAGTCAGCAACTCCAAAGCGTCGTAGCAGAACGCTGCCCACACCGTCGGTTCGCCGCTGAATGTATCGGAGTAGCGTTTCCGGTATTTGTCCATGAAATCCTTGGCCTTCAGCGAGGAAAGGTCGTAGAGGAAAGGCCCCGCAACCAGCACGTTTGACGTGTGCGGCCCCAGCGCTTCAATGAACGATGCTTTGGCGAATGCATCTGGCCCGATCACCGGAGCCTCGACGCCTGACTCACGCAGATACTTGACCAGCGCCGCGCCATCGTTCGCGTGCGAAAACAGCACGACGGCGTCGATCGATGTGTCTCCCAAAGGCCAATCGTCTTTCAGCAACGTCCCGATTTGTTCGCCTTTCTTGAACTTCTCAGGGTCGTAGGAAATGACCTTAGTAATGCCCAAGCCGATCCGTTTCGCCTTGGGAACAAGGCTGTCGTGGAGTCCTTTGCCGTAGGCGTCATTGGCAAATATCACGACGGCATTGCTGACACCAATCACGGCCTTGAGGTAGACGGCTATCTCCTCACCCTGCATCTGGTCCTGGTAATTCATGGAAAAGACCCACGGCCGGTTGCGGGTGACGCCCGGGGTGCTGGCCGAGGGTGAGATGTGAACCAGCTGACTCTTTTCGTAGACCTCCCCCGCGGCCATCGAAACGGACGAAAACTGGTGACCGATCACGGCCAAAATGCGGGCATCGTCGGCAAACACCTGAGCGTTCTCGAAGGCCAACTTCACGTCATTCTGATCGTCCTTGACGATTAGCGCCAGGGGACGGTCGTTGATGCCTCCCTGCTCGTTGATCTCCTCAATGAACAGGTTCAACGCATGGCGCATGGCGACGCCCTCAGTATTGGGATCGCCATCGGCGGTTAGCGGCAACGAGGCGCCAATGTAGTAAGGATCGCTTGATGGTCTGCCCCAAATGATCGCCACCACCACGATGATTAAGATCACCGTACCGACCTTACCAGAAATGAGCCATTTGCCTGTCGGCACAAGAAGTGCCTTGCAAGTCAAAAAGCGATTTTTAATGGTCGGTTGCGATTCGTCCACCTGGAGACCGCTCCTTCATGCCGATGCTAACATAGGACCTTTTTCGAGGTTTTTTCTATTCTAAAGCTCCTTTTGCCAACATGCAAAGGACCCCAATTAATATGGTGGGAGTTCAAGGAGGTTCGCCTCGGGAACCTCAAGTAAAACGCAGAGTTTGCTGACGCCTGCTACCGAGAGTCTTGGCTTTGGCAAGCAGTCGCCAAGGCACTCCACCCAGCACACCTTCGCGACCGATCTGATCATGAATGGCGCAGACCCCCGGACGGTTCAGACGTTGCTAGGCCACAAGACTCTGAACATGACCATGAAGATCTATGCAAAGACGTTCATGGAGCAAAGGCGCACGGCGGTTGCCAAGCTCTCCTATGGCGGTGGCGACATGGCCCCGGACACGGTGCGCGTGGCCTGCGACGTTTAAAAGGTGCAAAGCGCGCACAATACGTGCACAAAAGATTTGCGCCTACTGTAAAGTGCGTAGTGGCAAGCGGTTGCGGAGAGCACTCGCGGACTTCTAATCCGCAGGTCGCAGGTTCGAATCCTCTCCGCATTCGAACACTAGAAAAGCGAAAGCTATGATTCCCAGAGGCGAATACACCGATAACTGCGCCGACCTGAACACAGGACCGTCAAAAAGGGATACGAAAGTACCGAAGATGAACGAGCCACCGACTCCGCCGGCCATAGCAGTTACTTGCAGGATAAACAGTCTCACTCGTCAGAGCCAAAGGGGGAGTTGGGATCCACGCGTGACCACGTGGGACGACCCTTTTCGCTTGAAGATCGCGTTGTCGGAGCTTTCATGAGCAAGTCAGCGGGGAAACTCAATATTGGCCCTGCGGCAACGAATCACGTAGTGTGAGCTGGTTTCCGTCAAAATGGCCGACTTCCATCAGCCGCAAGGCAGCATGAGGAGAATCAGATTGGAAAATCGCAACGGTAAAAATGACCCGGTCGCGCATCATACAGGGCTCGGTGTCGCCTATGGTGTTGCTCTTGGCGCAGCCTTCGGAGCGGCTTTCAATGATGTCGGGCTGGGTGTTGCTCTCGGCATAGCATTTGGTGCTGCTGTCGGTGCCGGAATCGGAACAAACCTAAAGAAGAAACCGGATACCAGCGAGTTCAAAAAATAGGACTCCCTTTTGCTCACCGCAACGGACCTTCCGCCACACTGTCGAGCTACGACTCACTTTCAAACTCGACGTCTGAATCGAGCGGATAAATCGGTCGACGAAGCGACCGGTAATCGAAGTTGGCAAAATCAGGACGGTGAATCCCCGGGGTATCGGCATCAAAAATTACGGACGCCATCTGTTGAAAGTCCGCGCGGAAGTGAACGGCGCTTTTGACAACGATCAAACGACTTCGTTCCGGTGTCACTCCAGCGATGCGGAGCATTTCACGGTCCAGCAACTGCATTCGATTTTCTGCAACGACGACCGTTACGCCACCAATTCGCAATGTGGCCATGCGACCGAAGTGGCCTGGAATTCCCTGCCTCATTGGACCGCGATGAAGGAACTCGCCATCACTCAAGGTACAGATTCGTGCCGTGGCGCGAACAGATTCGCCATGACGGTCGTCGGTCTTGCCGCCAATCAACGCTTCGATCGTTCTGCCCACTCCTGCCGCGTGGGCCTGGGCCACGGTTTCTGGATCGCTCAAAATGCCCACAACCGCACCGCGAAAATCCGCGTCGATCAGAGCGCGGAGGGCGACCGTCCCGTCGCACGGTGCGCCTCCACCCGGATTGTCTGATCCATCCGCAAAAATAACTGGACCGGCGTCAGCCGCGAGTTGCTGCGCGTGCTGCATCGCGACAGCAATAGCAGTAAGTTCCGGTTGTAATAGATCGCGAAATGACCAAACGCGCCGAGCCAATTTCTCTGCCGCTGTTGACGCCCGATTTGAATCACCGCTCGATGTGACCAGCACCGATACTCCCGCGTCCTCTATGTCGGCAAATGGGAAGCCCATCGCGACAGATGCCGCAACAATGTCCGATCCGACTTTCAGATCGGCAACGTGCGACATGAGCGACTTCATCGGTTCGCGCAAGGTACACTGCATGGGCGGCAATGTGATCAATGGCAACTGACGAAATGCCTGCACCGGTTTCAATTCGCCGCGAATCATCCGACACAGCAATTGGGCCGCTTCCACACCCCGATCGTACATGTCGACATGCGGGTAGGTATTGAATCCAATCAACACGTCAGACAACTCGACCATCCTCTGAGTAATGTTTGCATGCAGATCAAACGTCACAACGACCGGCATCGTCTTACCGACCAATTCACGTACACGTGCGATGATCTCTCCTTCAGCATCGTCGTGATCGTCGGTTGCCATCGCTCCATGCAGATCGAGTAGCACACCGTCGACCGGCAACGCACCGCGAAGGCGATCGATTAACAGCCCCATGAGATGTTCGAAGGCGTCTCGATCCACACGTCCCGATGGCTGCGCTCGTGCGCACAAAAGCGGTTCGATGTCCGCCTCGACGGAAATTGCACCAGCCAAGTATCCACCATGAATCGTGTTGGTGTCCTGATACAGATCCGCAATTCGATCGCCACCCACAAATTGTGAACCGCAATCACTGTCACGCTCAAAATCGGCGAGCCTGGTCGGAACGTCGGAAAACGTGTTGGTCTCGTGTTGAATTCCTGCCGAGGCAATTCGCATGGTCATGATCCATCAGAACGACTTTCCTATGGCGACCGATTTGGCAGCCGACCGCGAACAGTCTACCCTAACCATTGCTCGGAGAAGATGTTCTTACTCTTTGCGGTAACGATGAGTGTATAGGAACATCGAACTCTACGTGAAAGCACGCGTTGTGAATCGGACAAAGTCGCGTGTTCCATTGACAAATCAGCCGGCACACTCTGGCGTCCGGTTCTTGCCACAACAAAACTAAGTCGACGTAAGCCAAAAACCGTGGGCTAGCCCCCGGCGGCTGATGACACGTGTGTTGCTGCTGTTAGAACCCGCGTCTGTTGAAACGATAACCGTGTTCTCCGCCCGGCATGGCACATTCGTCGGATTAAACAGCCGCTCGAAACGCTCAATGTAGCAGCCACATCGAGAGAAGTTTGGACTAGGCATAATCTTTCGAATTCTCGCGAACCAATCCAGGTCGACGTCGTCTATTCCTTTACGATCGCCGAATACAGGCGTTCTCAATAAGAGACATCACCACATTGCAGAAAAGAACTGGAACAATGACTTCACCACGGCTGAGTACCAAGCTCGATTGGAAGTGTTTAGGCGGATTTGCTTATGAACAAGTGAATATGGCGCCTAGGCATCCTCTGCGCTTGTGACACTCGGCCGTAATCTTGCGAATCACGCACAGCCCGATGTCACCGCAACATCGGGCTTTTTTTGTGCATTCACCCAACAACAAAAAGCACGGACTGGTAGCTGAGACGGTCTAGCACCTGGTTGAAGACCAGGAGACGAGGATTCGAGCGCCTCCCAGTCCACTGCGTAGAAGGACTGCGCACACAGCACAGCTCGTTCGTCTATCGGCACAGGATACCGCTCTTTCAAGGCGGAGAGATGGGTTCAACTCCCATACGGGCTACTGACATCAGAGCGTGGCGAAGTTTGGTTGTCGCGCCAGTTCGGGGGACTGGAGATCGTCGGTTCAAATCCGACCGTTCTGACTACAGAAAAAACGATATCGGGCAGAGGTGCAGATGGAAGCACGCCTGCTTTGGGAGCAGGAGGTTTTCGGTTCGACTCCGAGGTGCCCGACTCAGAAGAAACATGCCAAGGTCGTCGAGGGCTGGTGGCCCATGTTCGGCTGATAACCGAGCCGCGCTGAGTTCGATCCTCAGGGCGACCACTAATTTGAAAGAGAGGAGTAACACAATGCTGATCGAAACACGTTTGAAACGCATACCCCTTTGATCATGGGGCTGAAGCTTTTTGGCGAAGCACCCGGCTTTTACCCGGGAGAGCAGAGTTCGATTCTCTGTGCCCCTACTTGGCGATTCATCGCATGGTAGTCGGGACCTGGTTGGTCAAGCACGTCTTATAAGCGAGCGGCGGTGGGTTCGATTCCCACGGCTACCACTGTGTGCGGCGTGGCGCGAGCGTCAATAAACGAAAGAGAATGGGATCAAGGTGTTAGCGGCAGCATACGTGGCTCTTAACCACGGTGGTGAGGGTTCGAGTCCCTCTGATCCCGCTTAACGACACACGAAACGAATGGCACTGTTCGTCTAACGGCAAGATACCTCCGTCGTAACGAGGGGACGCGAGTTCGATTCTCGCACGGTGCTCTGATCTTTGACAACTTGGTCAGCAAAAATCAATCGTGCGCCCATGGTGTAGTGGGAACCCGTCAGCTTGCCATGCTGAAGACGCGAGTTCAATTCTCGCTGGGCGCTCTGCGGGATGGAGCAGTGGTGGCTCGCAAGGTTCATGTCCTTGAGATCGATGGTTCGATTCCATCTCCCGCTACTTTTTCAGGACGTGGGATAGTCTGGTAGTCCGCGTGGTCCGGAACCACGAAATCGTCGGTTCAAATCCGACCGTCCTGACTAATGAATAGTAGGGCACCTGCCTTATGAGCCGTAGGCGCCAGCCTCGGGTTCTCAAATCAAACAATAAATCAACAACACCCGACGCTAGTGCGTTCGGTTCGTAAATATTCCGGTGTGGCCAAATGGTAAGGCATCCGCCTGTTAAGCGGGGGATTGCAGGTTCGACTCCTGCCGCCGGAGCTTACAAAACGGAAGGACAAGCCAATGGGTGATGGTGTCCCGTTCGAAGCTGGGTGAGCGTAACTGCCTTGGGGGTTCGACTCCCTCTCCTTCCGCTGTAAATGAAGTCAAGTGCCATTGGCCGATCGGCAAAGGCGCCAGTTTTCCAAGCTGGATAGGCGGGTTCGATCCCCGCATGACACTCTCGACACATCCTATTCGGGGATCGGCTAAAGGTAAGCTGCCTGACTTTGAATCAGGTGACGAGGGTTCGAATCCTTCTCCCCGAGCTAAGAGCAATCGAAGTAAACAACACTGTCCGTCATTCAACTGATCCAGGGTAGCAACTGTTGGTAGTTGCGTCTGGCTCTGAACCAGAAGGTCGCAGGTTCGATTCCTGTCCCCGGTGCTTGGCTTAACGGAGGTCACCCGAATCGGTGAGGAAGCGGTTTTGAAAACCGCCGGTCGAAAGACTTGTGGGTTCGAGTCCCACGGCCTCCGCTCAACACGAAAACACGTCAACAAAAACGAACACACAGTCCTGTGGCCCAGCGGCGAAGGCACCTGTCCTACACACAGGCGATCGACGGTTCGAATCCGTCCAGGACTACTCCAATAACATTTACGGCCCATCGGTCCAGTCTGGCGTGGACGCTGCCCTGTCACGGCGGAGATCACCGGTTCAAATCCGGTATGGGTCGCTTACCTGGTGCGGTACGCCAACGGCGAGCGGCTGGTTTTAGGAACCCGTGCCTGCGAGTTTGACTCTCGCCCGCACTACTAGGCACCCAACACGGGATGTGTCGCTTTCCCTGCGAAGGAAGGCTGGCTAGTTCGACTCTAGCTGGGTGTATTGCAATCGTTGCAAAACAATTTGGCCTGCCTACCGGATGTGGTCCTGTGACTTCGACTCACGGGTATAGGGTTCGACTCCTTAGTGGGCTACTGAACAACAGACGGCACGGTACGCAAATGGCAGAGCGGCGAAGCTCAAACCTTCGTGCCTGTGGGTTCGAATCCCATCCGTGCTACTCGGGAGATAGAACGATGAAAAACGACAGACAATTCACCATCCGACTTGCCAACGGCAAAGAACATTCCTGCAACGAGGCGTCGGCGATGGTCGAGTGGTTGGATCGGCAACGTGGACTTGAGTATCACCGCAAGCGATGTCGTCCGAAGACGAGTCATCGAGATCGGTGTCCACAACGCACTCCAGAGAGTTCAACAATCGAAGCACCGTTGGCACGGTACGCGAATCGGCATAGCGGCGAAGCTTAAACCTTGGTGATTGCGGGTTCGAATCCCGCCCGTGCTACTGACAACAAATAAGGAAACACAGGCCCGTTCGTCTATCGGTAGGACGCCAGTCTCTCACGCTGGCAAGATGAGTTCGATTCTCATACGGGTCACTAATAGATAGTTACAAAAACAAGGGTCGGCAAGTATTTGGTGAACCAAGCTGGTTGTAACCCAGTGGTCTTCGGACTTTGGCGGTTCGACTCCGTCCCGACCCACTTGAAAAACGAGGATCGCGAAGTGGTGGAATGGGTAGACACGCGACGTTCAGAACGTCGTGCCATCATGGCGTAGGAGTTCGACTCTCCTCTTCGCGACTTGCGGATGACAAGGAACTTTTTATTGCAAGCCAGTGGGTACTGAGCTGACTTTCATAAGGTCGGCCACCCGGTTCGACTCCGGGGCTTGCAACTCGCGGGTTGAGTGGCCGAGACATCGGCATGAGCTCCGTGAGGATTTACAAGAGCCTCACTTGTCGGGGAAATCCAGGACCCGCCAGAAACAGCACGATCGAGTACGCAAACTGGCAAAGCGATCAGGTCGAGAGCCTGGTGATTTTGTGGGTTCGACTCCCACCTCGATCACTTGATCCCGTGGTCCAAGGGCAAAGACGCCTGCGTGACAAGCAGGAGAGTGACGGTTCGAGTCCGTCCGGGATCACTTACACAAGACAGGAAAAACGGTCTGTAGGTGTTTCGGCTGCACACCTGCGTGGTAGGCAGGGAGACCGGGTTCAATTCCCGGACAGACCTCTCGATAAAAATGAAGTAGGGCTGCTCGTCCAATGGAAAGACGCCTGACTTGCAATCAGGTAATCGGGGTTCGACTCCTCGGCGGTCCACTATTTAGCTTGGGGTGATGGTCCAACGGGAAGACACCGCCATGGCATGGCGGAAATCCGAGTTCAATTCTCGGCCACTCCACTAAAAACTGAATCGGAAGGTAGCCAGATATTGGTTCGCTGGGTCTGTCCGCTAAACAGATTCACCAACGTGTGATGAGGGTTCGATTCCCTTGCCTTCCGCTGTACGGCTCGATGGTGAAGCGGATATCACGCCTCTCTTCTAAAGAGGTATGCCGGG
>DUDC01000218.1:9918-17483 GCA_012959465.1 Planctomycetaceae bacterium
AGCATCCCAATTCCCAGCCCAACCTTTAACACTGGATGCAATACTCTTAATAATTTCAGAATTTCCATTAAGTAAATCATCCCTCGCTTCTAACGAGGTGTTCCGGGTTCGAATCCTGGTCGGGCTACTGGAAAACAAACGATGAGACACGGGTAGGTCGAGCGATCACTTGCCCCACGAACACGACGTTCGTTCCATCCTCTATTTGACAAGAAACCATGGTGTTCGTGGTGTAACGGTTTGCATGCGACCCTGTGAAGGTCGAGGAGACGAGTTCGATTCTCGCCGAACACCCTAATCGTTGAAGGATGAAGACTATGACCGCCGTATTACAACGACCGACGCTGGTTCTGAACCGCAACTGGCAACCGATCAACGTGGCAACGGTTGCCCGTGCGTTGATCATGGTCTGGAACGAGTCGGCTCGTGTTGTCGATCCGACGGACTACCAGCTTTACGACTGGAATGCATGGTCCAAGCTGGTTCCGGATCACGAAGAGCCATTCGTGCAAACCGTGCGTCAGCGGTTCCGCGTACCTGAAGTCGTCACCCTAACGCAATTCGATCGACTGCCAACGTCTGCCGTTACCTTCAGCCGTCGCAACGTATTCAAGCGCGACCGGTTCGCTTGTCAGTACTGCAACAAGCAACCTGGCAGTGGCGAGTTGACGATTGACCACGTTCTGCCTCGTGCTCAGGGAGGCGAGTCGAGTTGGACGAACTGTGTTTTGGCATGTCTGGAGTGCAACACGCGCAAGGCTGACCGCACGCCCATGCAAGCCAAGATGCGACTGCGGAAGCAGCCAGCTCGACCGACCTGGAAGCCACTCTACAGCGAGCACGCTTCCAGAATGCAGAGTTGGTCAAAGTTCATCAGCGAGGCGTACTGGAACGTCGAGCTGGAATCGTAACCCAATCGCGTCCCGCCAGAATCTGACGGGACGCGATTATGGGAGTGTTCTCCTGGGAGAGAAGCCAGCCTCCAAACCTGGTCCACAGTGTTCGAATCACTGCACTCCTGCTAATGCCGACGTGGCTCGACTTAGCAAGGCGCCGGTCTTGTAAACCGGATCATGCTGGTGCAAATCCAGTCGTCGGCCCTGACCTCACATCTCGATGGTGTAATGGATCGCACAGGACTCTCCTAAAGTCCAAGTCCTGGTTCAATTCCAGGTCGAGATATTCTTGCACAACTGAACTGACAAGATTTGGAGCTATTGGAAAATACAAATTGACAATCGTCCGCGATTTCGCTGGCGACATACACGGCGCCGGAGCCCGATGGTCAGGCGGCTGTTTGCAAAACAGTGTCACGAGTGGGTTCGATTCCCACCGGCGCCTTTTCCTTCGTGTCTTTGTGTCTTCGTGTGAGACATGTCAGAATTTCGCACGAAGCCACAAAGGGGAGGCGGCTCGCGTACAGACAAAGGCCACATCGACCTGGGCGAAGGCGCGAATCGTGATTAGCTTCAAGGCACGGTCGCATTTAGTCGAGTCCGAGTTATGATATCGTCGTAGTTCTACAAAAAGCGGTGACAAGTCACCGCACTCCAAACTTTGGAGTGCTCCGACTTGTCGGAGCTTTCATCTAAATCCCGCTGATATCACGTGATCCGGATTAGGACAATCAGAATGAAATGTAGAGAGCTGTTTGCTATTTTTTCGATCCTTGTCGCAGCGACAGCAAACGCGGCGGAGCGACCCAACGTGATCTTCATTGCCTTGGATGATCTCTGCGACTGGGTCGGCCCGCTTGGCTACCAACAGGCAAAGACGCCTAACATGGACGCGCTGGCCCGTTCGGGCGTCAATTTCACGAATGCACACACGGCTGGCACCTTTTGCGCACCGTCGCGCACGGCCATCTTCACGGGTCGCCACGCTTCAACGACAGGTTGCTACACAACCGAGGTCTACTTTCACGACCATCCAGACCTTCGCCCGTTGCAGGTCAGTTTCCAAAAGGGAGGCTACAAGACCTTTGGAGCGGGAAAACTATTCCATCATCCGGCTGGCTACGTAGACCTACGCGGTTGGGAGAAGTTCTTCGTTCGTAGCGAGCGGCAGAAGCAGGAGGGTTGGCCACTCGATTCGTGGACCGATGAGACACCCATTCCACAACCCTATCCGAATAGCCTCTACAACAGGGATCGCAAACCGGCCAACCGGTTCTTTCTCGAATGGGGAAAAGTGCCAAACGATCGTGAAGAGGAAATGGCCGATACGATCCGCACCAATTGGGCCTGTGACATCCTGCGACAAGAACACGACCGCCCGTTCTTTCTTGGCGTCGGACTGTACGCCCCGCATTTCCCAAACTACGCGCCGAAGAAGTACTTCGACCTTTACAACGTTGAGACAATCAAGACGCCACCCTACAAAGAAGGCGACCTCGACGATCTGCCCGAGAAAGTGAAGAGAGCCAAGACCAATCGGATGCGTATCCATCAACGCCTTGTCGAGACGGAATCGGTTGAGCATGCGATTCACGGCTACCTCGCCTCGGTATCTTACGCCGACGCGATGCTTGGCCGGATTCTACGCACGCTAAAAGAGAGTCCCTACGCTGACAACACGATCGTCGTCCTGTGGAGCGACCATGGCTATCATCACGGCGAGAAGGGCGACTGGGGGAAACACACGCTTTGGGAACGTACCTCCAACGTGCCCTTCATCTGGTCTGGTGGGGGCATCGCAAAGGGAGCCAATGTCAAGACAACGGTGAGCCTTATCGACATGTATCCTACATTCGTCGAGCTATGCGGACTGCCCGCTGTCGAAGGGCTCGACGGGACATCCCTCGCAGAGACTCTCAGAGAACCAATGACTGCTCGTGATCGAAATGTGTTGCTGCCTTACCTCGATCCAGGCGGATATGCCATCATCAACCAGACGTGGCGTTACATCCACTACAGCGACAGTACCGAGGAACTGTACAACGTGGTAAACGATCCGCACGAGTGGAATAATCTGGCGAACGATTCCAGACACGACAAAATGAAACACGAACTACAGGCGACCGCCCCAAGAAAATTTGCGCCTGCCGGAACGCCGAAAAAGACGTTGCGACTGGTCACAGAGAATGAACAGTTTCACTGGGACCTTAAGCGACAACGAAAGTAGTCGGCTCGCTCAAGAGACGATTTCCGGCACTTCGTAGCCTTTGCGATACTCGCGTTTTAGGAATTGGTTGGCCGTTTCGGAGTTGCTGCCGACGAACTGCTCGGTCTTGGGATCGACGGTCAACAGTGGACTCAGTTTGATTTCGGAACGCTCGATGTCCAAACCGTGCGATTTTAACAACTTGGCCATGTCGCCAAGAACGCTGCTCCACAATGGGCTGTCCTGCCCTATTTGTTTGGCATCTGCAAAGGAAAACGGCTGACCAGACAAGTAGGACACGTTGGCCAAGTTGCACCAACCGGTCGAGTCGTGACCGACCTGTACGTCCGCATTCAGCATCGACGAATCGCGTTTGCGCATGGCATCGATGAAGTTCTGTTGGTGCAGACCCATGCCACTGGTGCCTTTGAACTTCTTGATCGACTTGCCATCCTTATCGAAAGCTTCCGCTCGTCCGCGTTGTCCCTCGAATCGACCGCCTTCGCAGAAGGCCATGTATCCGCTGTTTGGACCCGGGTGCGGTGAACGATCCTTTGAACTGGTTCCCGCGGTGAGATTGGACAAGGCGATCACGACGGGGATTCCACCCGTATCAAAGTAACAGAAATGGACATTGGGAGTTTCGCCTGCGTCGTTGTAGACGACCCTGCCACCGCCTCCCAGAATCCGCTTCGGCAAAGAGACTTGATCCTGAAAGATGTTGTTGCGCAGATCATCCAGGACGTGAACTCCCCAGTTGCCCATTTCCCCCGACCCCGTATTGAAGTCCCAATGCCAATCGTAATGTAGTTTGTCACGGTAGATAGGTTCCGATTGAGCCGGACCAAGCCAGACGTCGTAATCAACGTTCTTCGGCATAGCCAATGGTGTGGTTCTCTTTCCAATCGACCCTCGCACTCCAAATCGATTGACGCGCGCCGAGAGAATGTTGCCGAGCGCCTTTTCGTCGTGCAAGAATTTCTTGATCTCGGCCTGCATCGGGGCGGAGCGCTGCTGCGTTCCAAGCTGGCAGATCTTTCCGTATTTTCTTGCCGCAGCGACGGTCTGTCGGCCTTCCCATTGAGAATGCGAAAGTGGTTTCTCGACATAGACGTCTTTCCCCGCCTCCATCGCCCAAATGGCAGCCAGACAATGCCAGTGGTTGCAAGTCGCGATGACCACCGCATCGATCGAGTCGTCTTCAATCAAACCACGTAGATGGGTCCATGTGCGGGCCTTAGGATATCGCTGCTTGGCAGAAGCAAGTCGATCTTCATCGGGATCACAGAGGCCGGCAATATTCACGCCAGGAACCCGACTAAACGGTTTCATCAGTTGGCCCGCGCGGCCGCCGCAGCTAATAAATCCCAGGCTGATTTCTTCGTTGGCATTGGTAGCGAACAGCGAACGGAAAGGAAGTGTGGTGGCAGCACCCGCGGAAATCGCGGTGCCAATGAATACACGGCGGTTTACATGACGCATTGACGATCCTCCTGGTTGTTCACTGCGAATCTCCTGGTTGTTCACTGTTGGTCGAAGAGTCAATTGTAACCGGATGTTGGGCGGGTGCGAATCCATCGGTAACGGTTACCGGCAAGAGGCTGTTCGACTATGCTGTAGCAGTCAGTTTTCTTACTCAAAAGTGTTACTTTTTCATGACATCGGGAGTTCCGGATGACGCGATTCTGGATTTTGGCTGCCCTCTTTTGTGTGTCGTTGCCCTTGCAGGCAGCGGACGAGTCTAAGAAGCAACTGCCATTGCTCTTTGAAGATGACTTTGAAAGCGGGCTCGGCAAGTGGGAGATCGTCAACAACGAGTCGTGGGCTCTTCAGGAACATGGCAAAGGCAAGAGTCTGAGCATTACTCAACGTAAAAGTGATTACAAACCGAAAGTTCGTAGCCCTCTTCATATCGCGTTGATGAAAGACGTCCAGGCCAAGTCCTTTGTGTTGACGTTTAAGGTCAAGTCAACCAAGGACACAGGCAACCACCGTGACTGCTGTGTCTTTTTTTGTCACCAGGATGCGACGAATTTCTACTATGTGCATCTGGGCGCCAAGCCTGATCCCCACAGTGGGCAGATCATGATTGTCAAGAATGCCCCCCGTCTTGCCCTGACCAAAAACGAAAAAAAAACACCCTGGAACGACGATTGGCACGACGTGAAATTGGTTCGCGATGCTGCGAAAGGGACGATTGAAGTCTACTTTGATGACATGACGAATCCGCACATGACCGTCAATGACAAGACGTTTGGCAAAGGACGCATTGGTATCGGTTCCTTCGATGATATGAATGCGTTTGACCAAGTTGAACTGCGTGGTGAATAAAGGCAGGACGCTCTCGCCCCAATGTGTGGCACTGGCAAAGCCAGTGCACAGATTAAAATCAACAGCCCGGCGGAGAAATAAGATGCTCAATAAGATCAACCATCGTATGATTCTGGTCGCTATCGTCGGTAGTGCTCTTTCGACGCTAGCGATTGCTGGCGCGACGGAGTTCTCGATCAAGCGAGAGGATTCCGGCGACATCACCATCAATATCGACGGCGAGCTCTTCACTCGATATGTGACGACCGACCAAGTGACCAATAAGTGTTACTTCTGGCCTGTGATCGGGCCGGGCGGTAGCCAAATGACCCGCGCCTTCCCGATGAAAGACGTCAAGGGCGAGAGACAGGATCATCCACACCATCGCTCCGTCTGCTTCGGCTTGCAGAACGCGGGCGGATTCAACACGTGGCATGAACAGTTAACGTTCACAAAGAATGGGAAAGTGGACGAGAAGAAGCTGGCAACACTTGGCCGCCAAATGCACACAAAAGTGATCAAGGCCGAAGCTTCGGGCAATTCCGCTACCCTGGTCGTCGTCTGCGACAACGTCACTCCCGACGGGGAGGTTTACATGCGGCAAACTCGCACGGTAAAGTTCCATGTGGCCGATAACGGCTCGCGTATCATGGACGTCGAGATCGTCCTGTTCGGCGTAAAGGATGAGATCACCGTGGTCGGAAAAAAAGATTCCGGCTTTAGCGTCCGCGTCGCTCATAGTATGTGCGTCGACGCCAAACTCGGCGGGCGCATTGTGAATAGTCACGGAGACGAGGACGGAAAAGCTTGGGGGAAACGCGCGGCATGGGTCGATTTCAATGGACCCGTCAATGGGGTGACGATGGGCGTGGCAATGCTCAACCACCCGGGTAGTTTCCGACACCCGACTCCGTGGCATGTCCGCTCGTATGGCCTATTCACGGCCAATCCATTCGCCCTAAAGGAAGTGGCAGGCGAGCAGGACCGCGGTGACTTTGAACTGGCCAAAGGTCAGAGCATCGTGCTCAGACATCGGCTCATCTTCCATGATGGCGACGAGAAGAAAGCGGAGATCGCCGAGGCCTGGAAGGCATATTCAAACTAATGAAGCGGCTCTTCGAGGCTTCGCGCCTTCGTGTGAGCACCCGATGTCCACAATGCCAAAGTCATGCATAAGATAGACCCAAGTGTCTGATGAAAATAAGAAACAAGCAAACGTTGCCCGGTCGTGTTATTCGGGGATGCATGGTTATCGGCTGCCTCTTTATGATGACGTGTTCCGCAGTCGGTTGGGAAGAAACAGCGCCATTCGAATTGAAGGTTGTGCAAGTCACGTCGGGCGAGAAGCATCATTTCTTTGCATATATCGGTCATTGCCAAACGATTCCGTGGAATGCCAGTGGTCGGTACATTTTGGGCATGGAAATTGGCGTCATCGATCGCATGCCGAAACCCGATGAGGCCGCTACCATCATCCTCATCGATACGAAACATGACAACAAGATCATACGACTCGACAAGACGCATGCCTGGAACCCTCAACAGGGAACGATGTTCTATTGGAACCCGCAAGCGGCGGAGACACAGTTCTTCTTCAACGATCGCGATCTGAAGACCGGCCATGTGTTCACGGTACTCTACGATATCGAAACGAGAATGCGCATTCGGGAATACCGCGACGAAGATGCTCCCATCGGCAACGGCGGAGTTGCCCAAAAAGGCGGATCGTTCCTCGGAATCAACTACGGCAGATTAGCGCGACTACGTCTGGTGACTGGATACCCGGATGTGCTCGACTGGTCAAAGAATGACAACGCACCGAACGATGATGGTATCTTCGTCGTGGACGTGAAGACCGGCGGGAGGCGTCTGCTGGTTTCCTACCGACAGCTTGCCGAAAAGTTGAGAAAACGTTACCCCGACGTCGACGATACCGCGCTGTTCATTAACCACACTCTCTGGAACCGCACAGGTGATCGCGTCTACTTCTTTGTTCGCGGCAACTGGGATCGGCAGGGTACTAAAATCAATACGCCATGTTCGATTCACATCGATGGCACGGCACTGACGCTGCACGATATGCATATCGGCGGGCACCCCGAATGGGCCGAAGGCCACCTACTGATCGGTCAACGAAAAGAAAATCAAATCCT
>DUDC01000219.1 GCA_012959465.1 Planctomycetaceae bacterium
AGTTTACGACCTGTTTTTCGCATCGACATAGTGAAACTTCCTTTTGGCGTAGTAACTACGCCACTCGAAAGGCCTCACCACGTCCAACGCTGGTCGTGAGATAGACGCAAGATGCGTCCTAGGCTGTGCTTACAAAAGTGGGCGACACGGGACTCGAACCTGTGACTTCCGCCGTGTGAGGACGGCGCTCTAACCAACTGAGCTAGTCGCCCTGGTGACCTTGAGCAAAGGCTCAAGGTCGCGTGCTTTTCTAACGTCTACTCGCTGCGTTCGTCAAGACGCCGTTACGAAGTTTGCGGTTCTTGCGAATCCGCGCCGTCGTCTGATTGGGTCTCGGCGGGTGACTCGGAACTCGCGATCGCTTCGTCCGACCCGGCCGACTCCTCTTCCGGTGGTGGTTCGAAGCGTGGCGCTGTGGCCGAATCGTCGTACTCGTCGTAGTCGTAGCTCTTACTGCTGCTGCTACTACTATTGCTGCTGTAGCTCGAATCGTCGTGCTGTGTCGAGGACTGGAACTCGTTCAGTCCCTTCTTAAACTCTCGATAGCTGGATCCTAGCGATTTCGCCACCTCCGGCAGCTTGCTGCCAAACAACAACACGGCGATCACGCCAATGATCATCAACTCCATCGGGCCCATTCCAAACATGGTTCTATCCCGTCCCAAAAATAAGGTGCGTTAGATGTTGCTAATGAACGACCGTCTCATCGGACTGTCGTCATTCCAACTCGGCCTCGCAGGCGGGCCGTCGTAACCAGCCTGCACCGTTGGTTCATTCCGAATCCGAATCCGAATCCGAATCCTTTTCGCCGCCGCCCTTGCCGTCGTCGTCCTTCATTCCCTTACGGAATTCAACGGTACTGCGACCCAGGTTGCGCATCAGCGATGGAAGTCGAGATCCGCCAAATAGAAGCAACATGATCGCCAGAATTATCATCATTTCGGCCGGGCCTGGGATCCCGATCCCAAGCAGGTAGGAATACGTCATCGCATAGCTCTCGCATGTAAAAGAAGGTGGGACCTCGCACTTTACAAGCGGCGAAAGCTAGATGTCGCCCGGATGGGCTTACCAGAACCACGAAGTCGTCGTGCGAAGTAGACTGATCGCTTGTTCTCTCCATTGTATTGGTCCCGATGGGGAAGTCAAATCCAGGTAGTTGCCAGACCGTATTCCACCGGCACAGGGCCGGTGGAATACGGTGGGGTGGTGGGGCAAGGCAAGGGTGGGGTCAGTGGCACACATTGGGGTACAGATTGGGGTACAGATTGGGGCCGCATTTGCCGGGAAAAAGAACCGGACGCTAACGCGTCCTGGCTGATTTGGTGTTTGGCAACGGTTAGCGGCGGATGGGGGACCAGCGACCGTCCTGGCGGGTCCATTGGGGAACTTGGCTCGCGTTGGGCGCCGTGTCGGCGTCCGCATAGCGGTAGAAGACTTCTAGGCAAAGCGTGGCCAGTGCGGTCGAGTAAACTCGGCCGCCGTACCCGCCCCACTTTGTGTCCGGATCCCAACTGCCAGCCAAACTGGACGACGTTCGCTGCTGCTGTCGCAACACGGTCTCCATCTCCGAGACCCACTTCTGCCACTGGGGCGACTGATACTGCACCAGAGCCAACGATGCATAATAGCAATAGTAAAGGTCGAGCCTCCCCTGCCCCGCTCGCTGCTGACGAAGATAATCAAAAGCCTCTTGCTCGGCGGCGGTTGTCAAATCGATCCGCAGGAACTGACGACAAACCAAACTCTCGGCCGTCATCGTCCGCGACGGTCGATGGCCTCGCTGATATCGCGCCAATCCGCCCGCCTGCCCAGCCGACATGCGTTCGACAAATCGTTGCATGCGGAATCGAGTCACTTCCGGGATCTCAATCCCCGATAACTCGGCGGTCGTCAATAACATCACCTGCCAACCAAACTGGCTCATGTCCCCCTGCCCGTCTCCGGGCGCGTAACGCCAACTGCCCGTGTTCGGGTCCTGCGAGCGGACTGTAAACTGCACGGCCCTCTTCACTGGAGTGCGCAGTCGGTCGTCGCCCGTGTAAGCGAGCGACTCGGCCAAGGCCAACGAGGCCATGCCGTGACAGTACATCGCCGCGAATAGGCTGGCATCGCCCGATAGGTCACCATTGGACCGCTGCTCTAAAATCAAATAATCTAATGCGGTGGCGATCGTCTCGTGGTATGGGCCCTCGCGGTGGTCGTACCCCGCACCGACAAACGCCAGCACGGCCAAGCCGGTCATGGCGGTCTGCGCATTCATCCCGGCCCCGCGACGGTTGTGGCCCAACGTGTTGGTCTCCCGCCCACCGCCGTGTCGCTGAGCACTCCAACTGCCATCCGGCTCTTGGTTCTTCTGCAACCAACGCAACGCCTGATCCACTGACACTAACGCGTCATCGCGACCCAACACGTTCAGCAAGGCCTGACGTTTCTGCGCCGGTGACCGATGTCCGTATCGCGTTGGACGCGCGGCTCCTGTTCTCACAGGTCGAGTGACCGGTAGCACTCGAACAATCGTGCGGTCCGGCCGATTTGTCGGCTGCGGTCGCAAGATCACGGGCACGGATACAATCGTTCGGCTTCCACCAGCACCCCCAACCTCGATGTCCTCAAACGGCCTAGTGGTCGTCTCTTGTTCAGGCGGGGCACCCACAGTGGTCAACTGCTCGGGCGTTACCGTCGGTTCGTTGTCCTGAACCGGCGGGTCGGCCACGGCAGCTTCCGCGATAGTATTTTCAGGCTCAAGCGGCGCGACATCTTCCGGAACGTTCGGCAGCAATGGTTTCGGCTCGACCACCGCCGTCTCTTGCGGTTCGATGCGAGGAGGCTCGGGCGTTACCGTTTCCTCG
>DUDC01000220.1 GCA_012959465.1 Planctomycetaceae bacterium
TTTTATCGAACGGACGGTAAACTAGTCGCAGCAGCCGTCGCCGAAAAACAATATGCGTTGGTCGCATCGGCCAACTGGCATGCCCTTGGTCGTTTCGCCGCTCGGTGGATCACCGAAAACGGGATCTTGATCGACATCGGATCAACGACGACGGACATATTGCCAATCTCCAATGGCGCGCTCGTCCACCAGGCTAACGAGGACACGCAACGCCTCATTCAAGGCGAGTTGGTCTACACGGGAGTTGAACGCAGCTCGATCGTTGGAATCGTCCGTGAAGTGCCGTATCGGGGAGTTTCCTGTCCGGTGATGAATGAACAGTTTGCCACCAGCGGCGACGTCTACCTGCTCACCGACGACCTTTCAGAAAACCCCTCCAATCGCCGAACGGCCGATGACGAACCAGCGACAAAGCCAGCAGCCCGCATTCGAATGAGTCGGTTGATCGGTGCAACCAACGGAGAATTCAACCATCGCGATGCGGTAGTCATTGCCCAACATGTGCTCGATGCTCAAGTGGGCCAAATCGCCGACGCGATGCGTCGCGTGGAGGCTCGCCTCCCAGGTCCGGCGACTGCTATGATCATAACGGGCCAAGGCGAATTTCTGGCATCGAAAGTCATTAAGTCAACGGATTCCGACGGCGAAAGGAATATCATCTCGATGAGAAAGCGGATCGGCCGCAGTGTCTCGCGAGTTGCACCTGCCTACGCACTTGCCGTATTGGCTGAGGAGATGGAATAGCGATGAGGCAACTTCCGGTACGTGTGGTAAAAGTTGGCGGCAGCCTATTCGACTTCGAGGGTCTGGTACCAGCGCTTCGTGAATGGATCGATACGCAGTCGCCTGCTACTCATATCTTGATCGCTGGCGGCGGTCCATTTACGGACGTTGTGCGTCAAATCGATGATCGCTTTTCCATCGGTTCCGTCAATTCCCACTGGATGTGCGTTCGCTTGCTCGACTGCACCACTCGCATGATGGTTCTGCTGTTGCCCGAGGCGGATTTGGTCACCCGTTTTGAAGAACTTGAAATCTATTGCCAGTACAACGAAGGACGTATCGTCGCCTTTTCGTGTGAGCAGTTTCTTCAGCAACTGGATCCGCAAGCGAAGGAAGAGCAATTACCCCAAGACTGGTCAGTCACCACGGACTCGATCGCCGCTCGCTTGTCATCGGCTATCGATGCTGACGAATTGGTCTTACTCAAATCTTGTGACCCGATTCCGCTGGCCAATGCACCGCAACTGGCCTTGGCTGGATATACAGACGACCACTTTGGCAGCGTCGCCGCCGGTCTCGATTTACGGTGGGTGAACCTACGCAGCGGCGAAGAGTGGTGGATCTAATACACGGGGTCTAAAAAATCCCCAGTTGATCCCGTGCATCGTCCGTCATTTTTTCGGGTGTCCAAGGCGGATCCATGACTACTTTTACCTCGACGTCCGCAACGTTTTCCAATTGCGTCAACACTTGCTTGCTTTGACCAATCAATTGAGGGCCAGCCGGGCACATGGGACTGGTCAAGGTCATCTCGATGGCGATGTTCTTCTGCCCGTCATCCGCGTCGGAAATCGCGACTTCATAGATCAGTCCCAAGTCGACGATATTCACGAACAACTCCGGGTCAATCACTTTTTTTAGTTCCTCACGAACTCGATCTTCGCCAAGAGTGCCAGCGGCAGCGCCTGGCGGCAATTGTTGTTCGTCGGAAATAGAGTCGCTGGTGGGCTCCTCGCTAGCGGAATCTTGCGAAGATGAATCGGGGTCGGGTGCAGATTGTTCGTCATTCATCATGAAGGCCTCGCTATTTCCTAGAAAACTCGTCTCTCGATCCGACAGTGCTTTGTCACGATCCAATATATGAATTCGTTGGTAGCATCCAGTGCTATCTCAGACAATCATTGGTCTACCAACATCACGAATACTTGTCCATCGACCACTTTGACTTTATGGGCAACCGTGGGTTCAGTCGCCGGCATCGTCAGTGCTTGTCCTGTGCGAATATCAAATTTTGCACCATGGCGAGGGCAACTGATCGCGTGCTCGCACAACTCGCCTTCACCGAAGGTTCCGCCATCGTGGGTACAAACATCATCAATACAGTAAAATTCGCCGGCAACTTTGCACAGAATCACGAACCGATCGTCGATTTCAACCACCATCTTGCCCGGGTCGGACAGTTCGTCGGCACCGGTAACGACTACAAAATCACTCATCAATCATCCGATCCAATTCGTTGACAATACTCGTATGGGAAGGCGGCAGTTTTTAATCTTGGCGTAGAGCCGCAGAGTTCGAAACCCGATGCGTAAGCAAGGGCTGCAATTCGCGTCGTCCCTCGCTGACGCTTCGAGTCACCGTGCCGCGTGCCAACCCTACTTTATAATCGTGACAAGCCCCGAGCGTCCCCACGGCTGATTTCTATTCGTAATCACGGACACGACGCGCAATTGCATTGCTCATCGCCTCACGAACGCTTTCGATCGTAATCCTGTCAAAGATCTGTTGAAAGAACCCTGTGACGACCGTTCGGATAGCTTCTTTGCGAGTAAACCCGCGGCACTGCAAGTAGAAAATCAATTCCTCGTCCACTCGTCCAGAAGTCGAACCGTGCGTGCAACGGACATCATCCGCTTCAATTTCCAGGCCGGGAATCGAGTCGGCGCGAGCTCGTGTGGAGAGTAGCAGATTGTCGTTTCGCTGATATCCGTCGGTACGCTGTGCACATTGATCCACTTTAATCATGCCCCGCCAAACCGTACGGGATGTGTCCTGCAGTGCGGACTTGTATAGAAAGTCGCTTCGGCAATCCGTCGCCGCATGGTGTTGTAGCGAATTACAGGTGGCGTGCTGTTTTCCTTCGGTAAACAACACACCATTGACCTGTGATTCGGCGCCAGGTTCGGCAAGTACGACGTGCTGATTGACTTGCGAGAGCCTCGCACCCAAAGTTGCCGTCGTCCATTGCAACGAGGCGTCGCGTCCCACGCGAACCCTCTGTTGGGAAAAGTGCCAAACACCGAGCCCCCAATTCTGCAGATTCACGAAACGAAGCCGTGCTCGAGGACCAACATAGATCTCAGTGCAACCGCAGTGAAAACCGGTTGCGGATTCGTCACTGCTGGCGGTTTCCGTCAAAAGTGTTGCTTCGGCGCCCTCTTCCAAAATCACCAGGGTCCGCCCCAAGTCTGTTTTCCCGTCACCCATGGCCGATATGGAATGAAGCGGCTGCTTGATCACGATACCACGAGGCACATAGAGCACACGGCCGCCGGTCCAATAGGCAGCATGCAAGGAGGCAAATTTGTCGTAGCTAGATTCAACAAGGGGTTTCTCGAGATAGGGCCGGAGCAAGTCACCATGCTCTTCCAACATCGATTCCCAATCACCGAACAACACACCTTGTTGGCGAACCTCGTCTGCCAAGTGTTGTTCGACCAAGCTGCCATCAGCCGAAGCCACATTGCCGGCCAATTCCACATTTCGACTCAGAAGACCGTCAACTCTTAATGAGCCGCCGCCGGCCATTGGTGGTGCAAATCGCTCCAGCCGAAAGGATCGCAAGTCGGTTCGCATCCACTCTTCGTCAGAACGAGTCGGCCAGTCACCGTCACAATAGGTTTGCCAGGCGGCGCGACGAAGCGAAAGCAACCAGGCCGGCTCACGACGAGTTTCTAAGAACTCATCGAAAGATGTCTCGCTAAAGTTAACGCACGGCGACGAAAGCTCGGTCATTGGGCATCCAAACTCAAACTGATTTGTCGTTGAATCTCTATGTTGCTTCGCTGATCGTCGGACATATCACCGAAGGTGAATGTTCAATGACACACTTGAAGCGTAATGAAATTGTTGCAAGCTGTGCCCGCGACCAGGGTCGAATGCTGTGGGCCACAGATCAGCAAGGTGGACTAGCCGACGGATCCTTCCATTTGCAATTGAATCAAACGATTCAATTCCACCGCGTATTCCATGGGTAGTTCTTTCACCAACGGCTCGATGAAACCATTGACGATCATCGTACTCGCCTCGGCCTCACTAAGACCGCGGCTGGTCAAGTAGAACAATTGTTCTTCACCAATACGAGAGACGCTCGCTTCGTGTCCAATCGATACGTCCTGTTCGGCGACTTCAATGTACGGATACGTATCGCTACGGCTGTCACTGTCCAAAATCAAAGCGTCACACACGACATTGCATTTTGAACCCGTGGCGCCTTTTTCAACTCGCACCAACCCTCGGTAGCTGCTGCGACCGCCATTCTTGGAAATTGACTTCGAAATAATCTGTCCGGTTGTATGAGGAGCACAATGCACCAGTTTGGCACCGGCATCTTGGTGTTGTCCACGTCCGGAAAAGGCGATGGAGAGGATTTCGCCCCGAGCGCCAGGCTCCATCATGTAGACCGCTGGATACTTCATCGTCAACCGGCTACCCAGGTTTCCGTCCACCCATTCCATGGTGGCGTCGCGATAGGCCATCGCACGTTTGGTCACCAAGTTGTAGATGTTGTTTGCCCAGTTTTGAATGGTCGTGTACCGGACTCGCGAGTTCTTTTTACAAATCACTTCGACGACCGCCGAATGCAAACTCTCGGACGTGTACATCGGGGCTGTACAGCCTTCGACATAGTGAATCTCCGCCCCTTCGTCGGCGATGATCAGTGTCCGTTCGAATTGGCCCATGTTCTCGGCGTTGATCCGGAAATAGGCTTGCAGCGGAAACTCGATCTTCACGCCCTTGGGTACATAGATGAACGACCCGCCGGACCAGACAGCGGAATTCAAGGCGGCGAATTTATTGTCAGTGGACGGAATCACCTTGCCGAAGTACTCGCGAACAAGATCCGGATACTCGCGAACGGCAGTGTCGGTGTCCGTGAAGATCACTCCCTGCTCAACCAATTCTTCCTTCAGAGAACCGTAGACGACTTCGCTTTCAAATTGAGCCTTTACGCCGGCGAGGTACTTGCGTTCCGCTTGCGGGATCCCTAACTTCTCGAACGTTTCTTTGATCTCTTCGGGAACTTCATCCCAAGTCTTGCCCTGTTCCGTGGTCGGCTTCAGATAGTAAT
The DNA here is from genome assembly GCA_012959465.1 of Planctomycetaceae bacterium. GTDB lineage: Bacteria > Planctomycetota > Planctomycetia > Pirellulales > Pirellulaceae > UWMA-0346. The sequence goes on from DUDC01000220.1 coordinate 5,075, forward strand.
AAATGTCCTGGAAGTCCAACGCGATGTCACCACCCCATGTCGGCATCGGTTTGGATTCGAAAATCTTCAACGCATCTAATCGAAAGTCGAGCATCCACTCCGGCTCGTCCTTCATTTCGGAAATCTGATGGACGATCTCTGCGTCGATTCCCTTGCGAGCCTTGAAGACCGCTTTGGTTTCGGTACGAAAATCATACTTGTTGATTTCACCGATCTGATCGTTGGTCGTAAAATCCGTTGCCATTTATGTGCTCTCGAAATGGGTCGCTGTCACATGCAAGTCAGGGTCCGTGATTCGTCGTTTCGGCCACCTAAACGCCCGCTTTTTCTTTGTCCAGGAGTGTTCTATTCTCGACCTCATCGTCCGGATAGGTGGCGCGAATGCGATCGTAACCTAGGTTGTGCAATTCATCGGCCAATTCCCGGCTACCCGTCTCCACAATGCGTCCACCCAACATCACGTGCGTGAACTCCGGTGGGTTGTGTTCCAGTAGTTTGTCGTGATGAGTGATGATCAGCAGACCCATCTCCTTTCCACCAATCTCGGCAATGCTCTCACTTGCCAAACGGACCGCGTCGGCGTCCAGCCCCGAGTCGGTCTCGTCGAGGATTGCGAACTTGGGCTGCAACATGGCCAGTTGAAGGATCTCGGCGCGTTTCATTTCGCCACCGGAGAAGCCGTCGTTGACGTACCGTCGAGCGAACTCGACATCCATCTTCAGTTCGCTCATCCTCGCTTTCAGCTCACGACGGAAATCCCGCATCGGCATCAACTCGGCGCCCTCTTTTCGGTCGGGGTTTCGAACGTTGGTCGCCGCGTGACGCAGAAAGTCCGCCATCTTCACTCCCGGTATAGCAACCGGGCGTTGAAATGCCATGAAAACTCCACTGCGAGCCCGTTCGTCTGGCGAACGTTCCAACAGGTCTTCACCATTGAGCGTGATCGCGCCTTCGACGACCTCATACTTGGGATGACCCATGATTGCCAATCCCAACGTACTCTTTCCCGATCCGTTGGGACCCATCAGAGCATGCGTTTCGCCGCGAACTAATTTCAGGTTCACACCGCGGAGAATGGGTTTCCCCTCGACGTGAACATGCAAATTCTCAATCTTCAATACGTCGGCCATGTTTACTCGTTCCAAACCGCTCTACCGGTTGAATTTTCTAGTCGTTATTTTCTAGTCAGTAATTTTCTGGTGGCCGGTTAAGGGGTCACCGTCGTGAGGCGCGTCGACATAACCACTGTGATGAGGAATTGGCAAGTCGTCTTCGACCTTCTCGCCCGCCCTGAGGAACCGGCCGCCATTTTCGCTTTTTTTCTTGGCGATCCGTTGGCCCATGATTTTATCCTGAATCCGCATCAAGCCTTCCAACAAGGCTTCGGGACGCGGAGGACAACCGGGAACGTACACGTCGACTGGGACGACCAGATCGACACCCTTGACCACGTGGTATCCCCACTTGAAGTAAGGGCCACCGCCGACCGTGCATGCGCCCATGGCGATCACGAACTTCGGTTCCGGCATCATGTTGTAAAGTCGGCGAACACGGCTGGCCATCTTGTACGTGACCGTACCCGCCACAATCATTAGGTCGGCCTGACGAGGCGTAGCGCGGAAGGCACCCGCGCCAAATCGGTCCAAATCGTAGCGACTGGCGCCAGCTGCCATCATCTCGATCGCACAGCAAGCCAGGCCAAATGTCATCGGCCAGATACTCGACTGACGAGCCCAATTGATCGCCTGCTCGACCGTCGTCGTGAGGACGTTCTCTTCAATTCTCGCTTCGATCCAGGGTCGGTTCATGATATTCCAATCGCTCCGAAATCAGGGGGTGACAAGCTAGCCACCAATGGGGTTAACCACCAAATAAGACCCATAATATAGCAACCGATCGCCGTAGCGACGAGCGGCCCCTGGTACCGATTTTTACTGTCCAATCCATCGTCAAAACACCCTTCGCCATCATTCTCCCGCTGTCATATTTTCTTCCTGCTTAACCTCGAACGTACAACAGTTCGCGCCGTCCAAACGGCATTCACTCAGCCGAACGTCCCGACCCAGCATCTCGCCAAACATGGTCCTCTCGACCGCACAGACCCCTCGGTCTGCTTCGGCAAGCTCCGGATACGGGCAGCCTTGGACCACCAATACCGGCAGTTCACCATTGAAATCCACTTCCAATGGGACCTGGCGTTTCTGGAACAACTGCACGATCTGATCCATCCGCTCAGCCAGAGTGACGCCCGCAATGTCGTCCGCATACTGCTGAGCAAGCCGTTTGGCAATTCGCTGTAACAGACCCTGCCTCACTTCCGGGTCCTCGATCGCTCGAATCTCGTCCCACAGAGCGAAACACAGATCGGCGAAATTTGAACCGGTCTTCCGACGACCTTCCGAAGTCAAACTATATTGGTGAGTCGGCCGACCCCGTCCTTCCCGTTCTGTCGAACGTTGCACGAATCCCTGTGCCATCAGGCGAGTAAGCCGCTGACGAACTGCCGTCGCCGTGACCTCCATCAACTCGGACAACTGGCTGATCTTCATCGAGTCGCACTTGCGGAGCAAATCCAACAAGCTCACGTCCGATGGCACAAGTTCGCTACCGTATTCCATCATGTCAATCTCGTGAAAATCCCAAAATGTGTCCCATAAGGAATTATGGGGCCCAGATTCGCCAGTCAGTACAAGTATCTTAGGTATTTTTCACATTTTTGACAACCGTATATTTGACAAATCGACAAGAGACCACCCAATGGGACTAATCGAGGGCGGCCACACACCGGGCCCAGCGAGCGTAAGCACCACAGGATGACGACGTAAAACCTTGACTTGAATTAGTTTATGCGATAAAAACCGTCGTCCTGACGAACCACTTTCTCGAATGGAAGCCAACACCGTGCGACACTCATCGTTCCCGATCTCTTGCCCCACGACCATCCACCTACGCTGTTTGACCATCGTGGCGGCAATGATCTGCTGGACGGTGACTTGCTCGACGTCGAACGCGGCCGATTTCGTCACGGATTCGGACAAAGTGCTCCAGAACGACCAGTGGGCAAGCCCTATTCGCGTCACACCCGACGAGGTCCAACGGACGTTGTTGGGTAAGGTTACCCACCAGATCGACAGCGGCTTTGGTACGGCAGTTGGCTGGATGGACACAGTCCTTTTCTACCGCGTATTTTCTGGCGAACGCGATTTTATCGAGGTGGACGACCAGCGGCACTTCTTTCGCAAGGTCGGCAGTGACGACGTTTATCAGCCCGTGTCGGGGGATGCCACTGCACTTGACGAGAACGCGATAGCCCGACTGCGGGCCGCCGGGAAAGTGGAAACCGGCAGCGGAACATTGGACGGTGATCAGGTCGAATTTGTCGTCGTCACCGAAGCGTCGGCAAAATACGTCTTAGGGGATGATGACCGGTTTCACAAGTTGGGACTGCGCGAGCAACTGAGCGACGAGAAAACGCTGAGCCATAGCGAGGTGGAAGATCTGGTCCTGGCTGGAAAGATCAAGGCCGAGCGGCAGGATGATCTCAGCGGAACACCGATTGCCTTTGTGCAGCGAGAATCGACCGGCGGCGCACCGATCGTCGTCCTCTGGTTGGCACTGGGAGCTATCTTCTTCACGATCTACATGCGTGGAGTTAACATATGGGGCTTCAGTCACGCCATCGCTATTGTCCGCGGAAAATACGACAACCCGAACGAACCGGGGGAAGTGACTCATTTCCAAGCACTGGCGTCAGCCCTTTCGGCGACGGTTGGTCTTGGAAACATCGCAGGTGTCACGATCGCCATGGCGACGGGCGGTCCGGGTGCGTTTTTCTGGATGATGTGCTGCGGCCTCTTTGGAATGACGAGCAAGTTCGTCGAATGCACTTTGGGCCAGCGATTTCGCACTGTGAAAGCGGATGGCACGATCCTCGGCGGCCCGATGCAGTACCTCCACATAGGCCTGCGTGACCATTCGATCCTGGGAAAAAAGGCGGGCGGCGCGATCGGCTACGTGCTGTCTATTGTCTTCGCCGTCATGTGTATTTTGGCCAGCTTTGGCGGTGGCAACATGTTCCAGTCCAATCAATCGCAAGCTCAAATGAAATACTTGCTGCGGATGAATGAGATGGAGCGACTCGCTGAAATCAATATCGAGCTAAAGTCGGCTGCCACAGAGGGTGACGACGATCAAATCGCCACATTGACCGTCGAGCGGGAGTCGATCCGCACCAGTCAAGCGAAATTCGATTCGTGGTTCCCCAAGGCCTACGGTCTAGTGCTCGCCTTCATGGTTGGAATAGTGATCATCGGAGGCATCAAGCGGATTGGGGCGGCGGCCGAAAAAGTCGTTCCGACTATGTGTATCATCTACTTGATGGCCTGCATTTTCATCATATTGCGCCATCTTCCTGAGATACCGCCATTGATCGGCTCTATCTTTACCGAGGCCTTTAGCCCAGGTGCGTTTGGTGGTGGATTCCTGGGTGTCTTAGTGATTGGTGTCCAGCGCGCGGCATTTAGCAATGAAGCGGGTGTCGGAAGTGCATCGATCGCACACAGTGCGGCGAAGACCGATGAACCGGTACGAGAAGGCACCGTGGCTCTAATGGGACCGTTTATTGACACGGTCATTGTCTGCTCCATGACCGCACTGGTGATCCTCATCACCGGCGCTTGGAACAACGAACAGTGGCTTATCGACGAAGGGTTAGCCGGCACACCTTTAACGACACGTGCGTTCCAACAGGAGATCTGGTGGTTCCCGTACGTGTTGAGTATCGCGGTGGTCCTGTTTGCCTATTCAACACTGATTTCGTGGAGCTATTATGGCGAGCGTTGTTGGGAACGCCTGTTCGGTCCTAGCAGCACGATGATCTACAAAGCACTGTACGTGATGGCAGCATTCTTCGGCGCAATTTTCCACTTGGGTGCTGTGTTAGATTTCTCCGACATGATGATTCTCTCGATGGCGTTTCCCAATATCTTTGGACTCATCCTCTTGACGCCCATGGTCCGACGCGATCTGCTGGACTATTGGCGTCGCTACAAAGCCGGTGAGTTTAAATCGTACAAGTAGCGTTCTGACGAAGAGGCGTGGATTCGCGACGGCGAATGAAGGTGGATGTTTTCATCACTTCGCTGCTGATTTTTTCCAGGCGTTCAATTGACATGTCGACCGTTCTGCAAATCCCGCCGATCAACATTGGACGCGTCGTTGTCGATCCACCGATCCTCCAGGCTCCGATGGCAGGATTCACCAATTTTGCTTTCCGTCAGGTAGTCCGCGAGTATGGGGGTGTGGGCTTACAGGCGACCGAGATGGTCAACGCCAGAGGGTTCGTCTGGATGGACCGTGAGAAGGCCGAACATCCAGACCGTCTCTGGGGCGTGCACGACGAACCTCGTCCGCTTGCCGTGCAGATCTGGGACAATGACCCAGAGACGTTGGCCCAGGTCGGCGGTCGGCTGGCACACGAATACCAGGTGAGTGTCGTCGACATCAATTTTGGTTGCCCCGTCCGTCAAGTCACCGAAAAAGCCCACAGCGGCTCGTACTTGCTTCGTGAGCCGCGGCGAATGGGCGAAATCATCGAACGGGTCGTCAAATCGTGCGCGCCGGTGCCGGTCACTGCCAAGATCCGTCTCGGCTGCTGCCGTGACACGGTGAACGCAATTGAGGTCGCCAAAGTTGTGGAAAATTCCGGAGCGGCGGCGCTGACAGTTCACGGCCGTACAGCTCAAGACATGTTTAGGGGACAGGCGGATTGGGATCGTATCTCGGCGATCAAACCCCATCTGAATCACATCCCCTTGATCGGCAACGGCGATCTCGATTCCGCGGCCGCGGTGGTCAATGCCTTTCGCCGATACAGCGTCGACGGGATCATGATTGCCCGCGCATCACTCGGCCGACCCTGGTTGTTTCAACAAGCGGCAGCAGCGATCCGTGGCGAACCGATCCCTCCAGATCCGACTCCTGTTGAGCAGGCACAGTGCCTATTGCGGCATTTTTCTCGAGTCGTCGATCGATTCGGTCCGAAAAAGGGCACACAGCTGATGCGGAAGTACGCCTGCTGCTACGCTCAGGGCCGCCACGGTGCCAGACACTTCCGCACGCACGTTGCCAAAATCAACACGCCAAGTGATTTTCACCGCGTGGTCGAAGAGTATTTCCCGATGAACTCAACTCGCTAATCGACCGCCGAGAAGACTCAGCGACTCATCGCTTCATCACCGTCGATCCCGCTTGCGAAATCGGTCGACGGTTTGATCATCAACTGGGTCAACCGTCGCGGATCGTCTCGGCCAACTCGCAGCGCGAATCGGGCGATCGCCATATTGTAATCGGCCGTCGCTTGTACGGCCTTTCCCCTTGCCGCTCGCCAAGCCTTAAACCCATTTTTCCAGCCTTCCAACTGATTCTGGGTCTCGTTGACCCGGGCCAGCAACTCAGCCGTGTTCGCCCAAGATTGGGCAATCCGATGCGCCAATTCGATCTGTTCGCTGGCATGTCGCAGATCGGGCTGCACTTCACTTGGAGTTTTTCGCGACAATCCAGTGTCATAGGAACCCGTCCAGAATGGATCCATTGGGATGGGAACGTCTGTGCCGCCTAGCGTCAACCGCAAACGGTCTTGCGACGTCAACAGATCGCGTTTCGACTCCAAGTACTCGGCTTCGACTTGAGCGACCGAGGCAAGCCAGGCATCATCGACCAGATTGTTTTGCTCGCCAAATTGGTTCATCAGATCCAATTCGGAACGTCGCACGCCAACGAGAATCACTCGGTGGACCAAGTCCCAATAATATTCCACGGCTTCCCCCCGCCTACGTGACCGCTTCAAGATTTCGGTCAACGAAACGGGTATTCCACGCAGACCTTCCGAAGCGGCAGCCTGGCCACCAGCTTCCACCAAACGGGCGGCGGCAGATTCTGCCTCATTGAGCGACCAAGCATTCCACGGAACCACCACGGGCCGGGGGGGCGTTCTAGCCTGGTCATAGGATGCCTTGCGAATCCCACGGTCTGTAGTCGAGAAGCGGTCATCTCGACGCTGCCATCGCAACTCCGCTGACGGATCGTCCGCGTCAGACTGCTCATACAAAGCGCGTGTGGTTCCGCGGTCCTGGGGCGTTGGATACCCCGATTGAGACAGGCAACCAACCAACATCGCAACACAGACCGTATGCATCCTTGTATCTCCTGCAAATCTGGCTATCTATGACACCGTAGCGTGGCATAGATGACCGGGACGAGTCAACGCCGATTTTGCGGAGGCGGCAGGGTCGTCTGCCGCAAAAATTACCCTTCGACGTCGCCTATACCGTCTCTCCACGCCCCCTCTTCTCCCCATTTTCTCCTTCGTGGGCCGTTGACCGACCGCTGTCGGCCCAAAAGGTGAAAAACTTGAGCAAAACGCTCTTGGCCAACTGTCGGTGACTCGCTACCCTACCGCCCCGTCAAACAACCCCCCGGTTTGCGCGCTGGAGGCGCGGAGATGCGAGCTCTAGGAATAACAATCATTGCGTTCACTTTGGTCGGTTGTCACGCCCCCAAACCTGACTGGAGTTTTTTTGGTGCGACCAAGGTCCCAACCCACGGGACAGGCACCTACCAGACCAGCGAGGAGATGAACGACACGGATTATTACAATCCGAACGTGACTGAGCCGGAAAATCGCTCGTCAAGTACCCGGAACGATGGGCGTTTAGTCGCCATCGATATTACCGATCGGCCCGACGAAACTACCAGTTCCAACAATGGCTCCCGAGAGATATTTCGTTCCCGCAGCTCCCTCACCAACGGGCGAACGCGGACCGTGGATAGGAATCCAGCTGGCATCCGCGCTGCAACACGACCTCGGGATGACGACGGATTTCGAGCCGTACCGGTGAGAATCACCCGCAGGGGTGTGGAACGGGCATCGTATAGCGAGGAAGTTTCCGACGAGGAATCGGCATTCGTCCCGTCGGCCGCTCAAGTGCTTCTACCACGAGAAAACGCTCTTCGCTCTGCCGACCCTCTCTCGACGTCAACCGATGTGCCACGGCGATTGGGAGAGAATGCATTTCGGGCCCGCGGACTGAGTTCACGGGAGACACGCTCCACGAATCATCGCACCGCGGCGGCGCGAGACGACACTTCAACGACGATCGACGGATGGTCGACGCGGTAGCCGTCAAGTTGAGAACCGTCAGATGCGGAAATAGCCGCACCGGCTGCAGTCGTTGTGACTCGCTCCTTGAATCACACTGCGTGCCGCCCCTAATGGGTAGGACTCTCTGACTATGCTCTCGTTCACTCGAGCACTGTTCAAATGGCCGCGAGAGACCGTAACTGGCCAAGTCACTCGAGTCCAGATGTTGGCTCCCCGTTTCGAATCATTAACGAACGAGGAACTTCGTCGGGAAGCACTCTCACTTCGCTATCGAGCCCAAAGCGGTGAACCGACGTCACGGCTCCTTCCCGATGCATTCGCACTGGTGCGAGAGACGAGCGCCCGCACGCTCCAAATGCGGCACTACGACGTGCAAATCTGGGGCGGAGTGGCGATGTACCATGGCGCAATCGTCGAAATGCAAACAGGTGAAGGTAAAACACTGACTGCCACTCTGCCGCTATTCCTCCACGGCCTTGTCGGCGAAGGCGCGCATCTGGCAACGTCGAATGACTATCTGGCTCGACGTGACGCGGAATGGATGCGTCCCATGTACCAATTGTTAGGATTCAAGGTGGCAGCCATTGAATCGGCGTCAGCCGGAAGCCGGCAGCAGGCGTACGACGCCGACGTGACTTATGGCACTGCGAAGGAACTCGGTTTCGACTTTCTGCGAGATCGCTTGCGTTATCGAGCGGAAAATGCACGAGGTTGCAAGGTACTCGACCACTTACAAGGTAGTGGGAATTCAACTCAGCGGCAGCAAGCTCAACGCGGACTACATTTTGCGTTGGTAGACGAAGCGGACAGTATTCTGGTGGACGAATCGAGGACTCCATTGATCGTCAGCTCAAAGCCCGACATCGAATCCTCCGACAGCAAGTCGCTGTTCCACTGGGCCGCACAGCTCGCACCTGAGTTGGTTGAAAACGACGACTACAATTGGCACGACGACACGCGTCAGGTCATGCTGACCTCGGGCGGACGGCGGCGAGTCCGCGTTTGCGAAAAGCCGGCTGCGCTCCACGATATCGGTCTATTTGACTTATACGAGCATGTCGAAAGGGCCGTTCTATGCAATCGCCGCTATCAGCGAGACCGGCACTATGTCATACGAGAGGGCGACGTCATCATCGTCGACGAAGCCACCGGACGATTGGCCGAGGGACGGCAATGGAGAGACGGAATTCACCAAGCTATCCAAGCCCGCGAAAATATCGACGTGACGCCGCCGACAGGTGACGCGGCCCGAATTACATTGCAGAATTTCTTCGGGCGATACGCGCATCTAGCGGGAATGACCGGCACCGTGCACCGGGCTCGCCGCGAACTGCGATCGCTCTACGACGCAACAGTCGAGTTGATCCCAACTCATCAACCGCCGCAGAGGACGAGGTGGGAACCACGTGTCCACACCGATGAGAACTCCAAGTGGGAAGCGATCTGTGAAGAGGTTCGCGACCTGGCACGATCCGGGCGACCTGTTTTGATTGGGACTCGATCGATCGATCGATCGGAGGCCCTTTCGAAATGCCTGCAAGAACAGGCCATCGAACATGCAGTACTCAATGCTCGTCATGCCGCCGCCGAAGCCGAGATCATTGCCCGGGCCGGAGAGCGTGGACGTGTCACAGTAGCCACCAATATGGCCGGCCGGGGAACGGATATCGTGCTGCAGCGCGAGGTACTCTCCTTGGGCGGGCTGCATGTTATATGCAGCGAACTCCACGAATCATCTCGAATCGACCGACAATTGATCGGACGCTGCGGGCGACAAGGTGACCCCGGTTCCTATCGACACTACTTCGCCCTCGATGATGAGATTCTAGCCTTGGGATTCGGGGAAGCTGCCGCGAAACGAATCGCCCTCATGGACCTCGCGCGACGATCACCCAAAAACTGGGCGGCCCTATTCGTGAGGGCGCAGCGGCGAATCGAGGCCGAGCATTTTCGCCAACGACGCCTGCTGCATACACAAGAAAAGCAGAGGCTGAAGCTCCAGGAACAAATGGGGCTCGATTCGTTCATGGACGCCGTTTAAAGAACCGACTACTTCTTACCCACCGGCTTCTTCTTGGATACCGGTTTTTTTGATGCGGGCTTTTTTGAAACGGGCTTTTTCTCAACCACTGTAGCGATTTGTTTATCACTTACTTCGACTGCCGATTCAGCTTCCTCGAAGTAGGGGTTCCGAATTCTCGGACCCGTACCGAGTCTCATTTCCCAAACGCTGTTTCTCGGTGCGATTCGGGTCGCGGCCGACGCGGCTCGAGCGCCGTGGGACCTGTATGGGTAGGGGCTCCAACCGTAATCACGAGGACGGACGTTGCCGTAGTAGACGGGAGGGTTTACGGCAAAATAGGGTCGAGCAGAATGATTGGCGCGATACGAGATCGACGAACGGTAACCGTCGTAACTGTACCGGCCATATCCACCGTGATGCCAAGCATCATGGGCCTGGGCCGATTCAACTACGAAACTGCTCAAAATTGCGAATACACAAATGCCCAGGATTAGCTGGCAGCTCTTCATGGGATTCCCCTTCTGATCTAAGATTCAGCAAGCGGTTACAGCGACCGGATCGTGTCCACCCTTACTCCAAGCTATTTTTCACTCACCCTTCCAGACTAATTGCCGTGTTGTGGAAACTCAACTGAACGCTGAACAACTTACTCGATTGCTCCGCCGAAACGCCCGCGAACTCGGTTTTGACGGTTGTGGCGTATGCGACGCGTCACCACCCTCGTTAACGCGGTTTCGAGATTGGCTAAGTCGTGGCTACGCCGGGCAAATGGACTATTTGGGTGACCGTCTGGATGCGTATCAAGACCCCAACATGGTGCTGCAGGGCGTCCGATCGATCGTCATGTTGACGCTGCCGTATCGAACGGAGGAGCCTCGACCGCCGGGAGCTGGCGAGGGACGTATTTCACGGTACGCTTGGGGCGAGGCCGACTACCATGACACGATCCATCGCCGGCTCAAGACACTGTTGGCGAGACTTGTCGATGCGGCACCCCAATTGGTTGGTCGTGGCGTCGTTGACACGGCTCCCATCCTGGAGAGAGAGATGGCGGTCCGAGCCGGTTTGGGTTGGATCGGAAAAAACACCCTGTTGCTCAGACCTGAAGAAGGAAGCTGGTTCTTTCTGGCCGCTCTATTGCTCGACGTCACACTGACCTATGACTCGCCGTTCACAACCGATCATTGCGGTACGTGCACGGCCTGCCTGGATGCGTGCCCTACCGACGCGTTCCCACAACCGTATGTGCTGGACGCGACCCGCTGCATCAGCTATTTGACGATTGAACACAGAGAATCGATCGCTACAGAGTTTCGGGAGGGGATCGGTGATTGGCTCTTTGGCTGCGACGTCTGCCAAGACGTTTGCCCGTGGAATAGTAAGTCCTCCGTCGTCGATACTGCGGAGTTCCAGCCGAGCGAACAACACAATCCCGCGAATGCGGTCGAGTGGTTTGAGCTGGACGAGTCGCAGTGGCGGGCTCGGTTTCGAAACACACCACTTTGGCGAGCCAAACGACGCGGCCTGCTGCGAAACGCAGCCATCGTATTGGGGAACCAACCACCCGGTCTCGCCACCGACGTACTCTGTCGCCACCTGGATGACGAGGATCCAGTCATCCGCGGCGCGATTGCCTGGGCACTGCGGCACGACCAATCAGATCAGGCGCGTACTTCCCTGCAACGTCGATTGAATCTAGAAGACCAAGAAGAGGTACGGCAAGAGTTGCAGCGGGCGTTGCTGGGACGCCGTTTGGACGTCGATGGGATCCAAGAATAATCTGTGTCGGTGAAGGCGTAGAGTGCCCGCTCTAGCCGCATTCGCCTTGCACGCGATG
>DUDC01000221.1 GCA_012959465.1 Planctomycetaceae bacterium
CAGACCGCCTGGTACGACCTTCACGGATGGGACGCCGACTCAGGAGACCTGCTTTGGTCAGCGTCTCAGGATCAGCACCAGGGTTCCGGTGGCTCGCATGGCGAACAGGACCATCATCCGGCGATCGTTGGTGACTTAATCTATCAAGAACCATTCGCCTACGACTTACGATCAGGGAAACGAAAAGAAAATTGGCGGTTTCAACGAGGGGGACATGGCTGTGGTTCCGTGTCGGCTTCGGCGAATTCGTTTTTCTTTCGCGCTGGGAATCCGACGATGTGCGATTTGGCTAGCGGAAAAATGCAAAAGGTGACCACGGTCACGCGCCCCGGCTGTTGGATCAACATCATTCCCGCCGATGGTCTGCTACTGATCCCCGAATCGAGTTCCGGGTGTACCTGTGACTTTGCAGTGCAGGCTTCCATGGCATTTGCGCCTACAGGAGACCAAAAGTAAAGGCCCGGGTGGACACATCCGCTCGTTGTTTCAAGTCGTTATCGTTGGGTGACCTGACTGTCGTCTGCGCCCGTCCACCATGCGTCCAGCAGCCGTTTCATTTCTGCCACACGAGCGACGTGCTGCGGTGCTTCTACTAGATTCAACGCCTCACGGGGATCGTGAGAAAGATCGTAGAGCTCCATGGGTAAACGATTATTCGCCGCACCGGGGACGACTAACTTGAATCGGCCGGCGCGCACCCAGCGACCACGAACGTGCTTCGATGGTCGCCCCAATACGACCGCATCATTGGGGTAGATTGCTCCGAAAACCGGGCGATCGGCCAATTCCTTGCGACGCGTCGCCGATGGCATCAAGTCGCGACCTCGCATTCTGGAGGTGATCTCACTCGATAGACCAAGGGCCGCGAGAATTGTCGGAACCAAGTCCACAGTATGGACCAGTTGTGGATGATCGGACGGTCGAGTTTGACCATCCAACCGAATCAAGATCGGCGTCCGCAGACCGTCTTCGTACTGGGTGAGCTTCGATCGACGGTCCTGACGTTCGTGTCTCGTCGGATCTGGACGAAAACCGTTATCGCACACGAAGACAATCAGGGTATTTCGCAACAGACCTTTTTGCTTGAGAAATCCGAGCAATTGCCCAACTGTCTCATCGAAACGCGCAACTTCGGCGTAATAGGGCAACAGGTGCCCCGGCAGGTCGGCACCGTCGTACAACCGCCGAAACCGGTCGGGCGCATCGAATGGGAAGTGAGGAAGGAAAGGCGCGTACCAGACAAAGAACGGCCGTACGCCGGCGTGCTCGTCTACAAAATCGTAGATCGGCTGCATCGTCTCGCGACCAATGACCAGTCCGGCGTCTCCGTTGCCGTGAGCCACCCAATCCCCATTGTCTTGTGTGCGTGTGCCGGTGATATGTCCGAGCCGATTGGCCGGTCGGCCCAGCGTCATTCCATCTGTAAACCCGGCCGTTCGATAATTATTTTCCCAGTGTTTTCCGGTTTGGAGGCAGACGTACCCGTTCCTTTCGAGAATGCGAGGAAGGGTTGGCACATTCTGAATCAAATAGTCTGCTTCACCACGTGTCGTCTGATACTGGCGGGCCGACATTTTTCGCATTTCACGAAGGCCAGGTGGCGGATGATTGAAGTGGATGCCGTGTTGATGGGGATACAGCCCAGTGAGCAACGTCGCCAGCGACGGTCGACAGACGCTCATTGGAACGTATCCGTTCGGATAGCGCGCAGAACGGGCCGCCAGGCGATCAAGATTCGGCGTATGAACAACGTCGTTTCCCATGAAGCCGAAGTCACGAAAGGACTGATCGTCGGCCAGAATCATCACGACATTCGGTCGTTCTGGTGTGCGAGATTCCAACCGCTGCGCAGCCATTGACCGTCCGTTGTATTCAACGCAAACGAGAAAGGTCGCCAGAACGCATGTCACATTTCCTGCGACGCATACGGGTCGATAATGACGGTTCATGCCATCGTTCCCCAATCCGATGTAGCTACGGGTACAGGAAAGTAGATCGCCAGAATCCGTAACCCGAAGCGTAAGCGAGGGCTGTGATTCGTGTCATCCCTCGCTGACGCTTCGCGTTACCTGGTCGCGTGCCAGCCTTATTTTTCAATCGCGACGAGGCACCTACCATCCTTTTTTTATCTATTTCGTCAAATCGCCCGGACACGATCGTAGTGCTTTTTTCACACAAGACACTGGCCAGCGGCGCACAATAATCTAGCACAATCAACACTGGCGAAGCCAGTGCCACACATTCAGCCAGTGCCACCCAATAAAACACACATATTGAGTAAGAGTCCGCCAACGTTTGTTTAACCACCACTGTTGTTGAGTTACAATTCGATGCGACGCGACATGTCCGAATCACCGTTCCCCGCCGGCAATCTTGGTAACAATGGAGAGACCCATGCGATCCTTAACAAGACCACTCTATCTCTTGCTCGTGATGCAATGTGTACTTTGCCAACATGCCATCGCCGCACCGGAAAAGATCAAGGCGTTGGCCGTTACCGGTTTTGATGTCGGTTCTCATAAATGGCAAGAATCGACGAAACTGATCCAAGCTGTCTTGGAAAAAACGGCCCGATTCGATGTCTCGATCAGCACCGACAAGGAGGTCTTTGCATCCCCTTCACTTGGTGACTACGACGTGGTCATCTTGAGCTATGGATTTTGGAACGAAGCCGACCCGAGTGAAAAAGCGAAAGCTGGATTGCTAAAATACCTAAACGGCGGCGGAAATATCGTCTCGCTACACTTTGCCTCCAGTTCATTCCAAGAATGGGAAGAGTACGGGGTGGTCTTGGGACGCGTCTGGAAAAAGGGAATCGGCG
>DUDC01000222.1 GCA_012959465.1 Planctomycetaceae bacterium
AACGTGAAAGCAACGTTGTGTCGGATTTGTGTCGGATTGGGTTTCAAGAAAAGAAAAAAGACTCACACCAGAATGATGTAAGTCCTTATCAGCCTTGAAGTACCAGAGGTGGGACTTGAACCCACACGGGGTTACCCCCACTGGATTTTGAATCCAGCGCGTCTGCCAATTCCGCCACTCTGGCTAAAAACGTCTTGTTTTGCCGCACTTCGTGATTCGCGTCACGTGCGCTGAATATCGAATGCGACACGTATTGTAGTTTCGTCGGCGTTTTTGATCAATTACACGAGCAGAGATTGTGAACCAGGCGATTGAGGGCTGCACTCTCGCAGATACTTTGGTAACAGAGAGGCATATTTGGGCAGCCGGCCGGAGGCCCTAGGCACCAACGGCTTGCCCGGCCTAATCACACTGAGTCTTCCAAAACTATGGAAACTCGATCCAGGCGGGCGAGGATTTTCCGGAGTGTTTTGGGGTGCAACCGCGACGGCCAATCCACTTTGGAGTGTGGTGACTTGTCACCGCTTTCATGTCTGTCCGCGTTGAAATGGAACAAATGAAAGCTCCGACAAGTCGGAGCACTCCAAACTTGCTTCAAGGCTCCAACGGTGAATAGCTCTGCAGCTTGGTGAAGAACAGACCCATTTCGGCAATCGAATGGCCTGTTAGGTCTTGCCAAAACTCTGCGTACGCCGCTAACTGCGGTCGGTAGTGAATCAATGCGTTGGGTAAATCGTCGAGTTGGATGGCGTCCGTCTTGTAGTCGACGATCACCCAGCCAGCCGGCTCTTCAAAACAGAGGTCGATCACGCCTCTGGTAATTTTGGGTATGGGAATCGGCCCCGGCGAGGCGGTCTCGAATGGGATCTCGGTATAGATGTTGTTCGATTTACGAGCTCGACTCCAGATGTCGCTGTTGGCGACCGAGTCGACCGTTGCCAACATCTCCGCAACACGTGCTAGACCGAGGTCGTATTGGGCGGCCAGTTGTGACGCGATTCGCTCGAACTGCGCCGCTGGCCGGTTCATGCGAATTTCCAGCAAAGCGTGAATTGCCGAGCCCCACTGATGCCCGTAGTCACCGATGACTCGCCACGAGGGACGGTCACCGGACTCCTTCATGGCAGCCGACTTGGCGGCGACGACTTCATAGGTCGGTTGGCGAACGGCCGTCCAACCGTCATCGATTTGCTGCGTTGCGGCAGCGAGTGACATTTCGGGTGGCGATGGTTGTTGCCGGTTGATGGGGCCGTCAGAAACTGGAATCTGCAACTCAGGAAGGCCAGCGATGTGATCGTGGAGTCGCGTCCAAGGCGAGTAATTCTCCCTGCTTCCCGAGGCAACGGAGAGCACCAACTGACAGGCCGCCCGAGTGCAGGCGACGTACAGTAAACGCTTTTCTTCCGCCTCCTCAAACTTACTCTCTTCGTCTTTGAATCCGGTCCAATTCGATGGTTTGGCAATCGATTGCCGTTGGTATGGGCCCTTTTTTTTCGTAATGGCCAAATAACCCCTGACAACGTCGTCACTCCGATCGACATGAAAGCTCGGTTCTCGACTGTACGCGCCAGAAGTGTTGGCAAGAAAAACGACAGGAGCTTCCAGCCCCTTCACCTTGTGGAGGTTCATGATCCGGACGCTCGACCCGCGTTGAGGCATCACGTTGCAGCCGTCGGTTTCGGACTCGGCAAGCATGTTTTCCAGGTACGTGATCATGTCGGTTGCCGAATCGAAATTCCAACTCTCGGCCCGCATCCACTCGACCGCCTTGAGGAACCCGCCGGCGACGATACTACCGTCCTCATGGGAACAACAACGAGCGAGCAAGCCGAGGTCGCTAGCAATGCTCTTAAACGCAGCCGTGAATGGCATCCCGCGCAACCATAGGCGATACTGCAACAGGCGTGAATTAACGTGATCGAATCGGCCGCTAAGATCGTCGCTCAGCCCATCGGGAACTGGCACGGTGTAGGAAAATCGGCCGCCCATTCTCTTCAGTTCATAGAGATCTGAATCGCTGAAACCAAATAACGGTCCTCGCAAGACGCTGACGTAATAGATCGGATTATTGGCATCATCGACCGCTTGAAGACAATCGAGAACGATCTTGAGTTCTTCAATATTCTGAAACGCATTGCCTCCCGATACCTCCGCCTTGATCTGCAGTCGGTCGAGTGCTTCCGCGTAGACGCGTAGGTATCTCTTGTTCCTGGCCACAATCAGAAAATCGCCCGCCTCGACGCACGGTCCCCTGCCCTGTTTCATCTCACCCTCCGTCCGTGACACCGTCTTTTTCTCCGCGATCGAGTTGTGGATGTAGCGGGCGATGACGTTTGCGTCGTAAACTGCCGCTCCCTCTTGATCGAGATCGGCTGGAATTCGGGAAATATGGACACCGCTCATCTCGCCAATTGCAGCTTCGGTCCGCCCACAATGCATTTCGACCGCGGCGGGTGAGTATTTCGATTCGCTATTGCCGAACAGTGTTCCAAAAACCGGGTTGACCCATGTCAACAGTTCTGAATTGGAACGAAAGTTCCTGGACAGCGTGAGGACCTCTCCGCCCGTTCGTTCAATAATCCCCTTGACTTGGGTGTACGTGACGATATCCGCCCGACGAAACCGATAGATGGACTGTTTCGGATCACCGACAAGAAACAACGATCCGCCGTTCGGCACACATCGCTGCCAGTTCTGCTCGTCGTGATTACTTGAAGTCAGGTAGGCGAGGATCTCGGCTTGAACTGGATCGGTATCCTGAAACTCATCGACCAGCAGATGCGTGAAGCGGCGTTGAAAATAGG
>DUDC01000223.1 GCA_012959465.1 Planctomycetaceae bacterium
ATGAGCCCGATCAGCGATGTGACAGCCTTCCGTTCGAAGAAATGGAAGCTGGAGTGGTTCCTCGAAGCCACTCGTCGAAGTGTCGCCTGGGCTATCGAGACCGGGGGCGTCTTCGACTTTCTAGCTCACCCGTCCTGCCTTGTGGTCGAGGACCCAAAATTTGAGATTGTTCGGCTGATTTGCGATATGGCCAAGGAAGCTGGCGACCGAGCGGAAATTACCACGTTGGATCGAATCGCGGCGAATCTGGGAGACGAGCCATGAGAACTCTATTGCAGACAACGTTTCAGCTGTGGGTGATCGCCGTCCTGTCAGTGAACTGCCAGTCACTGTTGGGGCAAGACTCCACCGATTCCGCCCCACGCATCTATCGAAACATATTGACTCGAATCAAAAACCCAGAACCATTGCTAGCCGACTATCCGGAATTCGTGCAGCCCGTTGAGGAAGAGAACCGGTACGAGGCCCCAGTACTAGTAAACGACCGGCAGGGCGAGCTGTCGGTTCGGGCTTGGCGTTTTTCTTACAACGCCAGAGGCATTATTGAAATGCCGAACCGTCTGTCGGCCGAAAACACGGCTCTCATCATGGTCCACCCCTGGGGTATCGACGACGGACAAGGCTGGAAGACACCGGAACCGGCTGGCGTGTGTGATTTCTGCACGCCCAACAAGAGCCATCTAGCGGCTAAACATACTCGCACAGTCATCGACCCGTTCCTGAAACGCCTCCGCGGGCACGTCGCACTGGTGATGTATAGCTTGCCTGGTCACGAAGATCCGATCCGCAAGAAACTGTATCGCGGCTTTGACTCGAAACCGACGGCGCAACAAAGAAAAGAGGGCCGGGCCGAGTTACTGGAGAAACTCAAGACGTTTGATTATCGGGGCCAACCACTACCGGCAACACTCAAGCTCTCCACCGACAGACCCGTGATCGATTACTTTCGACAATTTCCGGGACTCGACGCTGGCCCTCGATTCAACAATGCGGGTTTCTGGGACTTGCCGATTCCGGTGACGAAAGATGTAACTGTTTTCGAAGATGATGTGGTCATCTACGACAGCGCCGGCTACCCGCCACTTCGAGAGTTCCTCAAACAGCACGGAGTGCGGCATGTGCTGCTAACCGGTTATGCAACCGACATGTGTTTCTGTGGCACGACGGCCGGCTACGCCAACCTCTCGAAGGATTTTAATGTGTTCCTCGTCGGTGACGCGACGCTCGCCACGTTCCCGGCAAACAAGACTCCTAAGCACGCCACCAATGCCCACATTTCTTTTGCCTCACTGAACCAATTGGTGACGCAAGTTTCGTGGGTGAAATTGGTGAGCGATTGAAATCAACAATGACATTGTCAGAACCGTGGGCTAGCGCCCAGCGGCTGATGCATCAGCCGGCACGCGCTAGCGTCCGGTTTCGCGAAAAACCAAACATATGAACCTCACCGATAAATCCTTGCGACCCTACAGGTCGCACGCGCGACTTGAGCTCTCTTTTTGGCTGGCCTGCGCTGCCGCGTCGGCATACCTCTGTCGCCAATGTCTGGTCGTGGCGGAAAAGTCGATCCGCGGAGAGCTGCACATCAGCGAGGAGCAAATGGGAATGATCCTCGGGCCGGCATTCTTTTGGAGTTACGCGTTGGCCCAACTACCCGGCGGTTTGCTCGGACAGCTGTTCGGTACCCGAGTCATGATCCCGATCTACATTACCATTTGGTCCGTCGGGACAGCTTGTTGGGGATTGAGCGGCGGGTTCCTCGTCCTGCTGATCGGCCGATTGATGGTGGGCATCTCGCAGGCAGGAATCTTCCCTTGTAGCACGATCGCGATTTCACGTTGGTACCCGGCCACCGAACGCGCTCGGGCGAGTTCGGTTTTGGCAGCGGCCATGCAAATTGGCGCGGCGGCCGCCGCATTCCTGACCGTCATCTTGTTGCGATACATGTCATGGCAAACAATCTTTGTCAGTTACGCCCTCCCGGGCTTCATCATTGCGGCCGGATTCTACTGGTGGTTTCGCGACGACCCTGCGGAACACAGCAGAGTGAGCGATTCGGAATTACAAAAAATTCGCGGTGGCAGCAAGAAAGCAGTACCTCGACCACCTCTTTCCGCCACGCCATTATCATTGTGGATGTTGAATTGCCAACAGTTCTTCCGAGCGGCCGGACAGGTTTGGTTTGGCAGTTGGTTTGCCACGTACCTTCAGGAGACTCGCAACGTCAGCCAGGAAAAATCCGGTTTGCTGTTGGGAGTTCTTCTTCTGTTGGCGTTCGTCGCCTCTCTGCTGAGCGGTTCGGTTTCCGATTGGGTTTTCAAGAGAACTGGCAGTTTGAATCTCGCTCGCCGCGGTGTAGCCACCACAAGTCTGCGGCATCCTGGTCTTTTCAGCCTATTGGATCGAGGACGCGACGTGGGCGACAGCGACGATCGGCGCCGGCGTCTTCTTTGCCACATTTGCTGGACCCTGTTCGTACGCCGCCGCCATCGACATGGGTGGCCGCAACGTCGCTTCGGTATTTGCCGTCATGAACATGGTAGGCAACTTTGGAGCCGGCCTGTTGGCTCTGGCCGTTCCGTTCTTCCGAACATTCATCGACAATCGCCCTGCCCTACTCGAAATGTTTGGTGACAACAGCTGGAATGCTGTACTGGTACTATTCGGGTCGATGTATCTGATGGCCGCCGCATGTTGGATGTTCCTACACCTGGAACCTCCAGCTCAACCCAAGGAAAATGAAAATGGATGAACGGGTTGAGATTCCACAGTCGGCATGCCTGGCCGGAGTCCATACATCGGAC
>DUDC01000224.1:0-293 GCA_012959465.1 Planctomycetaceae bacterium
GGGGATGCTCGCCCTGTTTTGTGGCACCAAGGAGATGGTTGAAAGAAGGCGAGACCGCCAGGCTGCCGGCACCCAGGGCTGATCTCCCCAGGAAGGTTCTTCGATTGATCGCCATCACTATTTCCCTGCCGGTTTGCGGTAGATGAAAGAGTCAGAGGTCAGCAACGACACGATCACAGCATCAAAGCTGCCGCCGCTATTGACGTAGGCCTGATCGGCTTCGATCAGGGTTCCTGAATCGGATAGAACTTCGTTCCGCCCCAAAAAGTAACGGAAGGCATGACGGATGATGG
>DUDC01000224.1:416-1230 GCA_012959465.1 Planctomycetaceae bacterium
GCCATCCAGATAACCCCTGGCATTCACCGGCAGCGTTTTATAAACGGGCCTGCCGTCGATGTGGAGTCCACGTTCGCGAGGGGCTTCCTTGATCAGGTTGTCCGGATGTTCGAGACGTTCCTGTGTGCGGTATCGGCCGAAGTCGTCATAAACCTCGAACGCCACCCCCAGTGGGTTCATCTTTTTGTGGCACTTCCAGCAGTAGTCCTGCGAGGTTGCCTGATCGAGACGTACCCGCAGAGTCTTGTGATGATCCTCTGGTACTACCGCATCCACCGTGATCGGCACATCGGGAATAGTGCCCGCGAGCAGTTTTTCACGGACCCACTTGCCACGCCGCACCGGGTCGGTCTCCAGGTTCAGCGAGTGAGCGATCAGCCAAGCCGGGTGGGTAAGCATGCCTTTTCGATTTTCGATCTTCGCCGGCTGGGTTGTGGGATAGTCCCAATTCGAAAAGTCGATATCGAAGAACCTGCCCACGTCCGGTCCTCGCATCTGCTGGCCCGTTCGGGTCGAGGCATCACTTTTGTTCCAGTAAGCCATTCCAGTAGCATCATACGGCGCGGCCGTTTTTTGGGCGTTCGCAAACCGGAACGTGTAGCTGGTCATCTGGCTCTTGAATGTCCTAACCCAGTTCGTTCGGCGTTTGGTATTCGTTTCAAAATCGGGGAACACCGTACCCATCATCTTCATTTCTTTGATGAAGTCCCAGTGCTCGTAGAGCTCTTCTTCGGTGAAGTTCTCCCAGTCGAAATCATGGAAGTAGTCGTATATCTTCCTGATTCGATCCGACGCCGCCTTCATCGCTTCGTTG